>JBITAB010000271.1:0-5329 GCA_044439825.1 Phycisphaerales bacterium JB064 | reverse complement strand
GGAACGCGTCGGGCTCGGCATCGGGCAGATCGAGGCCGATCGTGGCTCGGGCGAGTTGCGGCGTCTTGGCCATCATGCAGCACGGCATGGAGCAGTCGCAGCTCTGTGAGTCTTTGTCGTGGCAGGGCTCGTCCTGGGCCGGCTCGGTTTGTTCTGGCTTCGTTTCAGGCTGAGCCGAGCAGCAGGAGTGCTCGCTGGGAGCGTCGGCCTGCATGACCTCTTCGGCGGCGGTCTGCGAGCAGCAGCAGCCGCCAAACGACGCGGCCAATGCGGATGCCGGGCCGGCCAGAAGGATGGCCAGTGCCAGCAGCAGCGCGATGGCGCGGGTCGGGGTCACCACTGGGAGTATACCTCAGGGGGCGGGGTTTGTTCCCTTTATCTCAAATCGGCGTGGTCACAGCGTCGCTTTGGCGGTGGCGGGCCACCATGGCCAGGAAGTTGCCCAAAAGGGCAAGGCCGTGGGGGGTCAGATAACTTTCTGGGTGGAACTGCACGCCTTCGAGCGGCGCCTTGCTGGCGTCGGCCCACAGGCGTCGCAGGCCCATGACGACCCGGCGCGTGCCCCCGTCGGGCGTCGGTTCGTCGGTCCAGGCGGTTACGGCCCAGCCGTCCGCGTTGGGCGTAGGGGGGTGGATGTCGGCGGCCTGCACCACCAGTGAGTGGTAGCGGGCGGCCTCCATCGGGCTGGGCAGGCCGGCGAAGACGCCCTGGCCGTCGTGGCGCACCGGGCTGGTGCGGCCGTGGACGGGCACGTCGTGCCTCGTGACGGTGAGCCCCTGCATCTGGGCCATCACCTGGCAGCCCAGGCACACGCCCAGGATGGGCACGCGGCCGGCGAAGCGATCGATGATGGCCGCCGACACGCCCGCCTCGGTCGGCGTGCACGGGCCGGGGCTGATGACGATGCCGGCGAGCGGAAGGGCCGCGGCCTGATCCGGAGAGATCTCGTCGTTGCGCGCCACGACCATGCCGCTGCCCGGCCCGAGCGACTCACCCCGTGTGATCGCAGCCTCGCCCAGCCGCTGGACGAGGTTCCAGGTGAAGGAGTCGTAGTTGTCGATGAGGAGGATCACTGGCCAACGGTATTCGCACTAGCATCGGCCATGGCTGGCTATTCGGGCACTCCTCTGGCCAAGAAGCTCTGCATCAAGCCTGGTTCGCGGGTGATCGTGCTGAGCGCGCCAGGTGGTTTTGCCATCGAAGGCTTGCCCGAAGACGTGCGGCCGATGGCTTCGCTTCGGGGCGCCGTGCCGGCCGACGTGATCGTGCTCTTTTGTAAGAAACAGGCCGTGCTGGAATCGAAGTTCGATGCGGCGCAGCAGCGTTTGGCGACTGCCGACGGCCTGTGGATCGCGTGGCCCAAGAAGGCCAGTGGCGTCGCGACCGACCTGAACGATGGCATCGTGCGCGACTTCGGGCTCTCGCATGGCCTCGTGGACAACAAGGTGTGCGCGATCGATGACGTCTGGTCTGGCTTGCGGTTCGTAAGACGCCTGAAGGACCGATAGGCGGCCTTCGATCCCTCCGCACGGAGAGCGTTATGCTCATCAATCGCGAGTTTGTTTACCCATGACATGCCCTTCCGCCCAACGAATTCAGAGTCCTGAACAGCTCCTACGGGTTGTGCGAGACATTGCCGGAGCGGTGGACGAGGGCATTCTTGTTCGAGTGCCAAGTTCCACTCAAACCGTACGACTACAAGACATCATCGAAGGGCAACCATGGCCCGATGATTCCATCGAACTGGACTTTGAAGAGCCCGCTAGCGGAAAGCGATTTCGACTTTCAGTTGAGACCTATCACGGGCTTGGTGGTACATGGCAGGAGGTCTAGTTCACTATAACCTTCATGCCGCCTTGCTAAGGTGATAGTCTAGAAACCGGTTCGCAACGCCTAGAACTGAAGTGAACAGGAATGACTGACCCGAAGCGCATCCGGCCGGATGAGAGCACAATCGAGTGCGATCCACTCGGCCCCCAGCCGACGGCCGCTGATTTGGAGAGGGCCGGATCGCGCCTGGCTTATCTGGTCAATGAGTGTCTGGTCAAGGTTGCCGACTATCCGCCGGACTGGACCACGCTGTACCGAGATCCTGAAGACGGTCGCTATTGGGAGCTGTGGTACCCGTTCGCAGAGATGCAGGGCGGGGGGCTTCCGGCGTTGAGATGTGTTGCCGTGGCATACGCCCGAGACCGCTATCAGATCGAGTGATCCTCACGCCGCCTTCGATTCTCCCGTCCCCGCCACGCCGTCGCGCGTCACGTAGAAGAGCTCGTCGGTGATGGGGTAGGGCAGGCGTTCGTAGTCCTGGCGGACGCGGTCGCGGATGCGGTGCACGAACTCGGCGGGGTCTCGCGAGAGGGCCACGAACATGTCGCGGGCGGGGATGGCCACCAGGAAGTCGCCGCCCAGCGAGGGCGCCAGGCGGTTGTAGAGCTTGCCCATGAGCAGGCGGGCGGCGTCGTAGCCGTCCTGCTCGGCCAGGATGGCCGCCATGCCGCCCTCGCGGCTCTCGACGAGCTGCACGTCCATCTCCGGGGCGTACAGGTCCAGGTTCTCGCGGGCGATCATCTCGAGCTCGTCGATGTCCACGCCCCATTGCACGAGCTGCTCGGTGGTGATGCTCACGGTCATCTGCGGCAGGTCGAGCACGTAGACGACCACGGCGCCATTGACGAAGGGGGTGTGGGCCACCAGGCGGCGGCTGAGGCTCTCGAAGATGCTCTCGGGCTGGATGCGCGGCATGATCCGCGGGCGGGCGATGTCGAAGCTCATGGCGTTGACGTACATCAGGTCGCCGGCAAAGAGCTGCTCGAGGTAGTGCTCGACGATCTCCACGCCCCGCTGGGGGTCGTGACGCACGATGCGGTAGAGGTTGATCAGGTCGAGGCGGCGGCCGGCGATGACCAGTTCGTCCTCGCGGATGGAATCGATGGTCAGCTCTGGCTGAAGCCGGCGGAGGATCTGGGCCACCTGGTGGCTGAACTCGGTCGGATTGTCGGGCATCATGGTCATCCCCCGCTTCCTTCAAAAAGGAACCAATGGCTGCCGCCAACACCAACCGGCGACCCATCGTGCATCGGGTCCTTTGGCGGGCAGGGCAAGCCCCGAGGCCGGGCTGGGGCGGTCCGGGCAGGCCCGGGCCCACCCTGCCGTCGCAACCGCTACAGGCAGAGGACCGAGAATCGGCCCCCGGCCCAAGGAGGGGGCGGCGTGGGCGGGCTGGGCGGATTGGGCCAATAGGGACCGGGGGGTGATTGCCCCGGGGGCGTGGCTGCGGGTAGAATCGCGCTGCCCCAACGGGTTTCGCTCTTTGGCCGGATAGGCCCGGGCGTCCTGGCGGGGGTGCTAGAGATTCCCCTCGCCCGTCGCGTTGGGGGTGCCGCACGGGAGCATTCGCTCCCGGGGAACGGAGGCTTACAGGTGACCGAAGCTGAAATCGAGTCGAAGGTGATCGATATCGTCGCCGAGCAGATGCATGCCGACCGAGAGAAGATCACCCGCGAAACGAGCTTCGTGGAGGATCTGAACGCCGACAGCCTCGACACCGTCGAGCTGGTGATGGAGTTCGAGGACGAGTTCGAGACGTCCATCCCCGACGAGCAGGCCGAGCAGATCAAGACCGTCGGTCAGGCGATCGACTTCATCAAGCAGGCCCACGGCATCGAGTAAGCCCGCCCGCGGCCCCTCGCACAGCCGCGGGGCCGCCTGGGCTATTGCGCCATGCCAAACCAAGCCACCCAACCGCGCATCGTGATCACCGGCGTTGGCGCCATCACGCCCATCGGGCTCTCGCCCGAGGCGGTGTGGCATGCCATGCGTGACGGCGTCTCGGGCATCACCACCCTCGAGGGCGAGGAGATCGCCAAGTACGAGGGCCAGTGGACCGCCCGGGTCGCCGGCCAGGTGAAGGGCTTCGACGCCGGCGAGCACATCGACCCGCGCGAGGCCAAGCGGCTCGACCGCTCGGCCCAGTTCGGCATGGCCGCCGTGGCCCAGGCCGTCAAGGACAGCGGCATCGACTTCTCGGCCATGCAGCCCGAGCGGGCGGGCGTGGCCTATGGCACGGGCGTGGGCGGCATCTCCACCATCGAGGAGGGCCATTCCATCCTGCTCGAGCGCGGTCCCAAGCGGCTCAGCCCGCTGACCGTGCCCAAGCTGATGGTCAATGCCACGGCCGGCAACGTCTCGATCAGCTACGGCCTGCGTGGCCCGGCGACGGCCATGGCCACGGCCTGCGCCAGCTCGGGCAACGCCATCGGCGAGGCGGTGGAGACCATCCGCCGCGGCCGGGCCGACGTGATGATCGCGGGCGGCACCGAGGCGGCCATCACGCCCCTGTGCGTGGGCGCCTTCCAGGCCATGAAGGCCCTGAGCGGCAACACCGAGCCCACCAAGGCCAGCCGTCCCTTCGACGCCGGCCGCGATGGCTTCGTGCTGGCCGAGGGCGCCGCCGCCTTCGTGCTGGAGACCGAGGCCCATGCCAAGGCCCGCGGCGCGACGATCCTTGCCGAACTGGTCGGCTGGGCCGCCAGCGCCGACGCCTACCACATCACCGCGCCCGACGAGGCCGGCCGTGGGGCGCGTCAGGCCATGACCTGGGCCTTGGAAGACTCCGGGCTCAAGCCCAGCGACATCGGCTACATCAACGCCCACGGCACCAGCACGCCCCTGGGCGACCGGGCCGAGGTGGCGGCGGTGCTGGACGTCTTTGGCGACCACGCCCGCAAGTCTGCCGGTGGCACGCTGCTGATGAGCTCGACCAAGAGCGTGCACGGGCACGCCCTGGGCGCTTCGGGGGCCGTGGAGCTGATCGGCTGCGTCAACGCCCTGCGCGAGGGGCTGGTGCCGCCGACGATCAACCTCGAAAACCCCGAGGACGGCTTCGACATCGACCTGGTGGCCAACACCGCCCGCAAGGCCCCCATCCGCTACGCCATGAACAACACCTTCGGCTTCGGCGGGCACAACGTCAGCCTGGTGGTCGGCCGCTACGACGGCTGATTGGGTGTTTCCGACTCATACTGTGTTCAAGCCGCGCCCGCCCAAGGGCCGATGGGCTTGCTATGTCGCGTGACGTGAAGACCATCCTGGGGCTCGACGTGCCGGTGGTGGTCGTGCTGGCCGAGCGGACGATGACCGTGGGCGAGGTGCTGGGCCTGCGGCCCGGGGCGATCCTCGAGGTCGACAAGACCGCCGAGCAGGACCTGACCCTGCGCATCAACAACCGCGACGTGGGCACCGGCAGCGCCGTGAAGGTGGGCGAAAACTTCGGCCTGCGGATCTCGTTCGTCGGCAGCCAGCAGGAGCGGGTGGCGGCGCTGGGGGG
>JBITAB010000270.1:0-7242 GCA_044439825.1 Phycisphaerales bacterium JB064 | reverse complement strand
CCCAGGATGGTGCCGAACGCCGCGTGCTCGAGGCTCGCGTCGGCGCCATCGGCCGTCGTGGCATATCCGGCCTTGCGCGCAGCAGCGAACACCTGGCGGAAGTGCATCGACTGGCGAACGTCCACGCAATAGATCACACGGCTCGCGCCAAAGTCCTGCACGCGGCGGCGGATCGCGGCAACATCGGTCGTCGCGTACAAGAAGCCGCCATCACCCTTGCGCACCAGCGCGGGCGGGTCGTTGCCCTCCCCACGCACCACGAGCGCGCCGCCGTCTTCCTCGGCCACGCCGCGCTTCACCAGGTCATCGATCATCGGCGCCAGCTCGGCACGATAGCTCGACTCGCCCGCGCTGTCCTTCATCGTGATGCGCGTGTGCAGGCGTTGGCACGCGTCCATGCACGCGCCCATCGTGATGTCGCTGATGCGCTGCCACACGCCGACGGCCCAGTCGGTGCCGCCCTGCAGCGCCACGAGCGTCGCCTTGGCCTTGGCCATCGCCTCGTCGGCGTCGGCCACCTCGGCCTCGAGCTCGGCGATGACCTTGGGCCCGAGGTCCCACTTCTGGGCCAATCGCAGGCCCGTGCGTCCCGCGCTCGTGCGCTTCTGCATGCTCTTGTAGATCGTGTCCAGGTCGTCGAGCGTGATGGCGTTCAGGTCGAGCCGTCCGGCCTCGCTCTCGCGGTGCAGATAGTCGACCACCATCGCGATGGGCAGGCCCCAGTCGCCCACGTGGTTCTGGCGGATGACCGTGTGCCCCAACCGCTCGAACGTGCGCGCGATCGCGTCGCCGATCACGATCGCGCGGATGTGGCCCACGTGCATCTGCTTGGCCAGGTTGACGCCGCACAGGTCGACGACCACCTTCCGTGGGTTCGCTACTGGCGGCAGGCCAAGATCGCTGCCGGCCATCTCGCCCAATAGCCCGGCCAGAGCGACCGGCTTCAGCGTGATGTTGATGAAGCCAGGCCCCGCGATCGCGCCTTCGTCCAGCGGCTCGGCGATGTCGGCAATGTCGACAGCCTGCACGATGGCCTTGGCCACCTCGCGCGGGTTCTGCCCCACCATCTTGCCCAGCGCCATGGCGGCGTTGCACTGGAAGTCGCCCATGGTCGCCTTCTTGGCCGGGGCGATCAGCGCGTCGGCCTTTCCCTCGATATTCGGGAACGCACGCGCAATCGCCGCCGAGAATCGCTCGTCGAGGATCGCAAGGGGATCAAGATCTGCGTGCGGCGGGCTGGCGTGCTGGGTCTCGCTGGTGCTCATCGGGCGATGGTATGAACCTCAAAGCCCACGCGCCCACGCCTCGAGCAGCCGCCGAAGCTCGTCGGCGTACCGCAGCGTCGAGGTCGAGGCCATCAGCACCTCGTCGTCTCGCAGCACCGCCACGCGGCCCGCCTCGATCGCCGGCACCGGCAGCTCGGCCAGCGGCCCGAGCAGCTGCCGCCAGCTCCGCTCCTCGCCCGGCGCCAGCAGCACGATCGCATCGGGCGAGAGCTCGATCACGTCCTCGGCGTCCAGCGGCATGTAGGGCCGTCCATCCCCCACCGCCGCCGCACCGCCGATGGCCAGGAGCACCTCGTGATGCACCGACCCGGGCCCCAGCGCCGCCGGCGGATTGCCAGGCATCAGCAGCAAGACACGCCCTGCGCCCGCGAGCGTATCGTCACGCTCCAGGGCCGACGCGAACAGCTCGCTGGGCTCTGGCCCCGCGTCGACATGCGAGGCCACCAGCCCGTGCACCCGCCCGGCAAGCTCCTCGAGCTGGGCCATATTCGTAAGCTCGAAGGTCACGAGTTCGAACCCGACATCGTCGGCAAGTTCTCGCAGCCCGGCCGGCGCCGCCGACGCACCAGTCTCGACGTACACATGGGTCGCACCGAGCAAGCTCAGCCGCTCGAGGTCGATGCCCGCCGCATCGCCCACCACCGGCAACGCAGGATCGAGCGCCACGTCATAGCCCGATCGACCCACCGCGAGCGATTGCGCGTTGAAGTCTCGCAGCATGATGCCCACGGCCGGGCTTGTCGTCGCGATGCGCACATCCTGCATCTGCTGCGGCGATTGCTGCTCGCCACACGCGGCGATGAGTACGCACAGCACGAGCCATAGCGACCTCACGCCAAGGCTCCCGCCGCCGACCGCACACGCGCATCAAGCTCCTTGAGCATCGCATCTGGATGCAAAGCGAATGGCCACGTGCGATCGAGCACGCAGTCCATGTCACGCAAACGCTCGTGCTCGGCCTGGGCCTCATCTCGCAATTCGCTGAGCTTCGCTTCGCCCGCATCGCGGGCTTCGTGCAAGACCTCGCGCAGCCGCGCAAACAACGTGCGCCTCTCGATCGAGCCGCGTGGCGATGACTCCATCCGTTCCACGATCGCATCACGCTCGCGCTGGCGATCCTCCTGCCCCAGCATGGCCGGGTGGTGCCGGGCGTGGTGCACGCGCCAGGCCGCCTCGGCCGCCTTCTTGGGGTCTGGCAGAGCGCCATCACGCAGCGGCGCCCGCAGCGTTGCCGTCGCGATCACGCCGGGCGAAAGATCGGCCTTGCCCATCCACGCTCGCAGCCACTGCCTCGTCACGGCGTCGTATTGCTCTCCGCCGACGCCCATCACCCACGCGTCGCACAGCAGCGTTCGCACGAATCCCGTCATCGCGAGCGCCCGCGGCGCGACGCGCGCCGGCAGCGGCGCATCGCCATACACCGCGGCCCGCGGCCGCTCGGGCGTCAGCGACCACAAGGGCAACTCCCAGCGCGGGCCCATCTCAAGATCCCTCACCTGCGCCTCGGGGTGCGCCTGCGCCGCGGCGTTGTACGCCAGCACACACCCGCGTGCTTCACGGTGCATGCGCTCGGCCCACATGCCAAAGGCCGCGCCGCGCGACATCGCCGAGCACATCAGCACGTGATCGACCGAGATACCAAGCGATTCACGCACCATATCGAGCGCGGCGCGTGTGAACTGCGCCGCGAGCGAGGCCTCGCCCTGCCACTGCACGAGCGAGCGGTGCACGCGATTAAGCCCATCGCGCACCGCCTCGTGCGGCCATTCCGTCCTCGCAACGCGGGGCACGGCCCCGGGCTCCATCGCCAGGCGAGAGCCCGTGGGCGTGCCGGGCCGCACGAAGGCGTTGGGGTCGATCAGCCACTCGCGCCGCTTCAGCCGCCCCTCGTGCGTGACGGCCGGGTAGGGCAGCATCGTCGGCTCGTTGGCGTCCTGGTCCGGCGTCAGCCACACCAGCGCAGCGTTGTGGGCCTTGGCGATCTCGGCCGCCGCGATGAGCTTGGCCAGGATGCCCGCGTGCCACACCTCGGCCTGGTGGCCCACCATCACGATGGGCCGATCGGTGGGCAAGCCAAGCTCCGCACGCGCCGCCGCCTTTGCCGCCCCGGGCGCGCTCAGCACGCCAATCGATGCGCCCGCTTCCGCGCGCACCGTCACCGACTCGAGCAGCGCCTCGCGCTCTAGCACGCCGGACATCGCTTGGGCAGCCTGTCGTTGCAGTGCGCCAGCTCGCGCGCCAGCACCTCGCGATAGTGCGTCAGCCGGTGGTCGTGGTTGTCCAGCGGCCCGCCGAAGGATCGCGTCGCGTCGTTGTAGATCAGCCGAACCGGCAGCTCGCCGATGCGCAGCCCCGCCGCCACCGCCTGCACCCAGAACTGCATCGGGAAGGCGTACCCATCCACGTCGAGCGAGAGCTTGCGCAAGGCCGACACGCGATACGCCTTGTAGCCGCAGAACGCGTCGGTCAGGCTCAGCCCCAGCCGATCATTGAGCTCGGTGGTGATGATGCCGTTGATCTGCCGGCGTTCCTCGGGCGGGCGGTCGTTCTCGGGGTGCATGTCGAGGTATCGCGAGCCGCTCACGACGTCGAGGTCGTCGCGCTGGATCGCCGCCATGAAGTCGGGTAGGGCGGCCGGCTCGTGCTGCTCGTCGCAGTCCATCGTGATGACCCAGTCGAAGCAATCGACCGCGGCCCAGCGGAACGCGTCCATCAGCGAACGCCCATACCCGCGGTTGTGGGCGTGGCGGATGACCTCGACGGGGAACTGCGCCAGCAGCGAAGGCGTGGCGTCCTTCGACCCGTCGTCGATCACCAGCACGTCGGGCACATACTCGAGCACCTTGCCCAGCACGCGCTGCACGTACTTCTCTTCGTTGTACACGGGGATGGCAAGCAACGTCCGGGCCATGCACGCTCCATCTTCAGAAGGTCGAAACAGCGGTAGTCAGTTGGCGGGCTCAGGGGGCTGGGTAGTACGGGTCGGCGCTCTGCTGGTCACGCTCGGCACGCGCCAGAGACGTGTACGCCTCGAAGCCAAAGGGCATCTCCCGATCCTCGCTGCCCCGCCTGCGCGAACGGTTGTCACGCCCGGCTTGTTCGATCTGCCGCATCAGTTGTGGCGTCAACGCGTGAAAAGCCCGGATCTCGTGCACCGGAATGGTGTATAACTCGCCCGCCGGCGTCAGCACCTGGAAGATGCTGCACTCCACCGCCTGCGACACCGCCTTGTCGGCCCCGTCCCCGCTGATGCCGCAGGCCAGCATGGGATAGACCTCGCCGATGGGGATCCGCTCGCCGCCGTGGGTCAGGATCGCCATACGGCCATCGAACAGCTCGCCCTCGCTGGGGACTTCCCCGTCGTCTTCGGTGGATGTTTCCGCTGACGTTTCGGGCGACACGCTCGTCACGATCTGGCCGCCGGGCAGCTCGATCGCCGCCGCCTGCTCGCGCCGCCGCAGCCCCTCGACCGACAGCGTGGTGAGGATCTCGCGGCACATGTCGTGCCAGAAGGCCTCGCGCAGCGCCATCGCGTGCTTGGCCGACGCCAGCATCGCCTGACCGTTCGAGCCCGACCCGCGCCGGCCTGGCCCACTGACCACAGGCCCGCCCACGCCCGGCCCGCTGACGGCCGCCTTCTCGCCATTCGTGCTGCTCATAAGGCTCACAATAGCGAGCCTGCCACCCCGCCGATGCCCAGAGGCCGCATTGGGTACGGATCAACCCTCGGCCTGGGCCATCGCATCCGCACGCGTACCGGCCAGATCGCGGCGGACATACTCGATCTCCCGAGCCCACGCCCGGGCGGCCGTTTCCTCTACCCCTGGCAGGTCGGCCTGCACCGGCGCCCGGGTCCGCAACACCTCGGGGTGCTCGGCCGCCAGAGCCTCGAAGGCCTTCAGCGCCGCCTCCCCGCGCTCCACCACCGCCAAGGCCGCTCGCGCCCGGTCTCGCACGGCCCGCTCGTAGGCCCCGCGGCCCATGCCGCTCTCGATGCGCCGCCGCAGGGTGTCCTCGGCCAGCGCAGCCTCGGCCCGGGCCGTGCGCATCAGCTTGTGCCCCTCGTCGATGCGTTCCTTCAGGTCGCTCTCCACCACCACCCGCTCGGTGCGCAGGCCCCGCAGCGCGTCGTCGCCCAAGCCTTGGCGGATCACTTGCCGGGCCGACGCTTCCCGCCCGTCCATCAAACGCAGCGCCACCGCAACGTCAGCGGGCACGCGCCCGCGCGTGCCACCCGTGCTCAGGGGCTCCACTAACGTCAGATGGCCCGCTTCCTTGCCGGGCTCGATCGGCCCCTCGACCAGCTCGCACTCCCCCGCCACCACCCGCGTGGCCCGCAGCGGAGCGGACGGCCTGAGCAACCCCTCGGCCATGCGCGTGCTCGCACCCCGCCGCTCGAGCGCCACCCACAGGGCCGAGTAGCGCTCGCGCATCATCCGCTTGTGGTCCAGGTCCTCGGGCATGAGCTCGGCGCCCTCGCCCGGCCCGTCCCATGCCACGCTCACGCCCTGGTCGACCCACGCCTTGGTCGCCAGGATGCCAAGCTCGAGCTGCTCGGGGCCGGCGGCCGAACCGCTCCGCCCCGTCAGCCAGACCCACACCGGCTTGTCGAGCGCCGCCATGGCCGTGCCCAGGCTCCAGGCCAGGTCGTCTCGAACGCGCCCGGCCTCCATCTCGAGCAGCACGCCCTGATAGGTGCCGGCACCCCCCGAATCGAGGTGGCCGATGAGTTCTCGGACCATTGCTGCCGAATCGACGTCGCCTTCCACCCGGATGTGCAAGACCAACGCGTCCCGTTGCCGCTCAAGGCCAAGGGAGGCCCCGGCCAGCAGGATCAGGAAAAGTCCGAATAGGAACTGGCCCAACCGGTTTGTGCGTATGGACTTAGGAGAAAAGGCTCCGAACATGGCCACCCCCAGGCATCCCCTCTGCCTCCCCAGAATAGCCGGTGGGTCGCAAAACCGACCAACATTTTCGGAGCTACAACGGTTCGCCAGGCCACCTTGGATGGCCACACCGGGCCAAATCTCATGCCATCAACGACTTCGACCGAAGTCACCCCCCCAAAAAGTCGATGGCATGGACGAACCCAAGGTGCGGGAGGCACGACGTTATGGACAACGGCAAGCGGGAGTTCGACGAACTCCGTCACATCCTTCAGAAGCTCGATCGATCGCTGGATGAGGCCCAGCACAAGCGCCAGCACGGCAACACGCCGGCGGCGCCCGCACAGGCCCACCCCCAGCCCATCCCGAGCCAGTCCGCGGCCCAGCCCGCGCCGTCGCCCATCGCGCCCGCGGTCATCCCCGATGACCACGACGATGCCGATTCGCAGCCCGGCCGCCTGAAGGCCAAGCCCATCCGCCGCGCGAGGCCCGACAACCAGGGCCCCACGCAAAGCTGGGTCCACTAAGCCCACGCCACCGCACCGCCCGCTGCTCTCGCACCGGCCACCAAAGGGGACGCCATGCTCTCACGCCTCTTCGGCAAGGACAATCCCAAGAAGTCCACCCCCGGCGCCGATGGCCCCAACGTCGAGTCGATGGCCTCCCAGGCTCCCGGCGGCACGACCTTTGCCAGCTTCGACCGCTTCGGCCAGACCATCATCGCCACGCTCAAGGAGCGCACGCTCTCGGGCAACGAGGCCGCCGCCCTGGTGGTCGCCCTCACCGACAAGCTCACCGAGCCCGGCCAGCTCCCCGCCCGCCACGTCGTGCTCGACCTCCAGAACGTGGAGTACATGGACTCGGCCTGCATCGGCGTGCTCGTCGAGCTGCTCACCCGCCTGCAGAAGGCCGGCGGCCGCGTGGCCCTGGTGAACGCCGCGGCCAACGTCGAGTGCCTCTTCAAGCTCACCCGCCTCGACCGCCTGTTCCCCATCTGCCGCGACGTGATGCGCGCCATCGAGGCCGTCGAACGCCACGCGGCCTGAGCGTCAACGCTCGTTCTCAGCACA
>JBITAB010000269.1:15372-26489 GCA_044439825.1 Phycisphaerales bacterium JB064 | reverse complement strand
CGGGGATCGCGCGTTGGGGTGTACAACAGGCCTGCCGCGCCGACTTCGACGGCGATGGCGACCTGACCCTCTTCGACTTCCTTGCGTTCCAGAACGCCTTCGACGCGGGCGACCTGGCCGCAGACTTCGACGGCGACGGATCGCTGACGATCTTCGACTTCCTTGCGTTCCAGAATGAGTTCGACGCCGGCTGCGAGTGAAGCCGCTCAGACGCTGAAGACCAGCGGGAAGATGCCGCCGGGGTGGACCACGGGCTTGTCGTGGGTGGGCTTGGCCTGGGCGACGCGGAGGGTGTGGGCGTTCATGGGGAGGTCTCCATAGTGCACCCCACTATGGTGCGCCAGGGCGGGCCTCCCGCCGCCTATAAACGCCCATGCCCAGCCAGCCGCCCCTGCCCCCCCTGCCTGTCGAACGCCGCATCGCCGTCCTGACCACCGGCGGCACCATCGAGAAGACCTACGACGAGTACACCGGGTCGCTGGCCAACCACCGCTCCATCGTCCGGCGAAAGCTCGGCCGCCTCAGGCTGAGCGGGGCCGAGGTCTCCGTCCGAGAACTGATGAGCAAGGACAGCCTCGAGCTGACCGATGACGACCGCCGCGCCATCCTCGAGGCAACCCGCCAGACCCTCGCCAGCGATCCCGCGCCCACGGGCATCGTCATCCTCCACGGCACCGACACGCTGGCGATCACCGGCGAGTTGCTGCTGCGAGAGCTGGGCGACCTGCGTGTGCCCGTCATCCTCACCGGCGCCATGCGGCCCTTCGCCATGCAGCGCAGCGACGGCGTGCAGAACCTCACCGAAGCCCTGTTCGCCACCGGCGTGCTCGGGCCGGGCGTGTGGTGTGTCTTCCACGGCCGGGCCTTGCGCTTCCCAGGCGTCACCAAGGACCGCGCCCGAGGAACGTTCGTCGCGGGCTAACGCTGCGGCGGCTTCATGTCGGGCGGTGTGCGGCCGTCGGCGATCCAGAGCGCCGAGAGGCTGACCCGCATCTTCTTGCTCATAAAGAGCACGGCAACCAGCCTGGCGATCGGCCGGGCGAGCATCACCGAAACCACGAGCGTGGCGCATCCCACCACCATGTGCAGCACCGAGGCTGCGACCTCCTCGAAGTCGGGCGACCTGTTCAAATCGCTCAGGTGATAGGCCAGGGTGCTCAGGGCGCCGATGACCATGCTGCTCACGGCCAGCATCTGCAGCCGACCAGCCCGCAGATGGGGCAGCCCGATGGCCGCCGTCACCGCGACCAGGATCATGACCGGCGGGAACCACAACAGGTCGCTCAGGGCCGCCCAGCTCGTGGCGTCGTGCCGCCAGCTGACCCATTGCGAGGCCGAGGCGGCCATGCCGAAGAGGAACATCCCGACCCCGAGGGTGCCGCCGAAGACCGCCCCCCACCAGACCAGGGCCGACGCGTAGACGATCAGCCGGCGGGTGCTGGGCTTGAGCTCCTGCACCTGGGTGGGCCACACCCGGCCGCACTCGGGGCATCGGCAGACCAGGAAGCCGTAGGTCGGCTCGACGTGGATGGCCTGCCCCTCGAGGTTGTACCGGCATTCTGGGCAATTCCACCCATCAGCTAGGGCGGCGACGACCTCCCCAAGCTCCCGATCATGGAACTTACGCTCGGGCTTCGCTGGGGCTTGGTTGCTCATGTGGGCCGTCCTTCGGTAGGCCTGCCGGGCAGTTTTCTTGGGGCTTTCCGGGTGTCACATTCGGAAAAGGCCTTGACATTGCTCCCTGTTTCTGAGATATTGGGGGCAGTTGGTCGGTCCTGCTCGTGTTCCGGCTTGCCAGTGTGTTTCGTCCTGAGCTGAGGCTTTGAGCGCGGATCGTCCTGGGTTTGGGCCTTACGGGGCCCATGAGAAGGGGGTTTTTGGGCCCGCCCGGCCTACGGGCTGCCCATGGAGACGGGGGATTCGAACATGAAGACGCAAACGACTCGCTCGGGCCTGTGGTCCGTCGGTTGTGGTATTGGCCGCGCACGCGGCCTGGGCCTCGTTGCCGCGGTCGGGTTGGCCGCCAGCGTGGCGTCGGCCCAGACGTTTGATCTCGTGGACGTCACCAGCGACATCGGCATCGATCCGTTCGGCTATGTGTCGGCCACGGCCATGATCGCCGGCATCGCGGCGGCCGACTTCAACAACGACGGCTACATCGACTTCTTCCTGCCCAGCAAGGAAGGCCACTGCGATCAGCTCTGGGTCAACGACGGCGACGGCACCTTTACCGAGATGGCCCAGGAACTGGGCGTCTCGGGGTGCGAGGAGCCGCTCGGCAAGGCCCGCGCCCGCAACGCCCTGTGGTTCGATTACGACGGCGACCGCCGGCTCGACCTGCTGGTCATGGGCGACTCGTTCTTCCAGCCTTTGACCGACATCAAGCACCACTGGATCAAGCCTCGCCTGTACCGCCAGCTTCCCGATGGCACGTTCCGCAACGTCGCCGACGAGACGGGGCTCGGCGCCGTCGACTTCATCAGCGACGCCTGGAGCCTCGATCCGCGTTCGGGCATGACCGTCGTCGTCCGCCACATCGGCGGCATGACCGCGGGCGACCTGAATGGCGATGGCTACCTCGACCTCATGATCGGCCTGTGGCAGGGAGCTGGGCAGAACCGCCCCATGGAGATCGGCGGCCGCCTGCTGCTGAACATCCCCAATCCCGACGGCGGGCGCATGTTCGAGGATGTCACCATCGCCACGCTCGCGCCCAGCGAGCCCGAGCCCGGGCTTGACAACTTTGGCAGCCACTGGCAGATCGTCATGCACGATTTCAACGGTGACGGCATGCAGGACATGTACATCGCCGTCGACATGGACGAGAACCACCTCTGGCTCAACCAGGGCAGCTACGAAGACCCGACCCGGCCGGGCGTGTTCCTGCTGCATCCGATGATGGACTACACGCACGAGGCCGACGCCACCAGCCCCATGCCCGAGACCGACATGGGCGTGGCGCTGGGCGACCCCAACAACGACGGCATGATCGATATCTACGTCACCAAGACCGACGTGCCTGGCGGCGTCATCCGCAACGACTTCTACATCGCGCGTTCCATGATGGAGCCCGTGTTTGAGAACATCTCCGCGACCGCCGGCGTCGAGGGCTCACGCTTCGGCTTCGGCTGGGGCACGACCTTCAAGGACATGGACCGCGACGGCTGGGAAGACCTCATCGTCACCAACGGCTTCAACGGCTGCTACGACCGGCCCATCATGGTTATCAACGAGGCCAACGGCGGCGATCCGCTCTTCGTCGAGCAGCCCGACCCGGACCTCACGCGCCTCGAACGCGGCGCCTGCATCGTCGGCGCCGACCTTGATCGCGACGGCGACACCGACCTTCTGCACACCGTCACGCTCGCCGATGATCGCGCGTGCATCGAGTCGGCCCTGCGCATCCTCGACAACGTGCACAACTCCGACATGCCCCGGCCGCACTGGCTGACGGTGCGTCCGCGCATGAGCGGGCCCAACCACTACGCCATCGGCGCGGTCGTTCGCGTCGATGTGACCGGCGGCCTGACCGACCTGCACATGACGCGCCTGCTCACTACCGGCATCTCGATGGCCGGCCAGGAGCCCGCCGAGGCTAGCTTCGGCTTCGGCGCCGACGCCCGCCTGAATGACCATGTCCGCATCACCGTCGAGTGGCCCGACGGCTCGACGCCCACCGTGCTGGAAGGCACCGTGGGCAGCCTGGGCGATCAGCTCGTCCACATCGGCCCGTGCTCGATCGTCGACCTCGACGGCGAGGACGGCCTGACCTTCTTCGACCTGCTGGCCTACCTCAAGCGCTTCGAGGGCGGCGACATGACCACAGACCTGGCCGAGCCCTACGGCTCGCTTGATTTCTTCGACGTGCTCGAGGCCATCCGCCTCATCGAGGCCGGCTGCCCCTGAGCCGGAACTGACCCGCACTTGAACACGTCGGAGCCCCCGATCCCTTCTCCTTCCTGAAACCCCAGGAAGCACAACACCCGCCCTGCGATTCTCGCGGGGCGGGTGCGTTTTTTGGTCTTTGCTGGAATCCGTGCGGGGGACGGTCTCAGCCGTTCAGGCCGGTGACCTTCACCAGCGTGTAGCGCTGGCGGTGGCCGGTCTTGCGGCGGTAGCCCTTCTTGGCGCGGTACTTGTGGATGTCGATCTTCTCGCCCTTGGCCACCGGCTCGACGATCTCGGCCGTCACCGTGGCGCCGCCGACGTAGGGGGTGCCGACCTTGGCCGAGCCGCCGGGCTCGCCGATGACCAGCACCTTGTCGAAGGTAAGGCTCTCGCCCTGGCTGGCCTCGCCGGCCTTGTAGAGGTCGATGAGGATCTGCTCGCCCTCGGCCACCTTGCGCTGGCCGCCCGACTCTTCGATGATGGCGTACTTGGACATGGGTCGAATCCTATCAAATACCGCACGACTGGTGGGGCGAGAGGGAAGCCTCCCGGCTTGAGTCCCGTGCCGCGGCGGGTCGAGAGTTTAGCAGGGGTTTGGGGCTGGGGAAAGGGGGGCCTGTCACGCCGAGTCGGACGAGAAGCACCACCGCGACCGGTTCTTTCTGCCACGACCAAAAAAGAACGCGCCAAGGTCATAGATCCAGAGATCGCACTCCGGCATGGAAGTGACTTCGAGCACGTATTGAGGATCGAACTTCGGACGTGACCACGCCACGGGCCCTCCAAAAGGACTCATCGGCGCGATCCGCCTTGGGCCCCATGGCAGCGGATCCTGAATGATGCTGGGCCAGCCCCCGATGCGAATGCCATCAAGTCGAGCGTCCCGCGCTTCGACGGGCCACAACGCGGTATCCACGGCTCCGTCGGGAAACTCGTTATCCGTAGGCAAGTCTCGCTCGACAAAGACCCACTCGCCCGGCCTGGCAGAAAACGGCCAGTGCGCCTTCGGTGCTCTGATCTCGACGAGTTCGTCCATCGATTTGTACGCCCGCAATGCCCAGGCCCGGCCATTGGGCACGAGAATCTGCTGGTTGTACTTGTCATGCTCATCCAACAGGGTCTCGGCGACGCCGTCTTCATCAAAGTCCACGAAGATCGTGATGCACGCGATATCGGTGAGTTCCTTGGGCACGAACGGCGCCTGATCAAGCTTGAGCTGGCACAATGGCGCGAGCGGTCGATCCTGCCACTGGGGCCAAGCCTCGTCAGGCCGCCCTAGCGTCACGCGCCCAATCCAACTGCTGTCCTTGCGTGCTCGCTGCTTGGATGACGGGACCAGGACCGAAGCCGGCCGGCCCCATTCTTTCTCAATTTGCTCGAGTGTGAGCCCGGTCACTCTCTTAAACCCCCACCTTCTCCTTATCCTTCTTCTGCCGCTCCGCACGCTTGCGCATGCCCTCGTCGAGGATCTTCTTGCGCAGGCGGACGCTGGTGGGGGTGAGCTCGACCAGCTCGTCGTCCTCGATGTACTCCAGCGCGTCCTCGAGCGTGATGGCCCGCGGCGCTTTGAGCGTCACGGTGGCTTCCTTGTTGGCGCTGCGGATGTTGGTCAGGGCCTTGAGGCGGACGATGTTCACCGGGATGTCGTTGTCGCGGTTGTGCTCGCCCACGACCTGGCCGCCATACACCTTGTCGCCGGGCTTCACGAACAAGATGCCACGATCGTGCAACTGCTCGACGGCGTAGGCCGTCACCTGCCCGGCTTCGGTCGCGATCATCACGCCGTTCTGCCGGCCGCCGGCCTCGCTCATCATGGGCACGTAGCGCAGGAAGCGGTGGCTCATGATCGCCTCGCCCTGCGTCGCGGTCAGCAGGCGGCTGCGCAGGCCGATGAGCGAGCGGCTGGTGATCTCGAAGACCAGGTGGCTCGTGTGGGTGCCGCGGTCTTCCATCTTCTTCAGCTCGCCCTTGCGCGAGCCGACGAGCTCCATCACCTTGCCCACGCTGGCCACCGGCGCGTCGACCACCAGGATCTCGAGCGGCTCGTGGGCCTCGCCTTCGATGTCCTTGAGGATCACGCGCGGCCGGCCGATGCTCATCTCGTAGCCCTCGCGGCGCATCGTCTCGAAGAGGATGCCCAGGTGCAAGAGGCCGCGACCGGCCACGATGAACTCGTCGCTGCTCGAGCCCGCCTCGACGCGCAGCGCGACGTTGCTCTGCAGCTCCTTGTCCAGGCGCTCCCTGATCTGCCGGCTGGTGACGAACTTGCCGTCCTGGCCACCAAACGGCGAGTCGTTGATGCGCATGACGATGCTGACCGTGGGCTCGTCGATGGTCACCGGTGGCAGCGGAACCGCGTTCTCGGGGTCGGCCAGCGTGTCGCCGATGTCCACGTCCTCGATGCCCACGGCCGCGAACAGGTCGCCCGCCAGCACGCTCTTGGTGTCGACGCGGCCCAGGCCCTCGAAGCGCTGCAGCCCGCCCAGGCGCACGTCCTGCCGGCTGCCGTCGCGCTTGAGCATCGCCACGGTCTGCCCCTGCTTGAGCTCGCCGGCAAAGACGCGGCCGATGCCGATGCGGCCGACATACTCGCTGTAGGCCAGCGTGGTCACCAGCGCCTGCAGCGGCTTGGTCGCGTCGTCCTTGGGCACGGGCACGTGCTGCAGGATGGCCTCGAACAGCGGGCGCAGGTCGGTGCCGACCTCGCCCTGCTCGAGCGTCGCCCAGCCGTTGCGGGCCGAGGCGTACACGATCGGGAAGTCCATCGCGTGGTCTTCGGCCCCAAGCTCCACGAGCAGGTCGAAGACCTCGTTGATCACGCCCTGCGGCCGCGCGTCGGGCCGGTCGCACTTGTTGATCACCACCAGCGGCTTGAGCCCGGCCTCGAGGGCCTTGCCAAGCACGAAGCGCGTCTGGGGCATGGGCCCCTCGAAGGCGTCCACCAGCAGCAGCGCGCCGTCGGCCATGCGGAGCACACGCTCAACCTCGCCGCCAAAGTCGGCGTGGCCCGGCGTGTCGATGATGTTGATGGCAAAGTTCTGGCCATCGGGCCGCACATAGCGCACGCCGCAGTTCTTCGACAGGATGGTGATGCCCCGCTCGCGCTCGAGCGGGTTGCTGTCCATGATCAGGTCGCCCCGACCGCCGGCCAGCTTCTCGAGCTCGCCGTGGCGGAAGTTTCCGGACTGGCGCAGCAGCCCGTCGACCAGCGAGGTCTTGCCATGATCAACGTGGGCGATGATCGCCACGTTCCGAATGCCTGCATCGGCCATATGAAAAACCGTCCCAGCGGGCCCAGCGTCGCCGGTCGTCTGCCGGTGCTATCCCAAAAAGTGCGAGGGTAACAGTAGGAGCCCGTCCTCGCCCCTGGGCCTACTTGCGCTCGCCTTTGCGCAACTCCAGCACAATCCGCCCCCGCACCTCGCCCAGGGGCGTCTCGATAACCCACCGGGCCCGATCGAAAAGGGCGGCCAGCGACGCGAAGCCGGTCTCGGTCGACGCCTTGCCATCGGGCTTCTCGGCAACGGTCGACCGCAGCAGCATCCACAACTCGTGGGGCCGTGCCGTGCCCCGCAGGCCGCCGGCGGTGGGGCTCTGCCGATCGGCAGCCTCGAGCACGATGGCCACCGCCTGGGGCTGGGGCTCCTGCCGATCACCCTTGCTGATGGTCGGCTCGGCGTCGCCCTCGCCCGGCTCTTTGTCTGGCCCCGCCGTGACGGCCACGACCACCTCGGGCCGCAGCGGATCGTGCCCCAGGAGCGTCCAGGCCATCTCGGGGCGGGGCCCGAAGATCGCCCGCGAGCCGGGCGTCTCGGCAAGGTCGCGGATGTTCACGACGCGGGTGTTCCCAGGTGTCGCGCCCTTGCTGGCGACGATGGCCGACTCGGGCGTCACCGAGAGCCGCGTGCCCAGGTCGACGCCGGCCGGCCCACGCCGCACGACGAGCTCGCCCGTCCCACGCGTCACCTCGAGCCCCTCGGGCACGAGCCCCGTCAGCCCCGCGCGTTGCAGCACGCTGGCCACGATCGCTTCGCCCGGGCCGACCACGTCCAGCAGCACGCCATCGGCCGCCCTGGTGGGCTCGGGCGCCAGGCCGTTGTCGCCGGCCAATGGGCTCAGGCCGATCTCCAGCGTGCCCTCACGCGCCACGGCCCACAAAGCCAGCGTGTGCATGGGCTGGTGCTGGCTCCACAGCCACCGCTCCAGGTCGGTGCTCAGCCCCGCCGCCCGGCCGGCCTGGCCCTGCGGCTTCCAGAACCCCCGCACCACGGCATCGGTCGGGGCCGCCCGCAGCAGATCGCCCGAGAGCGCCTCGGCCTTTCCGGCCGAGACGGCCAGCGCCCGCACGAGCAGCCACTCGGCGCCCGAGGGCGCGAGCGCGAGCACGCTGCGGCCATCGTCCAGCGGCGGCAGCGTCGCGAGCAGGAACGACTCTTCTTCGAGCCCCAGCACCGCGCGGTTGTACACGATCTTGCGCGGCACGGCGCGCGTGCGGCGCACCATGCGCACGTCCATCGCGCTCTCGACCGCGGCCAGCACCAGCCAATCCGCCGGCGACTGCGCGTCCTTGCGACCAAAGGCCAGCACGGCGCTGCCGCCGAGCAGGCCGTCGAAGGCTTCGCTCTCGCTCACGCCCAGCCGCTGCGCGAACAGGCCCCACGCGCGCCGCGTGTGCGAGAGCGCGTCGTGCTCGCCCATCCATGTGGTGATGGCCTGGCCGATCTCGTTCGTGCGCATCGCTTTGGCGTTGTCGAAGGAGAACGCGCCGATGATGTCGGCCGGCAGGCGGTCGAAGAGGTCGTTATTGGTCGCGTTGTCGCCGCGCGAGGCCGAGGCGATGCCCAGCGCCCCCACAAGCGCTATCAACGCGAACCACGCACGGCACACAGGGTTCACTCCGGGTCGCGATCGGCCTCGTCAGCCTGCTGGGCCTGGGGTCTCACCAGCAGCCACACGCCGTTGGGCGTGCGCACGATCTCTGATCGAATCAACAACTCGCTTGGCGTGCGGGCCCACCACCCCGTCGAGTCGGGTGCGGGCACCATGCTCGCCGCCTGCTGCTCGTCCATCGGCAGCGGGCCCTGACGCAGCGCCATGGCGCGCTGCTCGGCGAGATCGCTGGGTCTGGCCAGCAGCGGCAAACGCGCCATGGCGCGAGTATCGCCGTCGGGCTGCCTGCCAAACATGGAGAAGTCGTCAGGAGAGCCGACGGGAAGATCGAAGACGATGCGGCGCTCGGCCTTGCTCTGGTCGACCGAGTCGGCCAGGTCCTTCTGCACGTCTGGCGGCACCAGGCGCAGGCTGGCGGCGTCGGCGTTGCCGCTCTCGAGCAACGTGCCGATGGGGCGCTCGCTTGCGGCTAGTCGCATCTCGGGCGGGGTGAGGCGTATCCACACCACGATGCCCGCGACGATCACCATCGCCGCCATCGCGACGGCCGACCTGCCGGCCAATACGAACCGCCGCCCGCGCTTGCTGAGATATCCGCGATAGCGCTCGCTCTGTGTCAGCACGCGCTCGGTCAGGTCGATCTCCAGCGCGTTGTTCGAGGCGCTCTGGCGCAGCATCGACACGGCCTCGCTCGTCCGGCTGAACTCTTCGGCCAGCACCGGATCCTCGCGCAGCGCCTCGTGCAGCCGGCCCTTGCCGGCGCGGTCGAGCTCGCCATCGAAGTACGCGTCGAGCAGGTCTCGCGCGTTGGGGGCATTGTGGCCGCCCGCCTTCCCATCACGTGTCATCGATCCACCCCACGATTGACCCGAGATTCCGACTGCGAATGCAAAGAATGGGCAGAACGCGACGCCGCACGCTCGGCACGAACGGCCTCGAGCGCGACGCGGAGCTTGCGACGGCCTCGGTGAAGATGGCTCTTCACCGTCCCCGTCGGCATCAGATAGTGTTCGGCGATGCGCGCGATCGGCCAGTCGCACTGGTGGAACAGCACCACCACGTCGCGCTGCATCTCCGGAAGCCGGCTCAGCGCCTCGTCCAGGTCGGTGCGCACCTGGGCCCGCTCCTCATCGCGGGCCACGGGTTCCGACTCGGTGCCGATATCGCTGGCCGAAAAAGAGACAAGGTCGCTGTCGAACGTCGGCGCGTGCTTCTGCACCGCGTTGCAGTGCAGCCGCTTGGCGATCGTGAACAGCCAGGTCGAGAAGCGGAACCGCGTGTCGAAGCGGTGCAGGTTGGTCAGGGCCCGTACAAAGGCCTCCTGCACCACGTCCTCGGCCACTTCGGGCCGCCCGCAGCGCCTGAGCATGAACGCGTACAGCGACGCCTGGTGGGCCTTCACGAGGCCCGCGGCGGCCGATCGGTCCCCCGAAAGGGCCGCATGGATCAGGTCTTGTTCGCTCTGGCGGTCCATGTCTCTCTCACTATACCACAAGCCCGCACCCTGGTTGCACCGGGTTGCGGGCGTTGTTTTGGGGTTTACGTCCGTAAATATCGGCCTTGGCTGGCCAAGCCGGCCAGACCGGGCGATCACCAGCCAGACGGATGTCAGGCGGCGCTCTTGCGGCGGCGGCGACGCGGGCGGGGCATGGCCCGCACGTCCCACTCCTCGATCAGGGCCTCGACCACAGCCAGCGGGTCCTCGCCCCACAGGTCGGCGCCGATCTCGGCGGCCAGCCCGTCGGCACGGTTGAACACCCCGCCGCCCACGGCCACCTGCATGTTGCGATCGGGATCCTCTTCGTGGATCGTGTCGATCAGCTCGCGGATGAACGGCAGGTCGTTGGCGCCCGAGGCGAACAGCAGCAGGGCCGACGGATCGCGGAGCTTGATCTCGGCCAGCAGCTCATCGTTGGGGATGCCGCCGCCGCCGAAGTGCACGGTGAAGCCGCGGCTGACCAGCATGTCGGTGGCAAGCTGCCCAGCCAGATCGTCCGAGTCGCGCGGGCCGCACACCGCGATGATGGTGCGGCCGTTGCTCGCCGCCGGCTGGATGAGCCCGGCCGTCTGGTCGGCGAGCACGCGCAGCAGCCTCGTGGCGTAGTGGTGGCCCAGCTTGCTGAGCAGATCGTTGCGGAAGAGCTTCTCGACCCGCTCATAGGTGGGCCAGTACAGCTCTGTAATGAGTTCCTCGGCCGAATCGCCGGTCTCGAGCGCTCGCAGCACCACCTGCCGCGCCTCGACCCGATCGCCCGAGACCAAGACGTCAAAGAACCGTTCGCGAAGAGCGTCCGTGCACATCGTGCATCCCCTGTCCATCCCACCGCCGAGGCGGGGGC
>JBITAB010000269.1:0-15272 GCA_044439825.1 Phycisphaerales bacterium JB064 | reverse complement strand
CGCATGATCTCCATCACGCGGCCCCTTTCCAGGAAGGTCTCCACCGAACGGGGCAGATAGCGGTAGGCCCCGGACTTGTCGCCGCTGATCCAGGTGGCCGTCCGGGGCATGATCACGTTTGTATAGAGATGATGGCCCCAGCGAACGGGGGCCAGGCGGGGCCGATCGAACTCCAGAATCACCAGCCGCCCGCCGGGCCGCAGCACGCGGGCGAACTCCCCGATGGCCACCTCGGGCTTCTGGACGTTTCGCAGGCCGAAGGCGATCGAGAGCACGTCGCAGCAGGCGTCGGCCAGCGGCAGGGCCATGGCATCGCCTTCGACATAGAAGAGTTTTTGGTCGAGATGGTCCGCCAATAGCTTTTGTCTATGGCGGGCCCGCTCCAGCATGGCGTGGGTGAAGTCGACGCCGATGACGGCGGCCGCCTCGGTCTTCGCGAACGCCTCGGCCAGGTCGCCGGTGCCGCAGGCGACGTCCACGACCACGTCGCCCGGCTTCACTGCCGCTCGCTTCACGGCCGCCTTGCGCCACCGCTGGTCGAGCAGGAACGAGTGCACCCGGTTGTTCAGGTCGTACGAGCCGGCGATGGCGGTGAACATCTCGCGGACGCGATCGGCCTTATCGGACTGTTCGTGCGGGTTCGTGAGCGTCTGCCCGTCCCATGCGGGGCCTGAAGCTTCCTTTAGGTCGGGTTTCGGGGGAGAACTCTGGCTCATACGCTGTGCGCAAGGATAGAGCCCCGCCAGCAGCGGCTGGCCTGGAAGGAGGATTGTGTGGGTATGCCCAACTTCAAGACGCTCCTGGTGAGCACGGCCCTGGCGGCCGCCGCGACCCTGACCGGCTGCGCGACCGACCCGACCACCGGCGACACATTCCTCAGCCTCTACTCGTGGGACCAGGAAGCCTCCCTGGGCCTCGAGGCCGCACCGAGCTTCACCCAGGAGTTTGGTGGAGAGCTGCCCAACGACAGCGTCCAGGCCTACGTCACCGAAGTCGGCTCGTCGATGATCCCACATGTCGAAGAGGGCGTGCCCGAAGACCTGCCCTGGGAGTTCACGATCCTCAATTCCGACGTGATCAACGCGTTCGCGTTGCCCGGCGGGCAGGTGTTCATCACGCGCGGGCTTGCGTCCGAGCTCCAGAACGAGGCCCAGCTCGCCGGCGTGCTGGGCCACGAGATCGGCCATGTCACAGCGCGGCACGGCAACCAGCAGATGAGCAAGTCCGCTCTGCTCCAGGGTGGGCTGGCCGTCGGCTCGCTGGTGGTTGGCGCCGCGGGCGAGGACACCGTGCTGCGCCAGTACGGCACCTATGGCCTGCCCGTCGCCCAGGTCGGCGGCCAGCTCGTGCTGCTGAGCTATGGGCGCGATGCCGAGTATCAGGCCGACGAGCTCGGCATGCGATACATGTCACGCGCGGGCTACAAGCCCAGCGGCCAGCGCGGGGTGATGCAGATCCTGGCCCAGATGAGCGCGGGCGGCCAGCGTCCGCCCGTGTGGCTCTCGACGCACCCCTTCCCCGACGACCGCATCGCGCGCATCAACCGGTTGCTCGAGACGACGTACGCCGACGCCGAGAACGACCCGGGCCACGTCACCAAGCCCGACGTCTACCAGCGCCGCATGCTCAGCCCGCTGGCCTCGATGCCAGCCGCGCCACCCCCGCCTAGCGGCGACGAGAGCGCGATGCTGCCCAGCAGTGTGCTGTGGTGCGCGGTGTGCCGCGAGGATGCTCAGGACATGAGGCTTGCGGTGCGGTGGTCGGCCAAGACGGCCAGTCACGAGGTTCGGTAGTAACGCCACGTGGCGTAGCTTGCGGCTGGGAGCACGGGCGCCACAAGCCCCACAAATCCCAGCAACTCCTTCGCGACACTGCCACCCATCTTCAGGCCGAGCATGAAGCCCAACGGTCCGAGATGCCAGGCCGTGAATACCCCAGCGAACAGAACGGTGCTCACGGTCAGCCACCTTGGCACGCCAGGCAGTGGCTGTGGTTGTAGCTCGCGTCGCATCACGGCGTTGGGTTTGTCGTAGCGCATGCCGCACTCTGGGCATTGCTCGGCGTCCTGAACGGGATATGCGCATTGCGCACACACGGCATCATGTTCTTCGAGGGCCTTCGTCTGCGCCCGGCGGCCAAGGTTGAGTGCGTGCAGCGCCCAGCTGTTGCCAGAGATCTGGCCGTTGAAGTATGTCACCCAGCCAAAGAAGACGACGGCAAAGAGCACAGCAAGCGCGATACCGCAGGTGAAGTGCGCAAAGTCAAAAGCCGTCATTCCCACTCGATCCCCAGCACCCGCGCCCAATTCCCCCCCGCAAACCCCGCAACCTCCGCCTCGCTCCATCCCTCGCTGCGCAGCATGTCCAGCAGCTTGTGCAGGTCGCTGGGCTCGTTGACGCCCTCGGGCAGGCAGGTGGCGTCGAAGCCGCCGTCCATGTCGGTGCCCAGGCAGACCTTGTCCTTGCCCGCGATGCTCGCGATGTGCAGCACGTGGTCGAGTGCGACCTTCAGCGATGGGCGCTTCTTGCTCTTGTCGAACTTGGGATCGAGGAATGGCGCGTAGAGATTGACGCCGATGACGCCGTCGCGCCGCGCGATCTCGGCGATGCTCTCGTCGCGCAGGTGCCGCTGGTTCTCGCCGCCTAGCAGGGCGCGTGCATTGCTGTGGCTGGCGATCACCTTGCCGGTCGCACGCTCGAGCAGTTCGTCCATCGACTTGTCGCTCAGGTGCGAGAGGTCGTGGATCACGCCCGCGTCGTCGATGGCGCGCACCACGTCGCGACCTTCGGCGGTCAGCCCGCTCTTCTGGCTGTTGCCGCCCGCGTATCGCGAGCCCATCGCCCACGCCAGGCCGATGGCGATGACGCCCTGTTCGGCCCACCATGCGACCTCGTCGGCGTTGCGGATCGGGTCGGCCCCTTCCATCAATATGCCCAGCGCCAGCGGCGCATCACCCACAATGGGCAGCAGGTCGATCACGCTCGCATCACGCCACGCCTGATAGAGCTTGAGTTGCCGCAGCCCCGCGCGATGCGCGGCCTCGACATCGCCCGGCGGATAGGTGTGCTGGAAGCCGCCCAATTGCAGCCCCGCGGGCGAGTCTTCCTCGCTCATCTCGGTGAAGATCGTGCCCAGGCACGCGCGGACGTTGCCTCCGCGCAGCGATGGCAGCGTCACCGCCGCGGGCAGCAGCGTGCCTCGGCACTGGCCAAGCTCGGCGTGCATGTCGCGGCCGATCTCGGCGAGGTAGGCGAGGTCGAGATGGCCATCGAAGATCGGCGGTCGCGGCTCGGCCATTACGAGCCGGTCGCCTCGGGCGCGGCCTCGCGCTTCTCCTCGGTGCGCGGCTCGCCGCCGGGGATGGCGCGCATCGGCAGGCTCTCGAACTCGACGTGGAAGTGTGTGGGCTCGAAGAACGTGCCGGGCTCGGTGCGCAGCCACGGGTCTCGCACGTGGCGGAAGAGCTCGTAGGGCAGTTGGGCGCGGATGCCGATGGTGCCGGCCGCCTCGTCGAACGTGTACCGCACGGTCGCGAATCGCTCGGCCGGCTTGGGGTCTTCCTCGCCGTCGGCCTCTTCGCCGCGCTGGTAATAGCGCGGGGCGTCGGCTGGCGGCGCGCCCTCGACGATGCGCAGCACGCCCGGCCTGCCGTTTTGCTCGGTCACGTTGCCGCCAAGCGTCTCCTCGCGAGAGGCGGTGTTGTACTGGTCGATGGCGCTGCCGTCCAGCCCGCAGTTGAGCACGTCGTCCAGGGCGTATTGCAGGTGGTGCAGCGTCGTGAGTCGTGTCGGCCGCGCCTCTTCGAGGAACTTCACGCCCTCGAGCCTGACCTCGACGACCGAGCCGGGCTTGATGTCGGTGAAGAACGGCTTATCGGCATCCTTCTTATAGAAGCCAACGCGTACGACCGAGCCCAGCGGGTGGCCTTCCTGCAGATCGATCCGCGTGCCGCCAACGGCCGCGAAGGCGAGCACGTTGAGCCCCAGGTCGATGCGGTCGTTCTTGGTGCCCCAGGGCAGCATGCGGGCGAGTTCCACCCGAGTGCCATCGCGCTGCACCCAGGCGATCATGATCCGCGGCTCGCCCTCCTCATCGATGAAGAGCGGCCGCTGGTTCTGGCGGTCTTGGGCGCGCTGCTCCTGGGCCGGTTGAGCCTGGTCCGGTTGAGTCTGGGCTGGCTGTTCCTGGGCCGGGGGCTGCTGGGGCTCGGCCTCCTGGGCCACCACGGTGCCAGCACAAGCCGCCAAGGCCAGAGCGGCAACATAACTTCCTAAATACGCACGAGCCATGGACTTCCTCCGTTCCCGGCCGGGCGCCCTCTCCCATATCCCAGCGATCCCCACATGGTACCACAGGTGGCACAGGTGCCGTAACGGGCAAGGTTCAGGCAGGAATCTGAAACACCACCCCCCCGGCCCGCCGTACTCCTGAGTACAGGAGCACCAACATGACCAAGACCAAGGCGGCTGCCTCCGCACGTTTGGCATATGATCGGATTGTCACCCAGCGCAACATGCGTTTGGCCGCCTTCGGGCTGGCCGGCGTGGGGGCGCTGTCCATCGCCCTGTCCGCGGGCGCTCACGAGAACTGGCGGAAGCTGCGCGACGCCCAGCAGGCCGTCCGGGCCCCGCTGTGGTCGCTGGCCGGCCAGGCCGGCGCGTTGCAGGACGGCGGCGGCGGGGGTGAGGTCGACGATCCCTCGACCACCTTCGACAGCCACAACGTCACGCTGCTGTCCTGGATCCCGCTGAGCGCCTTCCCGGGCGGCCACGGCTCGGGCAACGACTGCTGGGGCTACACCAGCCCCACCGGCCGCGAGTACGCCATCATGGGCCTGCAGCGCGGCTACGGCTTCGTCGAGGTGACCGACCCCACCAACCCGGTCATCATCGACTGGGTGGAAGGGCCCAACAGCACCTGGCACGACGTCAAGATCATGGGCCACTACGCCTACGGCGTCAGCGAGGGCGGCTCTGGCATCCAGGTGATGGACCTGAGCGAGATCGACGACGGCCGCGTCCGCCACGTGCTGAACAAGACCCAGCTCGGCCACCAGAGCACGCACAACATCGTGTCGAACGTCGAGTCGGGCTACCTGTACCTGGTCGGCTGCAACATCTCTAACGGCGGACTCATCGCCGTCAGCCTGGCCGACCCTGAGAACCCCACCATCGTTGGCCAGTGGAGCACCCACTACGTGCACGACGCCCAGGTGGTCAGCTACACCGAGGGCCCCTACGCCGGCCGCGAGATCGCCTTCTGCCTCAATGGCTTCGACGGCCTGGAGATCGTCGACGTCACCGACAAGAGCAACATGTTCCTGGTCGGCCGCAGCGATTACGCCCAGCTGCGCTACACCCACCAGGCCTGGCTGAGCGAAGACCGCCAATACCTCTACCTGAACGACGAGCTTGATGAAGGCGACAGCGTCTCGGTGACCACGACGCGCGTGTTCGACGTGTCGGACCTTTCCAACCCGACGCTGGCCGACACGTTCACCACCGGTTTGGCCGCCATCGACCACAACAACTATGTGAAGGGCACGACCCTCTATCAGGCCAACTATCGCAGCGGCCTGCGCGTCTGGGACCTTTCGGCTGATCCGCTGAACCCCACCGAGGTCGCGTGGTTCGACACCTTCCCCGGCAGCAACGGCGCATCGTTCAATGGCGCGTGGAGCACGTATCCGTACTTCGATAGCGGCATCGTGCTCATCAGCGACATCGAGCGCGGCCTGTTCATCGTCGACGTCACCACCGACGGCGCGGGCAAGCTTGAGATGACCGTGCCCGGCGGCGCGCCCACCGAGCTGGCGCCCTTCAACGAGACCATCCAGGTGCAGGTCAACGAGCTGGAGGGCATGGTCGAGAGCGGCAGCGTCGAGGTGCACGTGAAGATGCCCGACGGCGAGGTCGTCGTTAGCGGCATGTCGCCCGTCGGCGGCGGCGTCTACGAGGCCACCCTGCCCAACATGCCCTGCTTCGAGAACGTCGAGTACTGGTTCGAGGCCTACACCGACGACGGGCAGTTCTTCCGCGCACCGCTGTCGGCCCCGTTCATCAACTTCCAGGCGTTCGTGGTCTCCGACATCCAGCAGGTCGTGAGCGACAGCTTCCAGAGCGATACCGGCTGGACCGTCGAGAACTCCTCGGTCGAGGACGGCCCATGGGAGCGTGGCGCCGCCCGCACCAGCGGCGGTCGCGGCGAGCCCGCGGCCGACTTCGACGGCACGAGCTCGATGTTCGCCACCGGCCTCGGCCGCGACGCCGACCTCGACGGCGGCCCCACCGTGCTCACCAGCCCGGTCTATGACCTGAGCGATCAGGGCAGCGAGACCCGCGTGCGCTTCGCCATGTGGTTCACCAACGACGACGGCGACGACTTCCTGGACGTCGAGATGTCCTCCAACGGCGGAACCGACTGGACGCCCGTGCAGTCCTTTGGCGCTCAGCCCGCCGGCTGGAGCCAGAAGACCTACCGCATCGCCGACTTCGTGCCGGTGACCGACCAGTTCCGCATCCGCTTCACCGCGAGCGATCAGCCCAACAACTCGGTGACCGAGGCCGCTATCGACGCCTTCGAGGTCGTGCAGATGTCCTGCGACACCTGCCAGGCCGACATCACCGGCGACGGCGCGCTCGACATCTTCGACTTCCTGGAGTTCCAGAACCTCTTCGACAGTGGTGACCCGCGTGCCGACTTCGACGGCGACGGCAGCTTCACCATCTTCGACTTCCTGGCCTTCCAGACCGCCTTCGACATCGGCTGCGGCTGAGTCCAACGCCCTCCTGTAAACCACAACGCCGATCGGATGGCTTCCCATCCGATCGGCGTTCTCCTTGGATGCCTTCGCTGTATGCGCGTTACGGCGTGCGCACGGTGATCGAGCCGTTGCTGGTCGAGAGGATGATCTCGCCCGGCCCGTCGCCCAGGTCGATCGAGCTGGCCGAGACGACTCGCCTCGACTCGCCACCGCCCTGCTTGCGCTCGATGCTCGCCTTGCCGTTGGACGTCGACGCCCGGATGCGGCCCGCAACGGGCTCGACAAGGTCGAGGCTGATGCTGCCGTTGCTGGTCGAGGCGCGCCACTGGAACGGCGCGTCATCGGGCCCGGCCGACGTCCCGTTGATGCGGATGGCGCCGTTGGAGGTCTTCAGGTCGAGCACGCCCGCGCCGCCGGTGATCTCGATGCGTCCGTTGCTCGTGTGGGCACGCACCTCGCCCTCGCGTCCTTCCACGCGCACCGCCCCGTTGCTGGTCTCGAGCTGCGCGAGGCCCGCGCCACCCTTGAGCGTGATCGAGCCATTGCTGGTGTCGGCGACGATCGCGTGCAGCGACGGCGCGGTGATCTCCAGGTTGCAGCTCTCGCTCGACAGGCGCTTGCCATCGGGCCACACGGGCCGCACGACGAGCGTGCCGTCGCTGTTCAGCGTCGTCTCGATGGTGAAGCGATCGGCCCGATCCTGGGTCGTCAGCTTGGCCTCGGCCGACACCGTGGCCTCGCCCGCCGAGCCGTCCTGCACGATGACGATCCGGCCGTTGCTGGTCTTGGCGTCGATGCCCACGGCCTGGGCCTCGGGCATGACCATCGAGGCCGAGGCGGGCACGGTGGCCTGGTTGTACGACATCGCGCAGCCGGTCAGGCCGGTCGAGAGCGCTGTGGTCAGGGCCAGGGCGGCCAGCAGGGCCGCGGGGCGACGGTTCAGACGCAAGGGCATGGGCGATTTCCTCCACGACGCGGCCAACGCAACAGCAAGGCCGGGCAGCCCATTGTTGGGCCCCCGGCCGGGCGTCTTTCACTGGGATGGTTTCAAGAAACCTGCTCGCGGGCGAATCAGAGGATCTCGAGGATCTCGAACCGCTTCACGCCCCGGGGCGCGTCGACGCGGACGGTCTCGCCCACGCGGGCCTTCATGAGGGCGGTGCCCATGGGGCTGTTGGCGGTCACCTCGTCGTAGTCGTCGGGCGGGTCCTCTGAGAACTCGCCTACCAGCTTGACCATCTCGGCGCTGCCGACGGGGCCCTTCTCGGAGACTTCCTGGATCTTGACCATGGAGCCCAGGAAGGCGACCTGTGCGTCCTTGGCGAGGTCGTCGTTGACGACCTTGGCGTTGGCCAGGCGGTCCTCGAGGCGGCGGATCTCGGCCTCTTCCATGCCCTGCAGCTCGCGGGCGCTGTGATACTCGGCGTTCTCTTTCAGGTCGCCCAGCGCGCGGGCCTCGGCGATGCGCTCGGTGATCTTGGGACGATTGGCGATCAGCTCGTCCAGACGGGCCTTGATCTTGGTCCGTTCATCCGCGGTCATGTAGTCCATTGGGCGCCCTTCCTGTGTGCGCTCTCGAGAGCCGCGCTCTGCCAAGGGCGTGTTCGGCACGCCCGAAAAACGATCCCCGCGAACATCGGGCAATGGGCCACGATCACGCGGGGAAGCCGCTGATGCTATGGGCTCGCCCCCCTCGGGGCCAGCGGCGGGCGTTTGGGGCTGGTCGGGGTCTTCGAGAGCGGCGTCCGCGCGCCCATCGACGATAGCGAGCACTATCCACGCGATGAGCGCCAGCGCGAGCTGCACGATCAGCACGGTCCACCGCGCGGCGTCCACCGAGGCCACGTCGGGGCCCACGGGCCTGGAATGGGCCAGGTCGAACACGGCCGACACCGGGCTGAGCATGGTCGCCCACTGCGGGCCCGTGCGCAGCGCCAGCAGCGGCAGCATGGCCGCCAACACAAAGCCCAGCATCACCAGCGTCCGCGTCTTGCCGCTGGGGCCCTGCGCGCCCACGAACACCGTGCCTCGGTCGTACGCGTCTTCTGGCTGGTGGTCTGGCGCGGGGCGCAGCACCGTCGCGAGCACGGCCGCCCCGAGCATGGGCCACGCCCACAGGCTGAGCGATATCGCGCCGATGAGGTCGATGGCCCAGCCCGATCGCGCGGCCGCCTGCGCCCAGATGACCGCCTGCGTGGGCGGCAGCAGCACCAGCATGTCCTTAAAGAGCGCGCCCGACGCCCGCTCGCGCACCGGCACGCTCTGGCTCAGCCGCGCCATGGGCCAGAGGATCGTCAGCCCAAGCGCAACGCACAACAGCATCGTGCGCGCGGCGTACTGGTACACGTCCTTGTCGAGCAGCGCCCAGGGCCCGCGCATCAGCAGCAGGCCCACCGTCATGACGCCCGCGGCCAGGATGTACAGCGCCCACAGGAAGGCGAGCGTGCGCGGCTCGGCCCGGCGATGGGCCCAGCGGTCCTGGCGCTTTGCCTTCTTTGATTTCTTGCGCGCCGGCGATGGCAGTGGTGGGGGCGGTGGCGCTTCGGCGGTATCGATGGGTTGCGCGTCGGGCTCGCTCACGGCGTGCCCCCGCGACCCTCCCTGGCGCCCTCGCCGCCGATGAGCACGGTGCCGGGCCAGTGGATCTCCACGCGCTCCTGCCCGCCGTCGAGATAGCCCGTGGCCTGCACGAGGCTGCGCAGGTTGGCCAGCTTGTTCTGGTCGCTCACCTCGCCGCGATACACGCCCTCGCCGCCGGGAGGCGCTCCCCACACCACGCGGCCGCCCGTGCTGGTGACGATCAGCAGGCGCCGGCCGTCGGCGTGCTCGGCCAGGTCGACGCCCACGATCTGCGTCGCGAAGGGCTCGGCCTCGAGCAGGCCCAGCAGCGCGATGGCGTCGCGCACGTCCTGGCCTGGCCAGCTCGGGTTGGTGTCGCTGGCGTCCTTTGGGCTGGGCAGGCGCGAGGGATTGAGGACGACCTTCAAGCCCGGAAAACTCTCGGGCGGCCCGCTCATGGGCAGCACGTCGGCGCTGGCGTCGATGGCCGTATCGCGCAGGCCCGGGCGTGCGCCAAACTGGAAGGCGCTGGAGCGCACGACCGCCACGGGCCGGCGCCAGGCCAGCTCGATGTGCACGTCGTTGCGGCTGATGTCCTCGCTCTCGCCCTCCACGCGCGTCGGGCGCTTGCGCGACACGCGCGGCGTCTGCGCGGCCCATCCCGTGGAAGCCATCGTCTGCTGCACGGCGCGCAGCGGCTCGGCGCTGAGCGCCTCGGCCGGGCCCAGCTGGCGGCTGGCCTGCTCATAGGCCACGACGGCCTTGTCCATCACGCCGTCGAAGGTGTGCTGGGGCATCCAGCCGGGCGGGGTGAGCCAGATCTGCACCGTGCGGCTCTCGTTGCTGATGCGGCTGGCCGCGTTGCGACCGAGAGCGGGGATGCCCATGCCGGCGCCGACGACTACGCCCGTCGCCAGCAGCACGCCCACGCCCGCGAGCACGATGCGGCGCGTGGCGCCCTCGGGCAGGCGGCTCTCGGCCTTGGCCCTGGAGGCGGGCTTCTTGCGGGCGGCGGGCTTGGCCTTCGGTTTTGCGGCTTTCTTTCGGGGCATGATCAGTGAGAGCGTACGAGCGCCGCGGCGTCCTTGTGCGATCCGTGACGCTCCAGCGCGTCATCGACGAGCCTGGCGCACAGCGCGGGCATGTCCAGCCCCGTGCGCGCGGCGGCCATGGGCAGCAGCGAGTGGCTGGTGAAGCCAGGCATGGTGTTCACCTCGAGCAGCCGCGGGCCACGCTGCTCGTCGAGCAGGAAGTCGATGCGCGCCAGCATCGGGCAGCCCATCGCGCGGGCCAGTCGCACGGCGTCGCGCTGCAGGGCGTGGGCGATGCCCTCGGGCAAGGGCGGATCGACGACGTACCGCGTGTCGTCACGGGTGTACTTGGCCTCGTAGTCGTACACGCCGGCGAAGGGCGTGATCTCGACGATCGGCAGGGCCTCGCCCGCAACGACGCCCACGGTCAGCTCGCGGCCCTTGGTAAAAGGCTCGACCATGAACGCGGCGGTCTTGCCCGAGGCCAGCATCTGCCGTGCGGTCGCCGCGCCCTGGCGCCACTCATCCATCGTCTTGCAGATGGCAAGCCCCACGCTCGAGCCCTCGTGCACGGGCTTGAGCACCAGCGGCAGCTCGATGGGCGGCACGTCGTCGAGCGAGTACAGCACGGCGGCCGCCCCGGTGGCGATGCCCAGCGAGAGGGCGATCTGCTTGGTCTGCAGCTTGTCGATGGCGGCGCGGGCGGCGATCGAGCCGCAGCCGACGAAGGGCCGGCCATCGGCCTCCAGCAGGCGCTGCATGGGCCCGCCCTCGCCCCAGGGCCCGTGCAGCACGGGGCAGATGATGTCTCCCGGCAGCGCGCGCAGCTCGTCGAGCGTCAGCGCGCCGATGACCTCGCGGTGCGCGGCATAGCGCCCGCTGTCGTTGAGCCCCTTCGTCACGGCGGCGCTGCTGTTGAGGCTCACCTCGTGCTCGGCGTCGGGCCCGCCACCCAAGACCAGCACCGTCCTGCTCGTCATGACAATCCCCAGATGACCACTTCGGTCTCGAGCTCGATCCCGAAGTGCCCCCGCACGGCCTGCCGTACGGAGTCGATCAGGCCGATCACGTCGCGGGCGCGCGCCCGAGACTTGTCGACCACCATGAAATTGGCGTGCCGCTCGCTGACGCTCGCGCCGCCCTGGGTGTGGCCCTTGCAACCGGCCATGTCGATCAGCCGCCCCGCGCTCACGCGCTCGCCGGCCTCGCCCACGCCGCGCACGTGGTACGACAGCACGGGGTTCTTGAAGACGCACCCCGCGCTGTCGGCCGCAAGCGGCTGGCTGTGCTTCTTCTCGTGCATGATGGCCTTCACCTGCTCGCGCACGGCGGACGGATCGGCCTTGGTGAGCTGGAACAACGCCTCGACGACGATGCGCCCGCCCAGCCCGCCATCGCGATAGCCCGCCTGGAACTCGTAGGCCGGCTCGGTGCGCACGACGCCGTCGCGGTCCATCGTGGTCAGCTCGATGAGGTGGTCGAACGTGCTGCCATACTTGCCGCCCGCGTTCATCGCCACCGCGCCGCCGATGCTCGCCGGCACGCCCGCAAGCTTGTGCAACCCTTCCAGCCCGGCCCGCGCGGTGTCCTGCACGAGCCGCATCAAGTCAGCACCGGCCTGCGCGCGAACGAGCCCGGTCTGGGCGTCGATGCTGACGGCATCCATCTCTTTCAGGCTCACCACCAGCTCGCGCACGCCGCGGTCGGCCACCAGCAGGTTGGCGCCCTCGCCCAACACCTTGAAGTCCTTGTCGATGCGCACGCAGCGCTGCAGCTCTTCCACGCACGCGGGCCGTACCAGCCGGTCGGCCGTGCCGCCAACACCAAACCACGTCGGCAGCGCCGCCCGGCGTTCGACATCGAGGCGCACCAGCTCAGGCATGGGCCACCGCCCGCTTCGCGTCCATGAAGCCGCGCGCCACCTGCCACACCGGCCCCGCGCCCATCACCACCAGCACGTCGCCCGCCTTGCAGTCTCGCTCGAGCTGCTCGACGATCGCGCCGAACGGGTGCGCATGGCTCGCGTCGACGCCGCGATCGCGCAGGCGCTGCACCAGGTCGGCCGCGCTCACGCGCTGCTTCTCGGCCTCGCTGTCGCGCACGAAGTAGATCTCCGGCACGATCACCATGTCGGCGCTGCCAAACGCGGTCGCGAACTCGTCGAGCAGGAAGCGGGTGCGCGAGTGCTGGTGGGGCTGGAACACCACGATCAGCCGCCCGCCCCGCGTCTCGGGCCGCTCGGCGGCGCGGATGGCCCGCAGCGTGGCGTCCACCTCGGTGGGGTGGTGCCCATAGTCGTCGTACACACGCACCGCGCCGCCCTCGACGGGCTTGTCGCCCAGCACCTGGCAGCGCCGCTCGAGCCCGCTGAAGGCCGCGAGCGAGCGCGCCACGATCGTGGGATCGGCGCCGGCCGTGCACGCCAGCGCAAAGGCCATGGCCGAGTTGGCCGCGTTGTGCGCGCCGGGCAGGCGAAGGCTCCAACGCCCCGTCACGCCCTCACGATGCCGGACGCTCACGCCCAGCGTGCGCTCGTCGTACTCGATCACCCAGTCGGCCTGCGGGCTATAGCCGATGGTCTGCACCTCGGCATCGAGCCCCGCGGCCACCTCGCGCCGGTGTGCGCCATCGTGGCCGATGACCAGCACGCCGCCCTCGCTGGCCGGCGGCAGCGCGCGCGCAAACTGCGCGAACGCCTCCACCACGGCGTCCAGGCTTCCATAGATGTCCAGGTGGTCGGCCTCGACGTTGTTGATGCCCGCGATCGTGGGGTGCAGGTTGTGGAACGAGCGGTTGAACTCGCACGCCTCGGCCACCAGCAAGCCAGGCCTGCCGTGCCGCGGCCCGCTCGGGATCGCCTGCGCGCCCAGCCGAGAACCAACCCAGGGCCCGGGCTCGGCCAGCGCGCCGCGGGCAAGCTGCGGTGAGGCCGCCCCGGCGATCACCGTCGGGTCGAGCCCGGCATCGACCAGCGCCGCCCCGAGCATCGCCACCGTCGTGCTCTTGCCGTGCGTGCCGGCGATTGCCAGCCCGGTCTGCCCGCGCATCGCCAGGCCCAGGGCCTGCGGATATGTCAGGACGGGCAGCCCCAGCGCCACGGCCTGGGCCAGGGCGGGGTGGTCCTTTGGGATGGCCGCCGTCGCGACGAGCACATCGGCCTCGCGCGCGGCCTCGTGCCCGTGGCCGATCGTGATCGAGATGCCCTCGGCTGCCAGGCGATCGGTTACCGGGCTGGCGGTCGTGTCAAAGCCTCGCACCTGCACGCCCATCGAGGCCAGCAGCCGCGCCAGGGCGCTCATGCCGCTGCCTCCAGCCCCCAGCATGGCCACGCGCGACCCGCGAAGGTCGCTCACGCTGCCGGGCACGGGGCTGTGATTTTCGTTGGGCACGATCAAGCGTATCGGAAGGTTGGCGGCCCGATCGTGAGCGGCTTTGCCCTTCGCGAGAAATCGCGTTCCGCTCGGGCAAAGAAGCGGTTAGGATACCACCGTGCTGCGTTTTCCCTCAGAGCTCATCGCCTCGGTCCGGCCGGCCTACGAGCACCGCCGCGTGGTCGTCACCGGTGGCGCGGGATTCATCGGCAGCCACCTGGTCGACGCCCTCGTCTCGCTGGGGGCCTACGTCCGGGTGATCGATGACCTCTCGAACTCCTCGGCCGCCTACGTGGCCGACCTGGTCGAGCTCGAGCCCGATCGGGTGGCGTTCGTGCATGGGTCCATCCTCGATCGCGGCGCCATGGCCGACGCCTTCGGCCAGGAGCCACAGGCCAAGGGCGCCCGCCAGTCCGATCGCGGGCCGGTGGTCTTCCACATGGCGGCCGTGGGCTCGGTGCCCTTGTCGATCGAGCAGCCCGCCCGCGCGTGGGACGTGAACGCCACGGGCACCCTGCGTGTGCTCGAGGCCCTGCGTGCCGCCGGCGGTGGTCGGGTTGTGTACTCCAGCTCCAGCAGCATCTACGGCGACCGCGGCGGCAGCTCGGGCGAGCCCTGCCAGGAGGACATGCCCCCCTGCCCGCTCTCGCCCTACGCCGCCAGCAAGCTCGCCGGCGAACAACTGCTTGCCACGTGGAGCCGCTGCTACGGGCTCGAGAGCGTGGCCCTGCGATACTTCAACGTCTTCGGCCCACGCCAGCGGGCCGACAGCGCCTACGCGGCGGTCATCCCCGCCTTCGCCGCCCGCATGCTGCGGGGCAACGCCCCGGTCATCTTCGGCGATGGCGAGCAGACCCGCGACTTCACCTTCGTGGCCAACGTCGTGCTGGCCAACCTGCTGGCCGGCGCCACCAGCACCCTGCCCGATGACGCCATCGCGAACATCGCCCTGGGCCACGCCACCAGCCTCAACCAGCTTGCCGAGCAGATGGCCGCCATCATCGCCAAGCAGGCCGGCACCGAGACCGACGCGCTCGACCCGGTGCACAAGCCCGCCCGCAAGGGTGAGGTCCGCCACTCGCTGGCCAGCATCGAACGCGCCCGAGGCCTCTTGGGCTATGAGCCCTTCACCCCGCTGCGCGAGGGGCTCGCCGAGACCATCCATTGGCACCGCGCCCAGATGGAAGCCGGCGCTTCGAGCGGTGGGCAGTGAAGCGGGCAATACAGCGAGTCGTGAGGGCCGCGTCGTGAGCCTGCTGCGAGACCTGCCCCTGGCGATCTACGAGCTGCCGCGGATGGCCATCGTCGCCCGCTTCCGCCTGCGCGGGGCCTACTACTCGTGGCGGTGGGAGACGGCCTTCGGCCGCGGCGTCCCGCCCCGGGGCGAGCTCGTCCGGGGCATGATCGAGTACGGCGCCTGGGCCCACCGCATCCGCACCGGCCGCTGAGAATCGCTATCCCTATGACCGACCCGGCCACACTCAAGAGGATTGTCGCCCAGGACGCACGCGCCTGGGGCCAGCTCGGCGTGGCCTGGGGCGTGCGGAG
>JBITAB010000268.1:2664-7297 GCA_044439825.1 Phycisphaerales bacterium JB064 | reverse complement strand
CGCACGACAAACCCATCGGGGTTCTCGCCTGCGGGCAGGCCCTCGAGCAGGTGGCGGTGCTCGTCGCCCGCGGCGATGCCCTGCCAACGCTCGCGCCGGTCGGCGCGGAACACCTCGATGTCGAACGTGCTCGGCGGGACGCCGAAACGCTTGCGGAAGACCCGGCTGAAGTCCGAGGCGGATTGGAAGCCGCATTCCAGAGCTATGTCGATGAGGGGTCGATCGGGCGAATGGGTCATCCTCGTCAACGCCCGCTCGAGTCGTACGCGCTGGACGAACTGCTGGAGCGTCTCTCCGGTCATCGACTTGAACACGCGGTGGAAGTGGAAGGGTGAGAAGCCCGCCACGCCGGCGACAAGCTCCAAGGGCAGCGGCTCAGACAGGTTGCTCAGCACGTAGTCGAGGGCTCGGTTCACACGCTGGAGATAATCGGCTTGGGCCGGCGTCGGCCGGGGCGAGGTCGCTGGAGAGTTGTCATCTGATTCTGGCGGCATATTCGCAAGATCCGTCAAGCACGCGGGGCCAAGCCGTGGTATAACAGCCCCATGCTACGGACGAACGCCCGCACGATCATCACTCTGATGGCCCTGGCCACCACGCTGCCCGCCTGCCAGAGCACGACGATAACCGCACCCACCAGCACCCCCACCGCCAGCCACGACGCGGCACGACAACAGGAGGACGCACGCATGGACCTTGGAGCATTCTCGATCAGCCTGGCCGTCAAGGACCTGGCCGCCTCTCGCGCGTTCTATGAGAAGCTTGGCTTCGAAGTCGCCGGCGGCGCGATGGAGAACAACTACCTCATCATGCGAAACGGCACCACCGATATCGGCCTCTTCCAGGGCATGTTCGAGCAGAACATCCTGACGTTCAACCCAGGCTGGACCTACGACGGCAAGAATGTCGACCCCTTCACCGACGTGCGCGACCTGCAGAAGGCGCTCAAGGCCAAGGGCCTGACCTTCGCCACCGAGGCCGACGAGAGCACCACTGGCCCGGCCCACTTCGTGCTCGTCGACCCAGATGGCAACCCTGTGCTCGTTGATCAGCACAGATAGGCCAGACTCCACGGAGCCAAGTCGGGCAGTACAACGCAATGTGAACCCAATCTCATGTTCTCCAACCATCGGGCTTCATGCCGATGGGTGACATAACGTGCGTCACCATAACGTTCCGTTTCTCACCTTCACATGGAGCCATGACCATGCCGTTCCCCCGCTCCCGCCGTTCCGCTTGCACCGCCCCCTTCACGTCGACAATACTCGCCTCCGCACTGCTCGCCTCACTGGCGATCCAGAGCGCCTGCGGCACCATCCTCTACCCCGAGCGGCGAGGCCAGTCCAAGGGCGACCTGGACATCGGTGTTGTGCTGCTCGACGGCATCGGCCTGCTGTTCTTCCTGATCCCCGGCATCATCGCCTACGCCGTCGACTTCAGCACGGGCGCGATCTACCTGCCCGCGGGCGAGGAAGGCCCCATCGACACCGATGGCTCGACCCACGCCCCCGACCTGCAGATCCCCCCGGGCGAACTGACCGCCGAACGCCTCGCGATGGAGCTCAGCGAGAAGACCGGCAAGGACATCTCGGAGACCGACGTGCTGATGGCCTATCCGCAGCTGCAGCCCACGGCCACGAACTGATCTCGTCTTAAGGGGTGGTTCTTACACCAGTCCCCACGACACGTACTTGACGTTCGTGTACTCGTCCATCACGTACTTCCCGCCCTCGCGGCCGAAGCCCGAGTGCTTCACGCCGCCGAAGGGCGCTTGGGCGGTCGACGGCGCTGCGTCGTTGGCGCCCACGATGCCGTAGTACAACGCCTCGGCGGTCTTCATGAGCCGCGTGGCGTTGCTGGTGTAGAAATAGCTGGCCAGGCCGAAGGGCGTGTTGTTGGCCGCGTCGATGGCCTCCTGGTCCTTCTCGAACCGGGCGACGGGCGCGACCGGGCCGAAGGTCTCCTCGCTGGCGCACAGCATGTCGGGCGTCATGCCATCGATCACCGTCGGCGCCCAGAAGCGGTCGGCCAGCCCGTCGAGCTTGACCTTGTCTCCGCCCACGGGCAGCTTGGCGCCCTTGCCCTTCGCGTCCTCGACGTGCTCACGCACCTTGTCGATGGCCTTGTCGTTGATGAGCGGCCCGATGCTCACGCCGTCCTGCGTGCCGCGGCCGACCTTCAGCTTCTTCACCGCGGCGGTGAACCGCTCCATGAACTTGTCATAGATGCCGCTCTGCACGTAGAAGCGGTTGGCGCAGATGCACGTCTGCCCCGCGTTGCGGAACTTGCAGGCCACCGCCCCAGCCACGGCCCGCTCCAGGTCGGCATCATCGAACACGATGAACGGCGCGTGCCCGCCCAGTTCCATCGAGAGCCGCAGCAGGTTGCCGCTGGCTTGCTCCATCAGCTTCTGGCCCACGGGCGTCGAGCCCGTAAAGCTCAGCTTGCGCACACGCTCGTCCTCGAAGAACGGCTTGGCGACGACGCGGCTGCTGCCCGTCAGGATGTTCACCGTGCCCGCGGGCAAACCGGCCTCCAATGCCAACTCGCCGATGGCGATCGCGCTCAGCGGCGTCAGCTCCGCGGGCTTGACTACCACCGTGCACCCAGCCGCCAGTGCCGGGCCGATCTTGCGGGTGATCATCGCCGCGGGGAAGTTCCAGGGCGTGATGATCGCGCACACACCCACGGGCTGACGCATCACCACGATGCGCTTGTCCGACGAGTTCGCGGGGATCGTCTCGCCATACATGCGAGGCGCCTCGCCCGCGGCCCACTCCAGGAACGACGCGGCGTAGTTGATCTCGCCCTTGGCCTCGCCCAGGGGCTTGCCCTGCTCGGCCGTCATGATCGCCGCCAGCCGATCGGCGTCGCGATGCATCAGCTCCGCGAGCCTGCCCACGAGCTTGCCGCGCTCTGCCGCCGGCCGCGCGGCCCATGGCGCCCACGCCTCGTGCGCGGCATCGATGGCCTGCCTGCTCTCGTCCTCACCCACGCTGGGGATGGTCGCGATCACCTCATCGGTGGCCGGGTCGCTCACCTCGATGGTCTCGCCGCTCTTGGCGGTGATCCACTGGCCGTTGATGAGGTTCTCGGTCCGCAGATTCTTGAGTTCGTCCATCGGTCGCGTCCCCGTCGTGGGTATGGGTTTGTCCGTAGCGGTCGCATTCTACGTCGCCTCTATCGCCATCCCGAAGCCATTTTTACCACAATGAGACCCGATTCACCGCGACTTCACCGGTCCGTCACGGCCAGAGTGGAACATTCTCGTGCAAGCCCACAGAAGCAACTCAAAGGAGGCACACATGGCTACCAGCAAACAACTCGACGGCAAAACAATCGCCATCCTTTCCGCCGATGGTTTCGAGCAGAGCGAACTCGAAAAGCCGCTCAAGGCCCTGCAAGACGCGGGCGCTGAGGTACACATCATCACGCCGGACGGCGAGGACATTCGCGGCTGGAACAATGGCGACTGGGGTGACTCGGTCAACGCAGACCGGTCTATCGCCGACGCCAGGGCCGACAACTACGACGCGCTCGTTCTTCCCGGCGGGGTCATGAACCCCGACAAGCTGCGTATGCGTGAGGACGCGACCGCGTTCGTACGAGACTTCTTCAAGGCCGGCAAGCCCGTCAGCGCCATCTGCCATGGCCCGCAGATCCTCATCGACTGCGGCGTGATCGAGGGCCGTGAGGTGACGAGCTATCCATCCATCAAGAACGACCTGAAGAACGCCGGCGCCCGCTGGGTCGACAAGGAGGTCGTGTGCGATCAGGCCCTGACCACCAGCCGCACGCCCGACGACCTGCCCGCGTTCATCGACAAGACCATCGAAGAAATCCGCGAGGGCAAGCACGCCGGCCAGAAGACCGCGTGAGCCACTCGCGTTCCATCCACATCCACAACACTCGCTAGGAGATTCGCCATGAACCAGGACACACTGCAAGGCAACTGGAAGCAGCTCAAGGGCAAAGCCAAGGAGCGCTGGGGCAAGCTGACCGACGACGAGCTCGATCAGGTTGAGGGCCGCAGCGAGCAACTTGCCGGCAAGATCCAGGAGAAGTACGGCAAGTCCAAGGATGAGGCCGAGCGCGAGATCAACGACTTCAAGAAGTCGTGCAACTGCTGACCGGCCAATGCCCAACGGTTGATGGGCCGGCCTGGTGGAGGGATCAGGCAAGCCCATCAACGGCGGAGAACACGTGAGTGCGGTGCCCGACGATGTGCACCGCACTCATTTTTGCATCCGGGCAGTTTGTTTGGATTGTGTTATAGTTCTTCCGCCAAATCCCCATTCTTTCTATCCATATTTGCGGATGAACGGATATACTGTCCCATGCCAACCAACGACCCACTCTTCTCCAGCTCCTTCGCCCGGGCCCTGGCCAGCCGCGTGCTGGTGCTCGACGGCGCCATGGGCACGAGCCTGTACAGCCGAGACCTGACGGTCGAGGGGGATTACTGCGGCTGCGAGAACTGCACCGACATCCTCGTCGACACCCGCCCGGACGTTGTGGAAGACATCCACCGCGAGTTCCTGGAGGTCGGGGCCGACTGCATCGAGACCAACAGCTTCGGCGCCAACACGCTGGTGCTGGGCGAGTTCGATCGGGCCGACAAGGCCCAGGAGTA
>JBITAB010000268.1:0-2564 GCA_044439825.1 Phycisphaerales bacterium JB064 | reverse complement strand
ACCATCGAGCAGACGGGCACCATGCTCATGGGCACCAGCATCGAGGCGGCCGCCCACGCGCTGCGTCGATACCCCATCCTCAGCCTGGGCCTCAACTGCGCCACGGGCCCGACGGAGATGGCCGAGTACATCCAGTGGCTGGGCAAGCACTGGGATCGCCACGTGTCGGTCGCCCCCAACGCGGGCCTGCCCGTGCTGGTCGAGGGCCGTACGGAGTACCCGCTCAAGCCCGGCCCATTCGCCGAGGCGCAGGAGCGATTCATCGAGCAGAGCGGCGTGGGGCTCGTCGGCGGCTGCTGCGGCACCACGCCTGAGCACATCAAGCACCTGGCCGACATGGTGGGCGACCGCGAGCCCAAGCGCACCGAACGCACCACCATGATCCCAAGCTGCACGAGCCTCTACCAGCCCGTGGAGTATCGCCAGGACAACTCCTTCCTCATCGTGGGCGAGCGGTGCAACGCCTCGGGCAGCCGCAAGTTCAAGCGGTTGCTCGAAGAAGAAGACTGGGACGGCATCGTCGCGCTGGCCAAGCAGCAGGTGCGCGAGGGCAGCCACGTGCTGGACGTCAACGTCGACTACGCCGGCCGCGACAACGCACGCGACATGCACGAGGTCGTCCACCGGCTCGTACGTCAGGTCGACGCGCCGCTGATGATCGACAGCACCCAGGTAGCCACCATCGAGGCCGGCCTGCAGAGCGCGGGCGGCAAGTGCATCATCAACAGCGCCAACTTCGAGGACGGCGAAGAGAAGTTCGACGCCATCTGCACCATCGCCAAGACCTACGGCGCCGCCCTGGTCATCGGCACCATCGACGAAGACCCAGAGGCCGCCATGGCCCGCACGGCCGACCGCAAGTTCGCCATCGCCAAGCGCTCCATCGAGCGTGCGACGCAGGTGCACGGCCTCGACGAGACCGACCTGTTCATCGACCCGCTCGTGCTGCCCATCTCGACGGGCATGGACGACGACCGCCGCAGCGCCCTGGCGCTCATCGAGGGCACCAGGCGCATCGCCGAGGCCTTCCCGGGCGTGCAGATCACCTGCGGCCTGAGCAACGTGAGCTTCGGGCTCAAGCCGGCCGCCCGCCAGGTGCTCAACAGCGTGTTCCTCGACGAGTTGGTCAAGGCCGGCATGACCAGCGCCATCGTGCACGCCAGCAAGATCTTGCCGCTGGCCAAGATCGAGGACGATCAGAAGCGCGTCGCGCTGCACCTCATCTACGACAAGCGAGACCAGAGCGTCGGCGGCACCGGCCTGCCGACTGGCGAAGAGCAGCCCGAGCAGGAGGTGGCCCTTGCCTGAGAACACGACTCCCAGCATCACCTACGACAAGAGCTACGACCCACTCCAGGCCTTCATCGACCTGTTCAAGGACATCGACAGCGTCGGTAGCACGGCCGAGGAGAAGAAGGACCTCACGCTCGAGGAGCGCCTGCGCGCCCACATCATCGATGGCGAGAAGGAAGGCCTGCACGCCGCACTCGATGAGGCGATGGAGCAGTACAAGCCGCTCGAGATCGTCAACGACCACCTGCTCGACGGCATGAAGACCGTGGGCGAGCTCTTCGGCAGCGGGCAAATGCAGCTGCCCTTCGTGCTGCAGAGCGCCGAGGTCATGAAGATGGCCGTCGCCCACCTCGAGCCCCACATGGAGAAGATCGAGGGCCAGGGCAAGGGCACGATCGTGCTGGCGACCGTCAAGGGCGATGTGCACGACATTGGCAAGAACCTCGTCGACATCATCCTGAGCAACAACGGCTACACCGTCCACAACATTGGTATCAAGCAGACGCTGCCGCAGATCATCGACGCCTGGAAAGAGACCAAGGCCGACGCCATCGGCCTCAGTGGCCTGCTGGTCAAGTCCGTCACCGTGATGGAGGAGAACCTCAAGGAGATGAAGGAGATGGGCATCGACGTGCCCGTCATCCTGGGCGGCGCCGCCCTCACGCGCCACTACTGCGAGAGCCACCTGCGCGACCTCTACATGGGCAAGGTCTTCTACGGCAAGGACGCCTTCGAGGGCCTGCGCACCATGGACATGCTCAAGGCCGGCAAGACCGGCGTGCTCGACACCGAGATCGAAGAGCGTCTTGGCAAGCGGTCTGACGCGCAGAAGGTCATCGCCGAGGCCCGCGCCAAGAAGGCCGAGCAGCAGGACGAGTTCGCCGCAAGCAAGAAGGACGGCGGCACCGCGACCGCCGAACGCGTGCGCAGCGACGTGGCGACCGACATCACCGTGCCCGACGCCCCTTTCTACGGCTCACGCGTCGTCGAGGGGCTCGACCTCGACGAGATCTACCCCTTCATCAACACGACCGCCCTCTTCCGAGGCCAATGGCAGTTCAAGAAGGGCTCGATGAGCCCCGACGAGTACGAGGCCTTCCTCGAGGACAAGGTGCACCCGGTCTTCGATCGCCTCAAGACCAAGCTGCGCGACGAGAATATCCTCCACCCCAAGGTCGTCTACGGCTATTGGCCCTGCCAGAGCGATGGTGACGATCTGATCGTGTTCGACGCCAAGGACCACGACAAGGAGATCGAGCGGTTCCGCTTCC
>JBITAB010000267.1:0-7312 GCA_044439825.1 Phycisphaerales bacterium JB064 | reverse complement strand
AAGTGCGCCAAGATCGCCGGCGACACCAGCGGCAACTACCACCCCCACGGCGAGAGCGTGATCTACCCCACGCTCGTGGGCCTTGCTCAGAAGTGGCGCATGCGCGTGCCGCTGATCGACCCTCAGGGCAACTTCGGCTCCATCGAGGGCGACCCGCCCGCGGCCATGCGATACACCGAGGCCCGCATGCACCACGCGGCGGTCGACATGCTGCAGGACATGGACCTGAGCACCGTCGACATGCAGCCCAACTACGACGAGCGTCTGCTCGAGCCCAAGGTGCTGCCGGGCCGCTTCCCCAACCTGCTGGTCAACGGCTCGCTCGGCATCGCGGTGGGCATGGCCACCAGCATGCCGCCGCACAACCCCACCGAGATCCTCGACGCCATCACGCGCGTGGTGGACAAGCCCGAGATCGACCTCATCGAGCTAATGCAGGACGAGGTGGACGCTGACGGCAACGTCACGCGGCTTGGCGTGAAGGGCCCGGACTTCCCCACCGGCGGCGTGATCGTCGGCCGGCGCGGTATCGGCGAGGCCTACGCCACAGGTCGCGGCAAGGTGTACCTGCGCGGCGTGTGCCATGTGGAAGAGCTCGGCAAGGACCGCCAGCAGCTGGTGATCGACGAGATTCCCTACAACCTCAGCCAGCGCAACCTGGTCGAGAAGATCGTCGAGGCGGTGCAGGAAGAGCGCATCAAGGACATCAGCGACATCCGCAACGAGAGCGGCCGCCAGGCCATGACCCGCGTGGTCATCGAGCTCAAGCGAGGCGCCGATCCGGCGGTCGTCGAGAACCAGCTCTACCAGTTCACACCGCTGCAGCAGACCTTCAGCATCATCAACATCGCGCTGGTGGGCCGCCGCCCGGTGACGCTCGGGCTCAAGGAGCTCATCGAGCACTACATCGACCACCGCGTCGAGGTCATCCGCCGGCGCACCGAGCACCTGCTGCGCGAGGCGCGTCGCAAGGCCCACCTGCTCGAGGGCCAGATCTACGCCGTCATCGACATCGACGAGATCGTCAAGCTCATCCGCGGCAGCAAGACGCGTGAGGAGGCCATCGCGAAGCTCATGGAGCGGCGCTACCGCATCCCGCCCGAGCATCCCGCCGCCAAGCAGATCCCCCAGCGCCTGCTCGACCACGTCGCGAAGTTCGAGCACCTGGGCGGCGTGGCGCTCACGCGTCACCAGGCCGAGCAGATCGGCTCGATGCGGCTCATCCAGCTCGTGGGCCTCGAGATCGAGCGGTTGGTGGACGAGTACACCAAGCTCGTGGGCGAGATTGAGGACTACGAGGACATCCTGGCCAACCGCTCGCGCGTCATGGGCATCATCCGCGACGACTGCGCCGCCATGAAGGCCCGCTACGGCGACGACCGCCGCACCGCCATCGAGGACGCGGTGGGCGAGATCGACATGGAGTCGCTCATCCGCGAGCACGACGTGGTGGTGACCATCAGCCGCGCGGGCTATGCCAAGCGTGTGCCGGCCGAGACCTATCGCGCCCAGGCGCGAGGCGGCAAGGGCATCCGCGCTGGCACCAGCAAGGACGAGGACTTCGTCCAGCACCTGTTCGTCGCCAGCACGCACGACCACCTGCTGTGCTTCACCAACACGGGCCGCGTCTTCAAGATGAAGGTGTACGAGCTGCCCGAGATGGCGCGGACGGCCAAGGGCCGCGCGATCGTCAACCTGCTCGACCTGAAGGAAGGCGAGAAGGTCTGGGCCTTCCTGACCGTGAAGGACCTGGAAGCCAAGAGTCAGTTCCTCACCTTCGCGACGCGTGGCGGCATCGTCAAGCGCACGCCGCTGAAGGCCTACCAGAACGTCAACCGCTCGGGCCTGATCGCCGTCGGCCTCAAGGAGGGCGACGAGCTCTTCGACGTGGCGCTCACGAGCGGCAGCGACGACCTGCTGCTGGTGACCAGCAACGGCATGGCCATCCGCTTCCCCGAGCACAACGCTCGCAGCATGGGCCGCTCGGCCGCGGGCGTGAAGGGCATCGAGCTCGCCGACAACGCGTTCATCGTCGGGCTGGTGTCGATCCCCATGGAATGGGTGCCCGCCGACGACGGCGAGGAAGAGAACGACGACGGCGAGCGCGGCTATTGGAAGACCGCCCAGGAAGCCGAGCACCTCAAGCTGCTGACCGTGACCGAGACCGGCTACGGCAAGCGCACGCCGGTGGACGAGTATCGCGTGCAGCCCGAGACGGGCTATGCCCGCAGCCAGAGCCGCGGCGGCAAGGGCCGGCGCGACATCGCGACCGGCGGGCGAAACGGGCTCTCTGTTGCTGCTGTCGGCTTGTTCGACGGCGACGAGATCATGGTGATCTCGCGCAGCGGGCAGCTCGTGCGCATGGCCGGCGACACCATCCGCGAGGTCGGTCGCGGGTCGAAGGGCGTGCGTGTCGTCTCGCTCAATGATGGCGACGACGTGATCGCGGTGGCGCCCATCGCCGAGAGCGAGAGCGACGACGACACCGGCTCCGGTACCGAAGAGGCCACGACATGAGCACGAACTGGGACGAGGACATCGTGCTGGCGAACCTGGACGACGAGCCAGCGCTCAGCGACGAGCTAGCCACCATCCTCGAACGCCTCGAGGCGATGGCCTCTCCCCAGGCTCGGCCCAACGTCGTGCTCGACTTCTCGCAAGTGACCTATATCAACAGCTCCAACATCGCCCAACTGCTGCGCTTGCGGCAGGCGATGGAAGAGGCCGGCCGGCAGATGCGTCTGGCGGGCGTCACCGGCGACGTGCTCGAGGTCATGCGCACCACCGGGCTCGACCGCGTGCTGCGGTTCTCTCCTGACATGCTCACGGCCCTGGCCAGCGTGCAGATCGACCAGCAGGGCTAAACCAACGCTCGCATCGCGGAGGGGGCAATGGACATCCTCGCCGAGGGCTTCGGGCGTGTGGCGGCGTTGCTCGCCCTCGTCGGCGTTCTTGGCGGCATCGCTCTGCTCCTGCGTCAGCCGCTGGTCGTCGCGTTCCTGGTCGCGGGCATCGTCGGCGGGCCGGCGGCACTCGGCCTGGTCGGCCACGGCGAAGAACTCGAGACCTTCGGCGAGCTTGGCATCGCCATCCTGCTCTTTCTCGTCGGGCTCAAGCTCGACGTGGGCATCATCCGCAGCATGGGCAGCGTGGCCCTGCTCGCCGGCGTGGTGCAGGTGGTGTTCACCGCAGTCGTAGGTCTGCTGCTCGCGATGGTGCAGGGCTGGTCGTGGTCGGCCGGCGCATACATCGCGTTGGCGTTGTCGTTCTCGAGCACGATCATCATCGTGAAGCTGCTCAGCGATCGGCGCGAGATCGATGCGTTGCACGGGCGGCTGGCGGTGGGCATCCTGATCATCCAGGACGTGGTGGTGATCCTCGCGCTCATCCTGCTGCCGGCCCTCGACAGCGGCGAGAACGGCGAGGGCGGCATAGCTCAGATCGCCCAGCAGGTCGGGCTCATGCTCGTCAAGGCCGTGCTGGCGGGCGGGCTGCTCGCGGCGGCGACGAAGTGGGTGATCCCACGGCTCGCGCACCAGCTCGCGCGTTCGACCGAGTTGCTCCTGCTCGCCTCGATCGCCTGGGCCGCGGGCCTTGCCGCCGGCGCCGACGCGCTGGGCTTCAGCAAGGAAGTCGGGGCCTTCGTAGCAGGCGTCAGCCTCGCAAGCACGCCGTTCCGCGATGCCATCGGCAACCGGCTTGTGCCGCTGCGCGATTTCCTGCTGGTCTTCTTCTTCATCGAGCTTGGGGCCGGGCTCGAGCTCGACAAGCTGGGCGGCGTGTTGATTCCGGCGATCGCGCTCTCGCTGTTCGTTCTCGTCGGCAAGCCGCTGGTGATCATGGCCATCCTGGGCGTACTGGGCTATCGCAAACGCACCGGCTTCTATGCGGGCTTCACGCTCGGGCAGATCTCCGAGTTCTCGCTCATCCTTGGCGCGCTGGGGGTGTCGCTGGGCCACCTGAGCGAAGAGGGGCTCTCGCTGCTGACGCTCGTCGCGCTCATCACCATCGCTTGCTCGACGTACACCATCGTGAACCTGTCGTGGTTGTACGACAAGCTCGCGCCCGTGCTGTCGATCTTCGAACGCAAGAACCCGACACGCGAGACGGCCGACAACGCGGGCACGCCGCTCCACGTCGACACCATCCTCATCGGCCTGGGACGCTACGGCGGGCGGATCGGCCGCCAGCTCACGGGCCGCGGCGTGTCGGTGTACGCCGTCGACTTCGACCCCGGTGCGCTGCGCGTGTGGACCAACGAGGGCCGCCCGGGCCGGTACGGCGATGCGACCGATCCGGAGCTGTGCTCGACGCTGCCGCTGAGGCACACGCGGCTGGTGGTGTGCTCCGCGCCCGAGCTGCGCACGAATCGCGCCCTTCTCGAGGCTCTGCACAAAGCTGGGTACGCTGGCAAGTTCGCCGGCACGGCCCACAACCATCGCGAAGCCAGAAAGCTCCGCGAGCTGGGCGCCGACATGGTGCTGGAGCCGTTCGTGAACGCGGCCGACGAGGCAGCGGATCGGCTGGCGCCTCTTGCGGGCAAGGACGCGACGACATCTCCGACTCCGTAGCATTGCGGCGAAAGAGAGGGGAAAGCCCAATGAAGAAGCTGCTGAAGATCGCCGCCATCGCGCTGCTGCCGTTGATCGGCCTGCTGGTGCTCGGTGTCGTGCTGGCCTGGGTATACATCGACACGCTGGCCGAACGCGGCGTGGAACGCGGGGCGACGTATGCGCTGGGCGTGCCCACCGCCCTTGGCTCGGCGGACGTCGGCGTGCTGTCCGGCAGCGTCGAGCTCAGCGGGCTCGAGGTGAGCAACCCCGAGGGCTTCTCGGCCGACCACTTCCTGACGCTGGACAGCACCGAGGTCGACGTCTCGCTCGGCTCGCTCACCAGCGACGTCGTCGAGGTGCCCACGCTCGTGCTCAGCGGCATCGATGTGCGGCTGGAACGCACGCTCGAGGGAGCGAACTACAAGGTCATCCTCGACAACCTCAAGCGGTTCGAGGGCGAGGAAAAGAAGGAGCCCGAGCCCGAGGGCAAGAAGTTCGTCATCCGCAGCGTGCAGATCCGCGATGTGAAGGTGCACGTCGATGCGGTGCCGGTGGAGGGCGCGATCGGTGAGCTGGCGACGGCGGAAGTGACGGTGGACGAGGTCACGCTGCACGACGTTGGCTCGGGGGCAGAGCCGATGTCGCTCGCCGAACTCACGGCGGTCATACTCAAGGCGATCCTCGCGTCGGCCGTGGACATCGGCGGAGACATACTGCCCGAGGACGTGCTGGGCGAGCTCGGCGATCAGCTCGCCGACATGCTCGACCTGAGCGAGATGGGCGTGGGCAGCATCGAGGGGCTGACCGAGAAGGCGGCCGAGCTGCTGGGCACGCCGGTGGAGGAGGCCGCCGAGGAAGTGCAGGAGGCCATCGAGGGCGTGACCGAGCAGGCCCAGGAGGCCGTGGAGGGCGCGCAGGAGACGATCAAGAAGGAAGCCGACAAGGCGCGCGAACGCCTGGGCGGGCTGCTGCCAGGCCAGAAGAAGCAGGAACCGAAGGAAGAGCCCAAGGACCCCGGCTGAGATCGCCGGTCAGCGGGGCTGGGCCTTGAACTCGCGCTGGTCGGACAGGCGCTCGGCCAGCTGGCCTGCGGCGGCATGGCCGGCTTCCTTGGCCCGGCGGGCGTAGGCCAGGGCGGTGGGCCGGTCGTTGGCGCGGTCGAGCCAGACGGCGGCCTCGAAGGCCAGGTCTGGGTCCTTGGGGCTGGCGTCGGAAGCGCCGCGGTAGAGCTTGGCCGCCTCGGCCGGCTGCTTGAGCATGCCGTAGCACTCGCCAGCGAGCCTGAGCACGGGCTTGGTGGCCTTCGCCTTGTCCGATAACGACCCGATCACCACGACCGCCTTGGTTGCGTCACCCATGCGGTTCAGAGCTCGGGCCTGGATGATCTTCCACGCGTCGTTGTCGGGGTCGTGGTGGCGGGCCCGGCCGGCGTGCTGCAGGGCCATCTCGGCCTTGTTCTCACGCAGGGCGATCTCGGCCAGCATGCCCCAGATGCGGGGGTCGTCGGGCGAGGCGTGGCGGGCCCGGGCCAGAGCGGCCGTCGCGGGGGCGTAGTTGCCCGCCTCGAGCTCGGCCTGACCCAGGAACAGGGCGTACTGAGAGTTGGACGTATCGGCCTCGTGGGCCAGCCGCAGGTGGGCGATGGCCTCGGTCTGCTTGCCCAAGCGAGACGCCAGCGTGCCAGCCGCGAAGTGGAGCTGGGCTTCGGTGCCGCCGCCCAGGGCGATGGCCTGGGAGTACTGGTCGTAGGCCGCCTGGTAGTCCTTCACGGCCAGATAGGCGTCGGCGAGCGCGACGCGCAGGTCCTTGTCGCGGTCGACGCGAGAGACCATGGGCTGGAGGATGGCCAGAGCCATGTCGGGCTCGCCGTCGGCGATGTAGCCCTGGGCCTGCTCGAGGGCTTCGGTGACCTCGGCCCGCTTGGGCAGTTCGCCTCGCAGCGCGGCGGCGGCCGACGAGGGCGGCGGCTTGGCCCCCTGCCAGAAGACCGCGAGCGCCCCCACCAGACCGATGGAGAGCACCCCCACCGCGAGCGTGCCGAGGCCGAGGCCCCTTCGCTTGGGCTCCTGGGGCTCGTAGGCGGGGAATCGAGATGGCAGTCGGTCCAGGGCGAGCCTGGCCTCGTCGCGCGGTGTCATTACTGTGAACTATCGGCTTGCTACACTCGCTTTTCACCCCGATCCGCCCGGATAACTGCCGGCAGACCCTCGCGGCGCCGTTTGAACCATGCCCGAACTACCTAAGCAATACGACCCGAAAGCCGCCGAGGCCCAGGCATGGGCCCGTTGGGAGCAATCCAACGCCTTCCAGGCAGACCCGCGAAGCGTCCTGAGGGGCGACCGCAAGCCGTACGCGGTGGTCATCCCGCCGCCGAACGTCACCGCCCGGTTGCACCTGGGGCATGCCCTGAACAACACCATCCAGGACGCGCTGGTGCGCGCCCACCGGATGAAGGGCTATGAGACGTTGTGGATGCCCGGGACCGATCACGCGGGCATCGCCACCCAGACGGTGGTCGAACGCCGGCTCATGCAGACCGAGGGCAAGCGTCGCACCGACTACTCGCGCGAGGCGTTCGTCGCCCACGTCCAGGCCTTCAAGGACGAGTACGAGAAGCAGATCACCGAGCAGCTCAAGGCCATGGGCTCATCGTGCGACTGGGCCCGCCAGCGCTTCACCATGGACGAGGTGTGCGCCCGGGCGGTCCGCGAGGCGTTCTTCGTCCTGTTCCGCGATGGGCTGATCTATCGCGGCAAGCG
>JBITAB010000266.1:6198-7328 GCA_044439825.1 Phycisphaerales bacterium JB064 | reverse complement strand
CCAGTTCGGCCTCGGCGAGTGCGCCAACAAGCTCTGCACGTGCCTCACGCTGGCGCGCGTCGAGGGCGAGCACGACGACGTTGCCCTCACCCTTGGCGATATCACGGAGCGTCGTGGGGCGGCCGCGGGCATCGATGCCGAGCGCTTGGCCATAGACGTCGCCCACGCGCACGGGACCGCTTTCGCGAGCCAGGTCGGCCAGCGATGAAACCGGTGGGCCAGAAGCTGTAGAGTCGAGCAGCGGCGCCTCGAACCAAGAGGGATCCGGCTCGGCTCTCGTGACTGTTGCTCGCACGAGGATGTGGCCGTCGCGCTGGGCCTCGTAGGCCGTAAGCCGTCCCTCGCCATCCACCGTGAGCGAGAGCGCCGCGCCAACGGCCACGCCGGCGTACCGGTCGCGCTCACCGCTGGCGACGCGAGACCACGCCAGATCGGGCATCACGGCCAGCAACGGGCCGGGCTGTTCGGCAAACGCGAGATCGATCTGCGGAGCCATCAGCGGTGGTAGCACGCGCTCGATGGACGCACGCCCGAACGGCTCGCCCAGCGGCGCGACGAAGACGCGCGATCGGTCGCTCTCGCGCCACGCCAGCAGCCGCCCGGGCTCGGCCAGGATGCGGAGCGGATCATCCGCCCCGAGCGCGATCGCGAGAGCGGGCTCATCGCCGGGTCGCATGGCAATGGTCATCTCGCTGCGCGCGGGCGGAGACGCTCCCCGGATGGCCTCGATGGTCACGCGTTCGGCGGTCGGGGCGGTTCTGTAGGCCTGCGTGATCGGCTGTAGAGCGTCGGCATCCTGAGCGTGGACGCACGCGGCAAGAGCAAGCACGATCGCGGGCGGTACGAGATTCACGCCGGCGTTTCCTGCGATGCGCTCTCCAGGGCGGCGAGCATGCGCGAGACACTCATCGTCCAGCCCGGCGGCACGAGGGCGGGCGCGAGGTCGGCCAGCGGCTCGAGCACGAAGCGGCGCTCGGCCATGCGCGGGTGGGGCACGGTCAAGCCTGGCTCATCGATGACCCGCTCGCGAAAGAGCAGCAGGTCGAGGTCGAGCGTGCGCGGGCCCCACCGCTGCTCCTTCGAGCGATCACGGCCGTAGCGGCGTTCGATGGCCAGCAGGCCGTCGAGCA
>JBITAB010000266.1:2693-6098 GCA_044439825.1 Phycisphaerales bacterium JB064 | reverse complement strand
GTGCTTCGAGGTACCAGGCGTCTTCGGCGGGGTTTTCCACGCACAATGAAAGCGGCCGCTCGCCTAGGTGGCAAGCGGCCTGGGGAGTCGATTTCGCAGCCGAAACCTGTGGGCTATTCGACGGGCTCGAGCTCGCGCGTGCGGTGCTGCATCTGGGCCTTGAGGCGCTCCAGGATGGCGCTGTGCATCTGGCTCACGCGAGACTCCGAGAGCGCCAGGGTGGCGCCGATCTCCTTCATCGTCATGTTCTCGTAGTAGTAGAGGATGACGATGAGGCGTTCGGCCCGGCTGAGGCCCTTGGTGAGCAGGTCGCGCAGGTCCTTGCGCTGCATGGTGCGGACGGGGTTGTCGCCGCCGTCACGCATCACTTCCAGGTCGCGGGTCTCTCCGCCGTGCCCGTCGGTGGCCTTGCGGGTGATGGACATGGTGGAGACGGGCTTGCTGTCGCGGCGGATCTTCTCGAACTCTTCCTGGCCCACGCCAAGGCGAGAGGCGATCTGCTGATCGGTGGCGGGCTGGCCCGTCTCGGTCTCGATGGCGCGGCGGACGCCCTCGACCTTGGTCGAGCGGCTGCGCACGAGGCGCGGCACCCAGTCCATGGCGCGCAGCTCGTCGAGGATGGCGCCCTGCACCCGGCGGGCGCAGTACGTCTCGAACTTGACGTTCTTCTCGAGCTGGAACGCCGAGATGGCGCCCATCAGCCCGAACATGCCGGCCTGCACGAGGTCTTCCACGTCCACCTCGTCGGGCAGGCGCGCGTGGATGCGCTCGGCGTTGTACCTCACGATCGGGAGGTATCGCTCCCAGAGGAAGTTGCGGATCTCTTCGGTCGGCTTGGCCGCGTAGAGCTTCCACACCTCGCGGATATCCATGGACTCGTAGATCGAGTCGCTCGGGTGGGGCGTCGATGCCTCAACCGATTTGCGTCCACGGGTGGAACGGAACGTTGACGATGATTTGAGAGCGGTGGACATGGTCGGCTCCCTGACCCCTGTACCAGTTCGCCTGAAGTGCCGGGAATCCGGGTCTTCGGCGTGGCGGCGCGAGCCATCCATGGTCTCGCGCTAATGAGTATACAGAATACCAAGGCCGAACGCCAGCGTTTCAACGATCTTGGGAAGATGTTTTGTTATTGGCGGCTTCCGGGGCGCGCTCCGCTACGCCCCCCACCGCCCGCTCACGCTCGACCACACGCAACGCAATCAACTCGAACACGTGCCCGACAGCCAATCCGAGCCCATAACACCCAACGCACGAGATCATCGCGCGGAGCAATACCGACGTGGCCTCGCCCGATGCGAGAAACCCCGCCGACATGGCAACCGCGAACCCGCACAACCCGCAGAGCGGGCCGCACACGCGCGATGGCAACGGATGGATCAATGGTGACGCAGGCACGTGCCACCTCCATCGACCAAAGCAAAAGGCGACTTCAGCCGATTTGCGCGCCCATTTGGAGTTATGCGCAGAACTTGCGCAACATCACACCGTTGTGACGTGGCTATCGGCCCCGCACGAGGCGTGCCAACCGCTTCAGGGGTGAGCGGCCCTTCCGATCAGAACCCGACTGCTCGGGCCTGATCTCCAGAGCCAGTCGCTCGACCACGCGATCCAAGTGTTTGGAAGCGCTGCACTTGGGCGCCGCGAGCGCGATGGGTCGGCGGATGCGCGTGCACTTGAGCACGGCCGGGTCTTCGGGCACGTAGCCCAGCATGGGTAGCCCGATGGAAAGGAACTTCGCCGCGACCTCGGCAACACGTGCGTGGGCCGATTCGGCATCAGATTCGTCATTTGCTCGGTTAATCAGCAGCGTCGGCAGGCGATCGGATGATGCCGAGCGGAGAGATTTCACCAGCGCATAGGCGTCGGCGAGCGATGCGGGGTCGGGCGTCGCGACCACGATGGGGATGGCCGCGTTGGCCAGACCCTCGCGGACAGAAGCTCCCAAACCGGCGCCGTGATCGACCACCACGACGTCCACCGCGCGGGCCAGGAGGTCGAGCGTCTGGGCCACCGCGGTGCGGGCGTCGATCCCTGACGCGCCGCTCAGCGGGCCCACCATGCCGGGCACGACCACCACGCCGGCCGGGCCGGGTGTCGAGATCCGGCGCACGAGATCGGCGCTCACACGGCCGCCCTGCGACACGCGATGGACGGCCTCGGTCAGCCTCGCGGTCGGTCGCAGGCCACAGATCAGGTCGGCGTTGGCCAGCCCGAGGTCGGCATCAATTAACGCTGTCTTCAAGCCCCGGCGAGCAAAACCGATGGCCATCGACACCGCGATGGTGGTTTTGCCCACGCCGCCCTTGCCCGACGCGATCGCGACAACCGGGCAGCGGGCGACGGGCGCCTCGGCGCCGGTGCGGCGTTGGGCCATGCGGCGCAGGGCGGTGGCCTGGTCGCTGACTGCCGTCATCACAGCGCCGCCTCGACCAGGGGAGCCGCTTCACGCGGCGTGTGGCTCTTGGTTGGGCTCGTCTGAGCGGAGGCGCCACCGAGCACCAACCTCGCGAGCCGTTCGGCTCTTCCGGGCTCGATGTGGTCGGGCACTTCCTGCCCGGTCGTCACGAAGCTCAGCGGCAGGCCCAATGAGTGCACCATGGACACCACCATGCCCACGCTTTCGGCCTCGTCGAGCTTGGTGAACAGCACGCGATCGGGGTTGGCCTGGGCGAAACCCGACGCCGCGCTTCGGAGGGCGGATGCGCCGGCCGTGGCCGACAGCACCAGGTGTGTTTCATGGGGCTTGGCGGCGGCGAGATACTCCGAGAGCTCTTCGACTCGCTGGCCATCACGGGGCGATCGGCCGGCCGTGTCAATCAGCACCACGTCGCAGTCGGCCATCGCCCGGCAGGCCGAGGCCATCTCGGCCGGGCTCATCACCACGCGCAGGGGCACGCTGATGATGCTGGCATAGGTGCGAAGCTGCTCGACGGCGGCGATGCGGAAGGTGTCGGTCGTGATCAGCCCCACACGCAAGCCACGGCGGAGCTTGTACGCGGCGGCCAGCTTGGCGATGGTCGTGGTCTTCCCCACGCCCGTCGGCCCCACGAGCGCGATGGTGAGTGGGCCCTCGCCCGTGCGCCCCCGGCCAGGGGTGGCAACGGGGATGCAGTCCGAGAGCGCGCCCATCGCGGAGGCGCGGACCGTGTGGGCATCGGCCAGCTCGTCGCGCGTGAGCGAGTGTCGAACCCGCGACACGACCTCGTCGGCCAGCTCGCGATCGATCTCCGACTCGATCAGCGAGATGTAGACCTCGGCCAGCGGTTCGCCCAGGGCCGATGCTGACACGGGGCCGGCATGCTGGGTGTGCATCATGCGACCGAGCAGCTGGCGCAGGCTGCGAAGCTCGCCCTCCACGCTGCTCGTCGGCTGCGGGGCGGCGCTGCGAACGCGCAGACGCTC
>JBITAB010000266.1:0-2593 GCA_044439825.1 Phycisphaerales bacterium JB064 | reverse complement strand
GGGCTGGGGCTTTGGTGCGGGCGCGGGTGTTGGGCGAGCCGCGGGCCTGGATTGCGAAGTGGCAGACCTTTGAGCCTGCGAGCGTTGCCGCTCGCGCACGACCGACGCGGGCGAAGCAGTGACCTCGACGACAGGCCTACCGCCGATGCCGAACAGGCCGCCAACCTTGTAGTTGCGTGTGTGGAGGATGATCGCATCACGCCCCAACTCGCGTTGGACGGCGTCGATGGCGTCTGCCATCGATCGAGCACGATACGTGCGGATGCCCATGCCCTCCGTGGCTCCTTTGCAGGCAAGGCGGGCCTCCTGCCCACCGGTGATGCGACCGCTCTATCGGCCCCGTCGTGGCCGAATGACGACATTTTCACCCAGATTTGGGTGATCCTAACTCGCCTGCGCCATGCCCGCCTCGGCTGGCGGCCGCACGAGGCCCAGAGCGTTGAGCTCGACCTTCTGATCGACCTCGTTGTAGCCAAGCACAGCCACGCCCGGCAGGCGGGGCTCCATGATCTGGAACAGCACCGCACGCACGGTGGGCGAAGCGATCAGCACCGGCGCCCGGCCCGAGTTCACCACGGGCTGCAAGGCCTTGGAGATCTGCTCGGCCACCGCGTTGGTTACGCCCGCGGGCATGGTGAGGGTGGTGCTGTCGCCGCCCCGATCGATGTAGCTGCTCACCAGGTCTTCCATGGCCGGGTCGACGGTGGCGCACGTCAGCGTCAGCACGCCCTCGCCCTCATCGACGGCGTACTGGTGGCAGATGGTGCGTCGCAGGCCGTTGCGGACGTACTCGGTGAGCACGTCGATGTCCTTGGTCTTGCCGCCCCAGTCGGCCAGCACCTCGAGGATGGTCTCCATGTCTCGCACGGGCACGCGCTCGCGCAGCAGGTTCTGCAGCACGTGCTGCAGGTCGGCCAGCTTGATCGGCCCGCCCAGCGCCTCTTCCACCAGCTTGGGGGCGCGTTCCTTCACGCCCTCGACGAGGTTGTTGACCTCCTCGCGCGTCAGCAGTTCGCTGGCGTGGGCCTTGACCACCTCGGTCAGGTGCGTCGTCAGCACGCTGGCGGCGTCCACCACGGTGTAGTTCATCGACTCGGCCCGCATGCGCATGTCGGTGGTGATCCACCACGCGTCGAGCCCGAAGGCGGGCTCCTTCGTTGCTTCGCCCTGCAGTTTGCCGGTCGCCAGGCCTGGGTCCATCGCCAAAAGCTGATTGGGCCTGGTCTCTCCGCGCGCGACGTCGGCGCCGCGGATGCGCACGCGGTAGTGCGTGGGGTGGAGCTGCAGGTTGTCTCGGATGCGCACGGGCGGCATCACGAAGCCGGTGTCGAGCGCGAGCTGCCGCCGCACGGCCGAGATGCGTTCAAGCAGGTCGTGACCATCGCCCGTGCCCACGAGCGGCACCAGGGCCTGGCCCACCTCGAGCTCGAGCAGGTCGACCTTCAGCAGCGACTCGACCGCGGGCGGCGGAGGCGGCGGCGCGGGGGGCGGAGGGGGTGGCGGCTTCACGGCCCGCTTCATGGCGTACGCGATGCCGCCAAGGCCGACCGAGGTGGCCAGCAGCGGGACCGCCGGCAGCCCCGTGAACGCCATCAGGAAGAGGAAGCCCGAGGTGATCACCAGGCCCTTGGGCTGGCTGAAGACCTGGCCGGTGAGTTCGGTGCCGAGTTCGCCCTTGTCGCCCGAACGCGTGACGATGAGTGCGGACGCGATGGCGATGATGAAGGAGGGGATCTGGCTCGTCAGGCCGTCGCCGATGGTCAGCCGGCTGAAGGTCTCGGCCGTCTGGGCCGCGGGCCAGCCCCGCTCGATGGCGCCCACCGCGAAGCCGCCGGCGATGTTCACGCCCGTGATCACGATGCCCGCGATGGCGTCGCCTCGCACGAACTTGCTGGCGCCGTCCATAGCGCCGAAGAAGTCGGCCTCGCGCCGGATCTCCTCGCGGCGGTCGCGAGCCTCCTGCTCGCTGATGATGCCGGCGTTCAGGTCGGCGTCGATGGCCATCTGCTTGCCGGGCATGGCGTCCAGCGTGAAGCGTGCGGCCACTTCGCTGATGCGCGTGGCGCCCTTGGTGATCACCAGGAACTGCACGGCCACCAGGATCAGGAAGATGACCACGCCCACGAAGAGCGAATCACCCGCGACGAACGCGCCGAAGGCCTGGATCACCTCGCCCGCCACGCTGAGCGCCTGCTCTGGCGTACCCGCGTCGGCCGTGAGGATGAGCCGCGTGGACGCGATGTTGAGCACCAGGCGGAACATCGTGACGCCCAGCAGCAAGGATGGGAACACGCTGAACTTCAGCGGCCGATCCATGTAGAGCACGGTCAGCAGGATGATGACCGACAGCGAGATGTTCGCCGAGATCAGCAGGTCGAGGATCACCGGCGGCAGCGGCACGATGAGCACCGCCAGCAGCGCGACGAAGCCGATGGGCACGATGATGCCGCGCCACTTGCTCAGCCGCTCGAGCCGCGCCAGGATGCCGTCGCCCACCGCCATCAGACGTCAGCCCCCACCGCTTCACGCTGGCGATTGTCAAGCCGGTACACGTACGCCAGCACCTCGGCCACGGCCTCGTAGTGCTCGGGGC
>JBITAB010000265.1:0-7380 GCA_044439825.1 Phycisphaerales bacterium JB064 | reverse complement strand
TCGCAGCCGGCGTCGAACTCGTTCTGGAAGGCCAGGAAGTCGAACAGCGTCAGGCTGCCGTCGCCGTCGAAGTCGGCGGCGATGTCGCCGGCGTCGAAGGCGTTCTGGAAGGCCAGGAAGTCGAAGATGGTGAGCTGGCCGTCACCGTCGAAGTCGGCGCGGCAGGGAGCGCCACCGGCGTAGACCATGTCGTCGGCGTCGAAGATCTCGCCCACGGCGGTGCCGGGGTAGCTCGGCGACGCGATGATGCGGACCTCGCTGACGGGCGTGACGCTGGTGAAGCCCAGGAAGCTGTCGGTGAAGCCACCGGGGATGAAGTCGAGGAGGTCGGCGATGCCCTCGTCGGTCTCGATGGCGATGGCGATGCCCGAGGCGGCGCCGAAGGTGTCCCAGCCGAAGGCCTGGACCGGGGTGTCGAACGTGAAGACGTAGGACACGTGGCCCGAGGCGGGGAAGATGGCGCCGTCGAAGACGCCGCCGGTGATGGCCGAGCCGGCGCGATCGACGCCGGTGACGTCGATGGCGCCCCAGTCGGTGGCGATGGTGCCGGTGGACGGGTTGAGAACGACGTCGAAGGCGCCGAAGTCTTCGAGTTCGAACACGCCGCCGACGATGGGATCGCTCTCCCAGGCGCCGCGGTCGGCGTATGCGGTGAACTGGGCGTTGGCAGCGGTGGCGAGGCCGGCGAGCGCCAGCACGGAAACGGTACGATGGATCATGTCAAACCCCCTAATCAGAGATTGAAACGGAACGAGAGAAACAGTCTACCCAGAGTCCCCAAGAAGTGGAACCCCATTCGTCTCAGGTTTGGGGAAATTCACGCTTGGAGTCCCCAAGGATTCCCTCATGGCAGGCCCGATAGTCGCCCGGTCTGCGCATCTTCACGGAGCAGGGCATGGTGCGAGCGTTGGTCGTGGTGGTCGTTGTCCTGATCGTGCTCGGCGTGGGCGCGGGCGTGGGGCTGATGCAGATGGGTGGGCCCGAGGGGCTGCGCGAGCGGTTCACGCCGACGGCCGAGCCGACGCGTGTCATCGTGCAAGAGGCCCGGCGGAGCGACCTCCGACGCACGATCAACGCGCCGGGGGCCATCGAGCCCAAGCAGATGGTGCAGATCTCGGCGGAGGTAAGCGCCCGGATCATCGCGCTGCCGTTTGCCGAGGGTGATTCGGTTCGAGAGGGCGACGTGATCTGCCGCCTGGACGCCGAGGACCTGCAGGCCAGGCTCGATGCGACCGAGAGCCGGCTGCGGAGCCAGGAGAGCCAGCTCGACGGCGCCCGGGCGGAGCTCGAACTCGCGAAGCTGGAGCTTGGGCGGATCCAGGAGTTGCTGGACACGGGCGACGTGCCCAAGAGCGAGTACGACTCGGCACGGGCGAGGGTGCTGCAGGGCGAGAGCAGCGTGGCGGTGATCGAGGCGGGCATCGAGGCGGCGCGTGCGGACGTGCGTGCGGCCAAGCGCGACCTCGAGAACGCCGTCATCACCAGCCCGATCACGGGGCGCATCGTGAACCTGCCTCTGGAGGTGGGTGAGACGGTGCTGGGGACGTTCAACAACCAGGGCTCGCTGATCATGGAGATCGCCGACCTTGGGACGATGATGATGCAGGCGCGCGTGGACGAGACCAGCGTGGGGCTGGTGCGCGAGGGGCAGAGCGCCGACGTGCGGCTGCTGGCGTACGGCGATCGCGTCTTCGAGGGCGTGGTCGAGCGCGTGGGCCTGCAGCGGCGACTGTTCACCGATGGAACGAGCTATGTGCAGGCCGAGATTCTGGTCAGCCAGGGCGAGGACGACCTGCTGCGGACGGGGCTGACCGCGAACGCGGACATCCACGTCGAGACCGTGCGTGACTCGATCGTGGTGCCCAGCCAGGCGGTGCTCGATCGGCGGGTGGAGGCGTTGCCCGCGCGGGTGCGCGAGTCGGCGTTGGTCGATCGGCTGCGGACGTTCGCGACGGTGGTGTATGTGCTCGAGGACGGCGTGGCCCGGGTGACACCCGTGCGGGCGGGCGTGAGCGACCTGACGGACACGGTCATCCTGGAGGGGCTCGAGGAGGGCGCGGCGGTCATTGTGGGGCCTTTCCGGGTGTTGCGCGACCTGGAGGACGGCAAGGTGGTGACCGACGAGGTTGCGAAGGAAACGGACGACGACACCGAAGCTGGGGGCGAAGGCGATGCTGGGGCGAAGGCGGGCTGAGAACTCGGCCGACGCGCCGGCGATCCGCGTGCGTGGGCTCGAGAAGGTGTACAAGATGGGCGTGGAGAAGGTGCGCGCCCTGGACGGCGTGGACCTGGAGATTGCCGCGGGCGAGTTCGTGGCGATCATGGGGGCCTCGGGCTCTGGCAAGAGCACGCTGATGAACGTGCTGGGCTGCCTGGACCGCCCCACTGCCGGCGAGTACGAGCTCGCGGGCATCCCGACGCGCAAGATGAGCGCGACGCGGCTGGCGAAGGTGCGCAACGAGCGCATCGGGTTTATCTTCCAGACGTTCGAGCTGCTGCCTCGGGCGTCGGCAATCCAGAACGTGATGCTGCCGATGATCTACAGCCGCAAGCATGTGTTCGGGGCACGGGGTCGATCGAAGGCAGCGCTGCGCAAGGTGGGGCTCGGGGAGCGGATGCGGCATAGGCCCAACCAGCTCTCGGGCGGTCAGCGGCAGCGCGTGGCGGTGGCGCGGGCGCTGGTGAACGACCCGGCCATCTTGCTGGCCGACGAGCCGACGGGCAACCTGGACTCGAACACGACCACGGAGATCATCCGGCTGTTTACCGATCTTCATAACGAGGGGCAGACCATCGTGATCGTGACGCACGAGGAGGAGGTCGCGGGCTATGCCCAGCGGATCGTGCGGCTGCGGGATGGTCGTGTGTTCAGCGACATGCCCACGGGCGAGGACCCGCTGCACCTGGCGTATCTGCAATCGATCGCGAGCACGGCGGCTCGGCGGGCCCAGGCCAAGGAAGGGGCGCCCGCATGATCATCGTGCGATTGCTGATGCAGACGGTGGTGCTGGCGCTCGGGCAGATCTGGGCCAACAAGGTGCGGTCGTTGCTGACGACGCTGGGCATCGTGATCGGCGTTGCGGCGGTGGTTGCGACGGTCGCGGCGATCGAGGGCTTGCGCGGCTTCGTGCTCAGCGAGTTCGAGACGTTCGGGGCGAACAAGATCTACCTGAGCGGGAACGTGCCGCGCGACAAGCGTGGGCAGATCAACTGGCGTGACGTCGCGCTGACCGAGCGGGAGCTGGGCGCCATCGTGGAGCACTCGCCCGCGGTGACGGCGATCAATCCCTTCTGGAGCGCGGGCGGCAAGGTGGAGCACGGGGAATCGTCCATCAGCAGCGCGCGGATCACGGGGATCATGCCGTCGTGGCACGACATCGAGAACCGCCACGTGATGGAGGGCAGGCCGTTCAACTCTCTAGACAACGAGCAGCGGCGGTATGCGCTCTTGATCAATGAAAAGGCCATCGAAGAGCTGAACCTGCCCGTGAACCCGGTGGGCGAGCACGTGCTGCTGGCGGGCCGGCGGTTCCGAATTGTGGGCGTGGTGGAGACGCTGGACCTCAGCGAGATGTTTGGCGGCGGCGAAAGCCGGGCGGAGTTCTTCGTGCCCTTTGGCACGGCGATGGTGCTGAACCCGCAGGGCATGATCGGCTGGGCCGTGGGGACGATCAGCAGCCCGAAGGCGGCCGAGGATGCGCGCGCGGAGGTGGACTTCGTCATGCGGACGCTGCGCCACATCGATCCCGAAGATGAGGCGACGTTCCAGGTGGAGATCATGCAGGAGCACCTGGATCGGTTCAAGGCGATGTCGGCCGGGCTGATCGCGGGCGCGACGGGCATCGTGGGCATCAGCCTGCTGGTGGGCGGCATCGGCATCATGAACATCATGCTGGTGAGCGTGTCGGAGCGGACGCGCGAGATCGGTCTGCGTAAGGCCGTGGGCGCGCGGCCTCTCGTGATCCTGATCCAGTTCCTGACCGAGGCCGTGGTGCTATGCCTGATGGGTGGCGCGGTGGGCATCGTGATCGGGCAGGGCATCATCTACGGGCTCAAGCAGATCCCCAACGCTCCGCTGGAGCACGCGACGATGCCCATCTGGGCGGTGGCGCTGGCGGTGGGCTTCTGCGCGGTAACGGGCGTGGTGTTTGGCGTGTTTCCTGCGATCAAGGCCGCCCGGCTTGATCCCATCGTGGCGCTTCGGCATGACTAGACGAGAAACTGGGGTGGGCATGGTGCGGAGACTGTCGCTGGGGGCCGCGGGTTTGGCGATGCTTGCCGGCTGCGCGGGGCCGTTGGATCGGGCGCCCGCGGACGAGGCGCTGTTGGGCAAGGAAGGGCGGCTGCGGCACATCCGGCCCTTGGAACTGCCGCGTGATACGGAGCACAGGGATCCGGATGAGCAGTTGCCCGTGCTGCCTCGCGCGGTGGTCGTGGACGCGTCGGCGGGAACGGTACCGCTGACGATCGAGGCGGCGCGAGCGGCGGCGCTGGAGAACAACCTTGACGTGCGTGTGTCGCTGATTTCGCCGAGCATCGCGGCGGAGCGGGTGTCGGAGGAGGAGGCCGCGTTCGAGGCGGTGTTCCGTGTGACGGGCGTGGTGCAGGAGACCGACACGCCGACGTTCAGCGAGTTGCAGGACGCCCAGCAGGAGTTCCAATCGCTGAACCCGTCGCTGACGATCCCCACGCGCGTGGGCGGCAACTTCGCGATCTCGGCGCCGTTCTCGAGGAACGAGACGAACAACCCCTTTGCAACGGTGGACCCGGCGTTCACGCAGGACCTGGAGTTCAGCCTGAGCCAGCCTTTGCTGCGTGGGGCGGGGCGGCGGGCGACGACCGGGGCGCTGCGGATCGCGGCGTTCGATCGGTCGCTGGCGGCGACGCGGACAAAGCTGGAGGTCATCACGCGGCTGTCGGCGGTCGACCGAGCGTACTGGCAGTTGTATGCGGCTCGGCTGGTGGTCGCGGTGCGCGTGCAACAGCGGGACCTGGCTATCGCGCAGCTCGAGCGTGCGCAGCGGCAGTTCGATGCGCAGCGCGTGCCCGAGGTGGAGGTGCTGCGAGCCGAGAGCGGCGTGGCGGACCGGGTGGAGGCGATCATCATCGCCCAGAACAACGCGGACCTGCGGCAGCGTGAGCTGAAGCGGCTGCTGAACCTGCCCGAGTTGCCCGTGCAGAGCGATGTGGCGATCGAGCTGGAGAGCGTGCCCGATCCGGCGCTGTACGACGCGGACGGCACGGTGATGATGGACCGTGCGTTGGCGTCGCGGATGGAGTTGCTGGAGGTCGAGCTGCAGCTTGCGCAGGACCTGGTGCGGATCGATCTGGCCGAGAACCAGGCGCTGCCCGAGTTGAACCTGGACGCGTTGTACCGCATCAACGGCCTGGGCGGCAACCATGGCGGCGCGACCGAGGTGATGCTGGAGAACGACTTCCAGGACTGGCGCGTGGCGTTGACGGCGGGCATTCCGATCGGCAACGAGGCGGCGCTGTCTCGGCTGCGTCAGCTCGTGCTGAGCCGTCTGCAGCGGATCGCCACGAAGCAGCTTCGCGAGCAGACGATCCGCCAGGAGGTGCTCGACGCCATCGACGAGATGGGCACGAGCTGGCAGCGGGTGATCGCCGCGCGTGAGCGGCTGCGGCTGGCGACGCGCACGCTGCGCGCCGAGGAGCGGCAGTTCAACGTGGGGCGTTCGACGTCGACGGACGTGCTGGACGCGAGCGCACGGCTTGCCGACGCGCAGCTGAGCGAGTTGTCGGCGATCGTCGACTACCAGCTCGCGCAGGTGAATCTGGCGGTCGCGACGGGCACGCTGCTGGGGCAGGCGAAGGTGGACCTGGAGTTTGCCCCGCGGCCGGAGCTTGGCGGGTTCAGGTATTGGCCCGATGCCGAGCAGTAAGCGTTGAGCCTCAGCCGCTGAAGACCCACCAGCCGAGGGCGCACAGCAGCGCGCCGTGAACTGCGGCGATGAGCAGCGTGAGGGCGCGGAAGCCGGGCTTGCTGGTCTTGTGGCGGAAGGCGGGCTGGGCGAGAGCGGCGCCGAAGGCCCCGCCGATGAGTTCGAGCTTGCGGAGCGTGGCTTCCTTCGTGCGCCAGCCGCCCTTGCTTGAGGCGCGCTTGTCGAGGCCATAGCGGACGAACGTGATCAGCCCCCACACGGTGTACCACGCGAGTGCGGCGAAGAGGAGCCAGAGCCTGGGGTTGTCGGGCATGTGTGCGAAGATCGACGAGAAGATTGGCTACATGGGCTCGGTGACGGTGAGGATCTGGTTGGGATCGACGTCTTGCAGGATCACCTCGCGGCCGCTGGGGAAGAGCACGCGGATCTGGTCGATGGTGTCGATGGCGCCCAGGCCGAAGTGGGCCTCGACGGGCGGGGCGCTGTAGAAGCTGCCGCCGACGAAGATGTCGCTGCGCCAGGTCTCGTCTCCGACGGTGACGAAGATCTTCGTGCCCACGCCGTTGCGGTTGCTGACCGTTCCCCGTGCCTTGACGCGCAGCCAGGCGTTGCCCTCGCGCGGGGTGTCGTTGCGCAGGACGGTGGCGTTGCCGTAGACGTCGCAGAGGATGAAGTCGATATCGCCGTCGTTTTCGAGGTCGATGGGAGCAAGGCCTCGGGTGTCGCCTCGGTGGTCGAGCCCGCTGGTGAGGCCTGCATCGAGGAAGGTGCCGTCGCCTCGGCCTATAAAGAACTGGGCGCGGGTGTGCCACTCGGGCTGCACCCAGCCGTTGACGGCCATGAGGTCGAGGGCGCCGTCGAGGTTGGCGTCCCACAGCCAGGTGCCCCAGGCGAAGAAGGTGTTGTCGACGCCCGACTGCACGGCCCGGTTCTCGAAGCGGTCGGTGTCGGTGCTCATGTAGAGGGCGTTGGGCCCGGGCTCGTCGTTGGTGTTGAACGGCGTGGCGCTCATGTTGGTGGTGTAGAGGTCGAGCTTGCCATCGCGGTTGACGTCCCCCACCGCCACGCCCATGTCGTTGGCGAAGTGCAGGGTGTTCCACTCTCGGCTGACGTTGGTGAAGGTGCCGTCGCCGTTGCCCTTGAGGGCGTAGTCCTCGTTGAAGTCGATGGCGACGAAGAGGTCGAGGTTGCCGTCGTTGTCGAGGTCGAGGAAGACCGGCTGCCAGTGGAAGCGGTCGTCGGCGGGGAAGCCGCCGGCCTCGGCCGCGACGTCGGTGAAGCGGAAGCTGCCGTCGTTGCGGAACAGGTGGTAGGTCTGCTCGAACCAGCCGCCGACGAAGACGTCCAGATCGCCATCGCCGTCGATGTCGCCCGCGGTGGCGCCGCCGTGGGTGGACTCGTAGTGGATCAGGCCGCTGGCGGCGGTCATGTCGGTGAAGGTGCTATCGCCGTTGTTGCGATAGACGCGGCTGGTGGG
>JBITAB010000264.1:0-7410 GCA_044439825.1 Phycisphaerales bacterium JB064 | reverse complement strand
CGGTCATGTCGGTGAAGGTGCTATCGCCGTTGTTGCGATAGACGCGGCTGGTGGGGAAGGAGTCGTCGAACTCCGAGGAGTCGTTGAAGACCAGCAGGTCGAGCCAGCCGTTGTTGTCGAGGTCGAGCCAGAGGGCCTGCTTGCTGAAGCCGGCGATGTGCTGGACGCCCGCGGCGGCGGCCATCTCGGTGAAGGTGCCATCGCCATTGTTGCGGTAGAGGTGGTTGGCGAATCCGGCGGAGTTGGGGATATAGACGTCGTCGAAGCCATCGTTGTCGAAATCGCCAACGGCCGGGCCCACGCCGAAACGCTCGTTCTGGCCTGGGAAGAGCGGCGGCACGGGCCAGACGGACTGCTGGTGGGTGAAGTCGATGCCGCTGGCGGCGGTGATGTCGGTGTAGCGGACTTGCTGGGCGAGGGCGCCCGTCGCGCAGGCCGCGCATCCCATGGCACAGATCCCGAACAGCACGCTCGCTCTGGTCATTTCACATCTCCTCCTGGAAGAGCGTATACGCCGGGGCGCCGCCCCGCGTTTTGCGGGGTCGATGCAGGGGTTATCGGGATGTTTGGGGGGCGGCTTGAGGGCTTGCTGGAGGTCGTGGCCGGCTCAGGCCAGCGCGTCGAGCAGTTCGGCGATGCCCTTGCCGTGGGTGGCGACGGTCTCGAGGATGGGGCGCTTGCCGGCGATGTCCTTGAGGTCTCGCACGAGCTCGTTCTCGCCTGGGTGGTCGGCCTTGTTGCACACGAACAGGTCGGCGATCTCGAGGATGCCGGCCTTGTCCATCTGCACGGCGTCGCCCATGCCCGGGGTGAGCACGACGACGGTGCGGTCGACGTGGTCGCGGATGCGCGTCTCGTTCTGGCCGGCGCCGACGGTCTCGATGAAGAGGGTGTCGTAGGCGTCGCTACCTTCGCAAGCGCCGCCGATGAGGTTGGTGACGTCTTCGAGCGCGTGGTAGTCCTCGCCTCGGATGGCCAGGGAGCGGTAGTAGGCGGCCTCGCCCAAGCGGTTGAAGTCGACGCGAAGGCGGTCGCCGAGCAGGGCTCCGCCGGTGATCGGGCTCATGGGGTCGAAGGCGACCACGGCGCAGCGGCCGAGGCTCGGGTCTTCTTCCGCCCGGCGGGCGTGCTCGGCGACGAGCTGGGCGACCAGCGTGCTCTTGCCGGCGCCGGGGCTGCCGGTGATGCCGATGACGCGCTTGGGGCGGCGCTTGGTGGCGTTGGAACGCACGGGCCGCTCGAGGTGGGCGAGGCTGATGTCGCGGGCGAGCTGGGCGGTCGGGTGGCCGCCCTCGATCTCTTGCGGGTAGGCGTGCACCGTCTCGCTGGCGGCGTTGACGATGTCGATCAGGCCCACGCCGGTCGTGAAGCAGCGGGCGACGCCGGCTTCCTTGAGGGCGGGCAGGTCTTCCTGGGGCAGGATGCCGCCCATGTGGACGGGGATGTCGCCGCGGCCGACCTGCCTCAAGGCGTTGACCAGGTTGGGACCCAGGGTGAGGTGGCTGTTGCTCATCATGCTGGCGGCGATGACGTCGACGTCCTCGTCGCGGGCGCTGATGGCCAGGCTCTTGGGGGTCTGCCAGAGGCCGCTGTAGATGACGTGGACGCCCGAATCGCGCATGGCGCGGGCGATGACCTTGACGCCGCGGTCGTGGCCGTCCAAGCCCATCTTGCCCAGCAGCACGCGGGGCCTGTGGTCGAGGCTCGCGCAGCGGTCGGCCTTCTCGAATTCGGTTGTAGCAGCGCCGAGGGGCTGGGCCATGGGGGCTCCCTGAAGGGCCAGACGTGGCAGGACCAAACAAACACAAAGCAACCAAACGCTGGCTCGAATGGTCAGCAGGGTATGCCGGGCGTTCGGAATGGGCTTGAGATCGTGGGAATCGGGCCGAATCAGTACTTGTACACCCCATGCCCGGTCTTGTTGCCCAGGCGGCCGGCGGTGACGAGTTGTTCGAGCTTGGGGCAGGGGCGGTAGCGTTCGCTGTGGAGGCCGTCGGCCAGGACGTTCATGATGTGGGCGCAGGTGTCCAGGCCAATGAAGTCGGCCAGGCGCAGGGGGCCCATGGGGTGGTTCATGCCCAGCTTCATGATGTCGTCGATATGCTCGGGCTCGGCCACACCCTCCATCCACGAATAGAACGCCTCGTTGATCATGGGCATGAGGATGCGGTTGCTGACGAAGCCCGCGCGGTCGTTGGCGGGGACGGCCGTCTTGCCCATGGCGGTGGAAAGCTCGAGGACGGTCTTGGTGACGGCCTCGTCGGTGGCCAGGCCGTTGATGACCTCGACCAGTTGCATGACCGGCACGGGGTAGAAGAAGTGCATGCCGATGACCTTCTCGGGTCGCTTGGTCGCGGCGGCGATGGCGGTGATGGAGATGCTGGAGGTGTTGCTGGCCAGGATGCAGTCGGCCCCGGTGACCTCGTCGAGCTTGGCGAAGATGTCGCGCTTCACTTGCTCGTTTTCGACCACGGCCTCGATGACGATCTGGCGTTCGGCCAGATCCTTCACGTCGGTGGCGTAGCTGATGCGCTTGAGGGCGGCGTCGGCGGCGGCCTGGTCCATCTTGCCCTTTTCGACGGCGCGGGCGAGCAGCTTGCTGTGCGTGGCCTTGCACTTTTCGACCTGCTGGGCGCTGGCATCGAAGACCTTGACCTCGAGCCCGGCGACGGCGGCGACCTGGGCGATGCCACCGCCCATCTGACCCGCACCCACCACACCAACCTTGCTGATCGCCATCGACTAGACTCCTTCAAGAAACCCGAACAAAGCGGGGCAATGCCCCTGGGCCGCAACACTAGCGGGCAAGCCCGCCCCTGGCAGGCTGGTGCGGGCGAATGGGAGGGAGAGCACGATGGATCGGATCGCCCAACTTGAAAAACTGCTGGCGGCCGAGCCGAGCGACACCTTCGTGCTGTACTCGCTAGGGCAGGAGCACGCCAAGGCGGGACGGCACGAGGAGGCCGTGGCGTGGTACGAGAAGTGCCTGGAAGCCGACGCGGGCGAGCACTACGCGTATTACCACATGGCCCGGTCGCTCGAGGCGATGGGCGAGGAAGGCCGGGCGATGGAAGTGCTGACGACCGGGCTGGAGCGGGCGAGGGTGGACGGGAACCAGAAGGCCGCGGGCGAGCTGGCGCAGTTTCGTGCGCAGCTGATCTGAGGAGACGCCATGCTGGAGGATGAGCCCTCCATCTCGCTCTCGCCCAAGGGGCCCAACCGCTGGAAGCTGGTGACGCCCGACCACAAGAACGCCACGCTGGACGACGCGGCGGTGATCGATGCGCAGCTTGCCAACGGTGACCCGTGGACATTGGGCGTGCAGGAGCGAGTGCGGCGCGCCATCGGTGAGGCCGGGGCCAGGATCGCCGCGGCACGGCTGCTGAAGGTGCGGGCACGCTCGAGCGCGGAGCTGCGCGAGCGGCTGGCGGGGCGCTATCCCAGGGAAGCGGTCGAGAAGGCCGTCGAGGGGTTGGTGCGGGCTGGGGCGGTGGATGACGCGCGGCTGGCGGATCAGCTTGCCGAGCAGTTTGGCGAGCTCCGTCCCCATGCGCGCGAGGCTGTTCGTGAGAAGCTGGAGCGGGCGCGGCTGGGGGCGGAGATGCTGGAAGAGGCTCTGAACACGCACGCGGCCAGCGGCGGCGAGAGCGACCGTGCGCTGGAGGCCGCACGTGGGCAGGTGCGGCGGCTGCGGGCGCTGAATCTGACGCCCGAGGCGATGCGGCGGCGGTTGTTCGGCGTATTGGCCCGTCGGGGCTTCGATGCGGAGACGGCCGCGGAGGCCGTGGAGCGGGTGCTGGGAGCTTCGGAAGACGAGTTCGAGTAGCCCAAACGGGGTGGGCATGGCCTGAATAGCATGGGCCATGGCCAGGACTCCCTTGACGCTGTTTTCCTGCTCGCTGCTTCTGACCGCCGGCACGCTCGGCGGGTGCATCGCCTCCCGGCCCGGGCAGGACGGCTTTGGCACCATCGGCGGCGTGGCCCCGCTCTCGGCCCTGGCCACCCAGGAGCAGCTCGACGCGGCGCAGCCCGAGGAGAGCGAGTTCACCAGCGGCGGCAACGTGATGGACCGCAGCGAGTGGGCTCCGATGGCCCTGCTGGCGCCCAGCGACCTGACGCTGCACACCCCCCACTACGCCCCGGCCCGCCTGCCCGAGACCGGCGACTGGCGATACACGGGTGAGTTGCCCACCGTGCTGACCGTGCACGAGTTCGACAGTGGCAACCGCCACCAGCTCAAGAGCCTGGCGTATGAGCCCTTCCTTCAGGTGTATGACCTGGTGATGATCCCCGTGCGGATGATCACGGGCACGCCGCCGAACCGGCTGGACGCCTCGCCTGACACGACGTATCAGCGTTCGCCCGACGCGTGGGGTACTGCCTTGCCCATCACGGGCCAGCCGATCGGCACCGTGGGTATCGAGGTGATCTCTCGGCCTGCTCCGGGGCGGCAGCTTTGAGCACGGGCTTCGACGAGAAGGGATTGCCTTCGGGGTATCCGTTCAAGCCGCGCTACGAGATCGAGCCGGCAAAAGCGGCTCAGATGCTGGCCAAGGGCGAGGCCCTGCTCGTCGACGTTCGGCTGGCCGAAGAGCGTGATGTGGCACGGGTGCGTTCCGTTGGGGACGAGGTGCACGCGCCGCTGCACGAGCTGAACGACCATCTGGACGACATCGAGGATGCCGCCAAGGGCCGTCCGATCCTGACGCTGTGCCACCACGGCGTGCGGTCGATCAAGGCCGCCCTGGCGATGCGTGGGTGCGGGATGGAAGACGTGCACTCGATCGCCGGCGGCATCGAGAACTGGTCGCAGGCCATCGACAACGAGGTGCCCAGGTACACGCGCGATGGCGCGCAGTGCACTTGCATTGATTAATCGGGCTGCTTCTTGACCTCCATGGCTTCAAGTATCACATTGACCAGCGTGGTGCGCGTGATCGGCTTCGTGGCGTAGGCATCGCAGCCGGCATCGAAGCAACGCTGCTTGTCACCCGACATCGCATGTGCAGTCAGGGCGACGATGGGCAGCGTGCAGCCCTTCGCGCGAAGCCAACGCACGGCGCTATAGCCGTCCAGTTCGGGCATCTGCATGTCGGTCAGGATGATGTCGAAGGGGATCTCCGAGAGCAGTGGGCCCTCCAGCTTGCCATTGGTGGTCAGATGGGCGATGCCCTGCGCTCCGTCGCGTGCGGTCGTGACGTTGGCACCGCTGCGCTTCAAGTGCATCGTGATGAGGCGGAGGTTGTCTATGCCGTCTTCCATCAGCAGGATGCGCAGTCCCTGGAGCGCGGCGGGCTCGACCGGCTGCTCGGCCGAGGGGATCTCGACAACATCCATGGCGATCGGCCCAGGCTCGACCACCTCGGCCTGGCGCACATCGCCCGCATCGACGGACACGGTGAACGAGCTTCCGCGACCGGGCGTGCTGGTCACGCTGATGTCGCCGCCCAGCATCTCGGCGAGCCTCTTGCTGATGCGGAGGCCAAGGCCCGTGCCGCCGAATCGGCGGGCCATGGTGGCGTCCGCCTGCGTGAAGGCCGTAAAGCAGTTGTCGATCTGCTCGGGCGTCATCCCGATGCCGGTGTCGGAGACCTCGTAGTTGACGAGTCCGCCTTGCCCATTGGGCGTGAAGCTAAGCGACACCACGACCCTGCCGCGCTCGGAGAACTTGATCGCGTTTCCGATCAGGTTTACGAGGATCTGCCGCAACCGTGTGGGATCGGTGTGGATGCGGTTTGGCACAGGCGTCTTGCAGTGAAGCTCCAACCCCAGGCCCTTGGCGTCGGCCTTGACGCGCATGAGGCGCGATACGCCCCTGAGGATGTCGTGGGGGCTCGCATCGAGCTTCTCCACGACCATCCTGCCCGCCTCGATCTTCGAGATATCGAGGATGTCGTTGATGATGGTGAGCAGGTGCTCGCCGTTGCGCTTGATCGTGGCGACGTGCTCGGCCTTCTGGCTTCCGTCGAGTTGGGGATCTTCGAGCAGGTCGGCGAACCCGAGAATTGCGGTCATCGGCGTGCGGATCTCGTGGCTCATGTTGGCCAGGAACTCGGTCTTGCTGCGGTTGGCGTCTTCGGCACGGAGTTGCGCCTCGCGGAGTGCGGCCTCGCGCTCCACCTCGGACGTGACATCCCGCGTCGTTCCGTAGAGGCCGACGACCTTGCCATCCTCGTCCGTCTTGGCACGGCCCTCGAGCAGAAGGATGCGCGCGGCGCCCTTTGGCTTGAGGCGTGGGAGCGTGATGGAGTACGCGGTGCCGTGCTCTGCCGCAGCGACAACGGCCTTGTGCAGCCTCTCCGCGTTGTGGGGCGCGAATTCGGCCATCACCTCGTCGTACGTCAATGGGCCGTCTGCTGGGTTGCGATCGAAGAGCTCGTACATCTGCCGCGACCACTCCACGGCCTGCGTTTGCGGATCAAAGGTCCAGCTTCCCATGCGGGCGATGCTCTGGGCGGCTTCGAGCTCTTCGTTGGCCGATTGCAGTGCGTCACGCTGGGATTGCTGGTCGGTGATGTCCTGGAAGGCGCCGACGAGGCGCACGATCTCGCCGTCGCTATAGACAGGCTCGCCCACGGATCGCACCCAGCGACGGTTGCCCTTGGCCGTGACGAATCGGCATTCGATGTCATAGGGCTGGCCGAACTCCATGGCTCGACGCACACTTTCGGCGATCTGTTCGCGATACTCGTCCTCATAGAAGTCGATGGCCGTCTCGACCTTTGGCTCGTAGTCCTCGGGGACCTCGTGGATCGCACGAACCTGATCCGACCACAGCAGTTGCATGGTGATGAGGTCGAGCTCCCAGCCACCGATGCCCGCCATCCGGATGGTGTTTGCCAGGAGCGATTCGCGCCGCGTGAGTCGCTCCTGTGCGACGACCTGATCGTGGACGTCGACCTGGATGCCGACCAGGCGGCTGCCTTCTTGCGTGGGCGACTGGGTGGTCAACTTGCCAAAAATGCGTACCCATCGCCATGAGCCGTTGCGGTGCCGCATGCGGCACTGGGCATTGATGTGGGATTCTTCCCCATCCAGGTGTCGTTGGATGGCCAGTTCGAGGTCTTCCTGGTCTTCCTGGTGCACACGCGACATGGCGGTGCTTGCATCGGGCAGCAGATTGTCGACGGTCTCGCCGAGGATGTCCGCCCACCGATGGTCGCAGTTGAACTCCCCGGTTTCGAGATTCCAGTCCCATACGCCCATCTGCCCGGCCTGGAGGGCGAGTTCCATGCGCTGGTTCGCTTCGTTGAGCCTTACCTCGCCGGTGATCGTGTCGGTTACGTCGGTGTGGGTGCCGACCATCCGTGTCGGCTTGCCCTTGGCATTCCATGCAACGGCCTTGCCAGAGGCCCGGATCCACCGCCAGGTGCCATCGCGATGGCGCATGCGGAAGCGGACATCCTGGTA
>JBITAB010000263.1:1808-7428 GCA_044439825.1 Phycisphaerales bacterium JB064 | reverse complement strand
GAGATCAGCCTGTTCGGCCGCATCCTGGCCGTGGCGGACGTGTTCGACGCGCTCAGCAGCGATCGTGCGTACCGCAAGGCGTTGTCACGCGACGAGGTCATGGCCGAGATCGAGCGCAGCAGCGGCTCGCACTTCGATCCGCGCATGGTCCGTGCGTTCCTCGAGCTCGATTTCGCCGAGTTCGATCGGCTGCTCAAGCACGGCGCCAGCGAGACCGGCGAGGGCACCGCGGCCCAGCGTTCGGCGGCCTGAGCCAAACTCAGAATCTTAATCCGGGATGCGCCACACGATGCTCGAGGGATCGAGCGCGAGGCCGCCCTCGTCCTCGAAGAAGCCGACAGGCGGCATGGTTGCGACGCGCGGGTTATAGGTGATGCTCACGGTGGTTGAGCCGTAGATGATCGCGTCATCCCCGATGATCATGGTGCCATAGATGTTCTGTCGCGGATATGCAAAGACGGCGTCGCCCGAGATGTACGACACGCCCTCGATGCGGCCCGGATAGCTATCGCTCGTGTCCGCGTCGGACTCGAGCAAGTAGGGCGTGTGGGCCGGATTGAGGTTGAGCCCGAGGGTGCTCTCGCTCGGCCCAGACGATGAACCCATGAAGGTGACACCGCCATCGACGATCAGCGAGGGCATCCAATCGAAGGCGGGTTGCAGCAGTACGCCCGATCCGATGATGACGTCATCCCACTCGGCATCGACGATGACGAGAGTGCCCGAGACGCGGACGTTTCGGACATGCAGCTTCGTATCGTCCGCGTCGAGGATGTAGATGCCATAGGGATTGGTGGCGCCGTAGGGATTGCTTGCCGGGCTTAGCAGGACGGACTCCAGTACCCGGCTCGACCCGGAGACCGGCAGGCTCGTGACATCAATGCGTTGTCCGAGCGAGACATAGTGGTCGATGAGGCTCTCGTCCGGGGCGCGACGCTCTGCCGCGCCGCTGGCGGTGGAGCCCAGGAACAACGCCCCAGAAACCTGCCCGCCCGCCTCGATCGGGGCGGAAACGGTTGCGGTGTTGGCGGAGATGTCGTCGCCGGCTGCGACGACCTTATCCGATGTGAGGTTCGAGAGCGTGCCCAGAATGATGTCATCGCGCACGTACATGCCCGTGTCGAGCACGTCGAAGGGCGTGCCCGAGGGCGCCAGCGTGCCCTGCAGGGCGTACCGCGCCTGCCCCTGCTGGGCCTTGGCGCGGACGACGATGGGCTCGTCGGTGTTGCCCAGGGCCGAGCCATCCATGCGAGCGAGCGACCAGCCGAACGTGCCGCCGCCCATGGTCACCGAAGGCGAGGCCGCGCCGAAGATGTTCGACCGTGTGCCTCCACCATCGAGGTGTGCCGAGATGGCGCACAGGGCGTGGTCCATGCCCGAGCGGGCAAGGGTTCGCGCACTCGATGCCTGGTCCGCAAGGGCGGCCGTGCGGGCGCGCGTGGTGGTCATCGAGAGCGCCGCCAGGCCGGTGACCGTCACGATCGAGCCGGCCAGCAGCGCTACGAGATAGGCGGCTCCACGCCGGGTGTGTGGCACGTGCGTTCGCATCACCGTACTCCCATGGTGGCCGTCGCCGTGTCGGCGCGTCTCTGGCTCAAGACCTCGGGCGCGGCATGCAGGGTCGAGCCGTCGGCCATGTTGATGGTGATGGAGACCCGCGTGGTCTTGTTCGTGGTGGTCACGGGAACGCGCTGGACGGCCGAAGAATCTCCACGCAGCGCTTGGGCCGAGACGGTGGTGCCGTCGGGCAACTCGACCGTCACGGTGATCTGGTACATCTTCAGGTCGAGCACGCGGGCGTCGATGGTCTCCGACGAGCGGGCGGCGACGGTGGCGCCCCAGGCCCAGCCGGTGGGGCCGCACTGCGTGCCCTCGATGGTCTTCGGCGGGGATTCGCGAAACCCGTTGTAGTCGAGCAGGTGGTCGAAATTGCCCAGCCGGGCGCCGCCGGTGGCGTTGGTGCTGTCCGTGCCGGCGGCGGGCATGCTCAGGGCCTCGGCCAGGAGCGTCTGGGCCAGGCGTTCGGCCTGGCGGCGCTGCGTGGCGGCGCCGGTGGTGCGGCTCGCTGCCGATGCGACGTTGAGCGCGGCAACGAGCGCCCCGCCCACGAGGACGACCGCGAGCGTGGCCTCGACGATGGAGAAGGCTCTACTTGAACTTTGACGACGAGCTGGACGATTTAGAGCTGCTCTGTGCACCTTGGCCTCCTCCCTGCGACGTTGCTTCTGCAAAGTCGATGATGCCGTAGATCGCGATGGGCATGTCGCGCGTGGCGTTGATGCTCCACGAGCCCGTCAGGCTTGTCGTGGCGATCCAGCCATCGGTCAGGTATTGCGGAGATGGCTCGAGGGCAACCTGGCCCGACGAAAGGCCAACGCCCTGTGATACGACGATGGCGATGAAATCGCCCGCGTTGAAGTCCGTCGTCGAGTCGAGCTCGATCTCGATCGTGGAGAACGCCGATGGCAGGTCGGCTTGGCTCACGCTCTTGGTGGTCAGGGCCGTTGTCTCGGGACCAGCGGTCGACATGTTCACCCGGTGCAGCGCGACGCGGACGGCGCCGCCGCCTGTGGCTCCCTTGAGGGGGATCTGCACCCTGGTGATGCGGAACGTCGAGCCGCTGATAGTCGGCTTGACGATCGCGGCGACGGACGAGGTGGCCGTCAGCGTATGAGCGTTGCCCGATGCGGTATAACTGCGATTAAAGAGTAACTCGTCCTCGGGCTCTGGTGGCACTGGACCGGCGAAGGTGGCCTGGCCATCCACCGCCGCGATGACGTAGTCCAGCGAGAGGTCTCGCACGCCCGAGAGCACGGTGACGGGCGTGGAGCCGTTCATCGAGAAGGTCACCGGATCGCCGGCCGTGCCGCCCCATGCGTACCGCAACAGCTCGGGGGCGCCATCGCCCGTGCGGTCGGGCACCCAGAACGTGGTCGCGGTGTCGGTGCGCTCGGTGAAGGCGATGGCCAGCTCGACGTCCGCTGATATCTGGGCCAGGGCGTCGATGGCGCCGGCCGATTGCACGCCGTCGGCGGCCGAGCGGAAGGCCCTGCCGCCGATGCCGATCGCGGCCACGGCGCCGATCATGACGGTGGCCGACATCGCCATGGCGACGAGCAGCTCGACGAGGGTGAATCCGCGTGCTGGCCTCATGGCGTCACCCCCACGGCCCCGGTCGAGGCATCAACGGACACGGTGCGTGTCGTGCCGGCCCCGCTGAGCACCACGGCGCCGCCGCTGTCGGGCACGCCGAAGGCGGAGATCGTGTACTGCTGGAGGCCCGAGAAGTTGGCCGACACGATCGTGGCGCCATTGGGGTGTGCCTGGAGGTCGAGCACGTGGTCTGTCGCAGCATCACGCCGGCCTGGCAGGCTGTTAAACGTGACACGATGCGTGGATGGGTCGAACCTGACGGTGACGGGCGTCATCGTGGCGCGTGCGAACTCGGTGGCGCGATCGATGTCGGCACTTAAGTTGTGCGTGGCAGACTGCAAGCGGTAACGGGCCACCGCGCCGCTGTATGCCGGCAGCGCGAGGCCCGCAGCTACGGAGATAATCACAAGAACCACGACCAGCTCGACAAGGGTGAAGCCTTGTCGAGCATGGCCGGCTGGATCAATACGTGCTGTACAGCGTGCCCGTGTCATCGGTCGCCGTTGCCGTGTTGGCGGTGATGGCGCCTGTGGTCTCGTTGTACAGCCAGGCGATGCCGGCCGCGTCTGCCGCCGCCACGCCGTTGCTGCCCTTGCGAGGCCCGACCTGGATGGTGGGGATCTCCTTCAGGTAAGGGCCATAGATGAACACGCCGGTCTTGGTCGCGTTCAGGTTGCCGTCCACGTCCGAGTACTGGTTGACCAACGCGTTGGCGAAGTTCGCCTCGGTCGGATAGGTGTTGTTGTGCTCGGCGTAGTACAGCTCCAACGCGCTGCGCATGGTCGACAGGTCGGCCCGCAGGCGTGAAGACGTGGCGCCGGCGGCGCCGCGGCTCATGCGAGGCACGGCCACGGCCGCCAGAATACCCAAGATCGCGATCACGATCACCAGTTCGATCAGGCTGAAGCCAGCCCGCTGCGTCCGCATCATCCCAACCATCGTGCTACCTCCGATCAGTGGCCTTCCGAGGCCTGATCTGTTGCTTGCCACTCTCATCGGCGTGCGCTGCCGGGCACTCCAGCCCGACCGAACAAGAACGGGTCAAATCGTCCGCACAATCGCTACAGACAGTGGGATCAGGAGCCGCCCGATGACTGCGTGGGCAGCAGCAGCTTGACAATCTGGTCGCCGGCCACGAACTCGGCCGAGCGTGCATCGACGCGCAGCAACCGATAACCGGAGATCTCCTGTCCGATGCGGATCGCGCGCCCGTTCACCATGGCCACGCTGACCTCGCCGCTCGTGAGCACGGCCGAGAGCTTGTGCTCGCGCTGGAAGTCTTGCGCCGAAAGCGTGGTGGGCAATCCTGCTGTTGGCACGACGGATTGGAATGGATCGGGAACGCCCTCAGCTTCGTCCTTGAGGGAAGCTTTCAGCCGCTCGTTCCAGTCTCCGATGTCCTGGGCGTCCTTGGCATAGTCGTGCTTCGGTTTTGGCTGTGGTCCCTCGGCCACCGGATGCTGTGTGGCAACGGTTTGCGGCAGTGCGGCTGCCGACTCGGCCTGGGCGTTTTGGGGTGGCCCGAGCAAGACCTGATCGACCACCAGAATCAAGCCCGCGGATCCGAGCAGACCAAGCAGTACCTTGCGTTCCTTGGAGAGTGCCATTACCTGCGCTATCGAGCAGGCGGGGGACCATCGTGAGGCGGGGGCGGGGGAACATGATGTCCGCCCGGAGGTGGTGCGGGCTGCGGCGAATAGGCCGAAAGCGACGCTTGGAGCACGAGTTCCGTCTGGTCGGCCGGTTGGGGCATGATCGACAAGCTGTCGATCGAAATCCGTCGCATCGTGGTATGGACGTCTTCAATCCAGGCGACGATGTCCGAGAAGCCACCCGATGCATCGACCTGGAGCACGATTCGGTCCAGATGTCCCTCTGGCATAGGCCTGCTCTCGGTCAGGTTATCGACCGTCAGAGCGTGCATCACAAGGCTGTCGGTTATCCTGACGAGGAGCGGATCCTTACGGGTTTCGAGCTCTCGCGTTGCGTCTTGGAGTGAGGATAGTTCCTCGCGTGCTACACGGAGGTCATTGGCAAGTGTTGTGGCGTCTTCGTTCGCCCGGATGATCGCCTGACGCTGCGACTCGGCCTGCGCCATGGCCTTGGACGTTGGGACGTAGGCGAGCGCATAGGCCAGCCCGGCGAGCGAGAGCACGCCGACGAGGCCAGCGGCATGCACGTGCATACTCGTGAGCTTCGCGGTGGGCTTGGGCTTAGGTTTGGCGGCGGTGTCGGTCATGTGCCTGCTCCGGGCGTGATGGTGCAGTCCAGATAGAAGTCAAAGTCCGTTCGGTCGGCCGTCGTCGGGCCGAGGCCTTGCCGCACGTTCGAGAACAACCCGGTCGCGTCCAGTTTCTCTGCGAGGGCCGCCGGGGTCTGACGAGAAGTCGTGACACCAACGATCGAAACCACCCATGATCGTTCGGGTCCGGGCACCGGTTCGGCACGGATGGCCTTGAACTGCGTT
>JBITAB010000263.1:0-1708 GCA_044439825.1 Phycisphaerales bacterium JB064 | reverse complement strand
GTTGACCAGGGCCAGCTCGGAACGCTCGAGTGCGATCTTGTCCGTGAGACCGACAGGCATGGCCGCCGCTCTCGGGTGCGTCAGGATCGCGCCGACGATCAGGCCGGCGACGAGCACGGACAGCGTGAACAAGCCCATCGCCCACGTGTTCATGCAGCGGCGGACGCGCCAGCGTTCGTGGCGATGCTTGGGCAGCAGGTTCTGGCCGCTCATGCCAAGTCCTCCAAGAGGGTTAGCCCGACCGCCACGGCGAGGGCGGGATCGAGCGACGAGCCGTCGGGCGCCACGGGCTGTGCCAGGGCGTCTCCGAAGCGCTGTCCCAGCATGTCCATCAGTACGTCGTTTTGCGCGGCTTGGCCGAGCACGCTGACGGAAGCCGGCGCGTGGCTGCGAGAGCGGTGCCTGGCGAAGGCCACGCACGCGTCGATCTCGCCCCCCAGCCGTTGCGCGGCCTCGGCATGCTCGATGGCGTCGCGTCCCAGAACAAGCCCATTGGGTGAACGCATGTAAAGCACCGTGCCGTGGTGGAGCACGACGATGCTCGCGCCCCAAGCGTCGAGGCGTGCGCCAACCCGCACCGTCGCGAGCGTCGGTACGCTCGCGAGCACTCGGCCGAGCGCTCGGGTGGAATCATCGACCCCGGCCACGAGCAGGCCGGCAGACTCAAGAGCACCGATGGCCTCGTCCGTCGGCCTGGTCTCACAGCCCACCGCCATGACGTGAAGCGACTGCCCGGATGCCGGCAGCGCCCAATACGAGAGCTCGAAGCTGTCGGCCTCGAGCTTGTGCCGTCGCGCAAACTCGGCGCGTGCGAGCTGATCGATTGGTGCGCCCGACTTGATCGGCGGGAGCTCGAGCGTGGTCGATCGGATCGCGTTCTCGGGCGCGCTGATCACGCACGGTGCGGACGTAAACCCACGGCGGAACAGCAGTGACTCCAGGGCGACGGCGTCCTCGCGATCCAGCACGGGCCCGGACGACCGGCGATTCATGCTGGCATGGGCCAGGACGACCCACCGCGAGTCCGTGACGCGCACCTGTGCGGCTGTGATCGTGGTCGGCGAGATGTCGATGCCCGTACGGACGGCTGCCATGTGCGATCCTCTCAAGACGCCCCCGCCGAGGCGGTCAGGTCGAACAGCGGAAGGAACATGCTCGTCGCGATGCCGCCCACGACGATGCCCAGGGTGACCAGCAGCAGCGGCTCGATGATCGCGCTGAGCGCCTTGAGCGTGGCCTCGTTTTCCTCCTCGAGGAAGTCGGCCACGTTGCCCATCATCATGCCGAGCTGGCCCGTGCGCTCGCCCGTGCGCATGCCCTCGCGCACCAAGCCATGCACGAGTTCGGTGTTCTCGAAGACAGCACTGATGGGCTGGCCGGCCTCGGCGGCGTCGTGGGCCTGGGACAGCAGGTCGGCATACTCGGGGCTGCGCATCGAGCCCGCGCACAGGCTGAGCACATCAAGCAACGGCAGATGGCTGGCCAGCAGAAGCGAGATCATGCGGCTCATGCGTGCGCTGGCGATCGAGCGTGCGACCTCGCCCACGCGCGGCGCGCGGAGCAGGCCTCGCTCCATGCCGCGGACGACCGCAGGCTGGTGCATAAGGAAGCGAAGGATGAACACGCCGGGCACGACCCCGGCGAGGATGGCCCACCACCACTGGCGCAGCATCGTGCTCATCCAGAGGAACAGCTGCGTGCTGGGAGG
>JBITAB010000262.1:0-7431 GCA_044439825.1 Phycisphaerales bacterium JB064 | reverse complement strand
GACTCGGACTCTTCAAACGGGTAGATTAGTCTACCAACTCGAGCATCCAAAGCAGTGTATCGCACAGCTTGGAAATCGTTTGCATACACCTTCCAATACACCAAGTCTTGAACCTGCTCTGCGTTGTCTTTAAGACCATTGCTTACATCGTCATCGCCGACGTGAAAGGCAACTGAATCGCGGACAGGCTTGAGATGAATATGCAAGAACGACTGCTTGTTCTCCCAGTCAAGTTCCGATCGCAGATCTCGAACTGCCTTCAGAAGTTCGGGAGAATCGGCCTCAGCAATTCGCTCAATGTCGCTGAACGAATCACCGTACGCCCTTGCGGCTTCTCGTAGAATTCCAATCACTATCGATGCGAGGCACAACAAATCACCAGTTCGCCGCAATTCTTCGAACTTATCATCAGTATGACTCCTCAGAGCGAATACAAACGATCTGTGGAGAGTATCTAGTGTATTTACGTGCTGCATAAGTCGCGCATAGGCGCGAGCAATTGGATCAGACAACAATAGCTCGTCCGGCCGCCCACGAAGTACTTCTATAGCTTCCCATTGACTAGAGCGCTCACTCACTGAATTGCTCTCCGTATTAGCCCCCTACTCCTCACTCGTATCCAACACCGCCATGAACGCCGTCTGGGGGATGTTGACGCTGCCGACGCTCTTCATGCGTTCCTTGCCCTTCTTCTGGGCTTCGAGGAGCTTGCGTTTGCGGCTGACGTCTCCGCCGTAGCACTTGGCGGTGACGTCCTTGCGGAAGCCCTTGATGGTCTCTCGGGCGATGATCTTGCCGCCGATGGCGGCCTGGAGGGGGATCTCGAACTGGTGGCGTGGGATCTGCTTGCGGAGCTTGACGAGGAGCTGGCGGCCTCGGCCTTCGGCCCGCTCCTTGTGGGCGATGAGGGCGAGGGCCTCGACGGGCTCGCCGTTGATGAGGATGTCGACCTTGACGAGCTTGTCTTCCTGGTAGCGGTCGATCTCGTAGTCCATGGTGGCGTAGCCGCTGGTCATGCTCTTGAGCTTGTCGTAGAAGTCGTAGATGATCTCGGCGAGGGGCACCTCGAAGGTGAGCAGCTCTCGCGTGTCGCTGATGAACTGCTGGTTTTTGTAGAGGCCGCGGCGGCCCAGGCAGAGGGTCATGATGTCGCCGATGTATTCCTTTGGCGTCATGATCTCGACCTTGCAGATGGGCTCTTTGATGGCGAGGATCATGGAGGGGTCTGGCAGATCGGCGGGGTTGTGGACCTCGATGGTGTCGCGCTCGCCACCCTTGGTGCGGATGTCGACGAGGTAGGAGACGGTGGGCGCGGTCTGGACGACCTCGACGCCGCCCTCGCGTTCGAGGCGTTCCTGGATGATGTCCATGTGGAGCAGGCCCAGGAAGCCGCAGCGGTAGCCGAAGCCCAGGGCCTCTGAGTGGACGGGCTGGAAGGTGAATGCGGCGTCGTTGAGGCTGAGCTTTTCGATGGCCTCGCGGAGGGACTCGAAGTCGTTGCCCTTCTTGTCGCTGGTGGCGGGGTAGAAGTCGCAGAAGACCATCTGGGCGGGCGGGGCGTAGCCCTCGAGGGCCTCGGGGGCGGGGTCGATGTCGAGGGTGATGGTGTCGCCGACGCGGACGTCGCCCAGGGTCTTGATGGCGGCGATGAGGTAGCCGGTCTCTCCGGCGGTGAGCACGCCGGTCTTGGTCTGCTTGGGCGTGTACTTGCCGAGCTCGGTGACAACGAAGGTGCGGCCCAGGCCCATCATGCGGATCTTGTCGCCGGTTTTGAGCTTGCCGTCGAAGAGGCGGATATAGACGATGACGCCTCGGTAGTCGTCGTAGACGGCGTCGAAGATGAGGGCGCGGGTCTGCTTCATCACCGGCGGCTTGGGTGCGGGCAGGCGGTCGCAGATGGCGTCGAGCAGCTCGGGGATGCCGATGCCGGACTTGGCGCTGACGCGCAGGCAGTCTTCGGCGGGGAAGCCCAGGGCCTGCTCGACCTCCATGGCGATCTCGTCGGGGCGTGCGCCGGGCAGGTCGATCTTGTTGAGGACGGGGACGATCTCGAGGTCTTGGGCGACGGCGAGGTAGGCGTTGACGATGGTCTGGGCCTCGACGCCCTGTGAGGCGTCGACGACGAGGATGGCGCCCTCGCAGGCCTTGAGGGCGCGGCTGACCTCGTAGCCGAAGTCGACGTGGCCCGGGGTATCGATGAAGTTGAGCATGTAGGGCTGGCCGTTGTGCTGGTGCATGACGGTGACGGCCGAGGCCTTGATGGTGATGCCGCGTTCGCGCTCGAGCTCCATGTCGTCGAGGGTCTGCTCTCGGCGCTCGCGATCGCTGACGGCGTTGGTGGCCTGGAGGAGGCGATCGGCCAGGGTGGACTTGCCGTGGTCGATGTGGGCGATGATGGAGAAGTTCCGGATCTGTGGGTCCATGGAGGTCGCGGCCCTTGTGGTTGGGGGTCGATTCGGGGGTGGTGCGTCGCCCGGATGGGCATTGTAGTTCGCTTGGCGGTCGGCCTTGGCGGGCCGGGGCTAGGAAAGGCCCGGTCGGGCTTGCCTTTGGCGGCATGGGGGGAACGATGGTCGGTGAGCCCCCCGCTGCCGAGCCCGAAGGACGTGATGCCGCTGAAGCGGGCGTCGCGGTCGGTGGCGATGCGGGTGCTGTGGAGCTTCCTGCCCGAGTCGGTGCCGGCGATGGCGCGGGCGAATTATCGGCGGGAGGCGTTGGCGGCGCTCTTCCTCCCTTTTGCGCTGGCGGCCACGGAGGGGGCGATCGTCAGCGTGCTGGTGCGCGTGGCCTATGAGGGCCGCGTCGACCGGGTGCTGCTGAACCTGGCGGTGGGCGTGCTGGCGGCGGCGCCGGCGATGGCGAACATCACGAGCTTTGTGTGGGTGAAGCTGAGCCATGGGGCCCGCAAGATCCCGTTCATGAACGCGCTGCAGATTGCGCTCCTGGTGCTGGTGGTGGTGATCTCGGCGAGCCCGAGGAACGGGCTGGGGCTGGCGATGACGACGCTGGCCGTGGTGGCCGGGCGGATGTGCTGGGCGGGGCTGGTGACGATCCGCTCGACGGTGTGGCGGTACAACTATCGCCGGGACGTGCGGGCGCAGATCACGGGAAAGTTCGCGACGATCCAGGTGCTGACGCTGGCGTTGCTGGGCGTGGGGCTCGGGCAGGCGATGGACCTGGACGAGCGGGCGTTTCGCATCATGCTGCCGATCGGCGCCGCGTTGGCGGGCGTCGGGGTGTGGCAGTACTCGAAGATCCGCGTGCGGCACGAGGCCTCGCTGCTGGCCGGCGAGCGCAAGGGGGACGCGACGCGGAGCGTGTCGCTGAATCCCTGGGCGATCGTGCGGACGTTGCGCGAGGACCGGCCCTTTGCGCGGTTCATGGCGGCCCAGTTCATGCTCGGGCTTGGCAACATGATGGCGATGGCGCCGCTGGTGCTCGTGCTGCGCGAGCAGTTCGAGCTTGGGTATCTTGCGGGCATCATGATCGCCAGTTCGATCCCGCTGGGGCTGATGCCGCTGTTCATCCCGCTGTGGGCAAAGCTGCTCGACCACACGCACATCGTGCGGTTTCGGACGATCCACAGCTGGGCGTTCCTGGTGAACCTTGGGTTGATGATCCTGGGGGTCTGGCTGGATCAGTTATGGTTGGTGGTGCTGGCGGTCGTGGTGAAGGGGGCGGCGTTCGCTGGCGGTGTGCTGGCGTGGAATCTTGGCCACCTCGATTTTGCGCCGCCGGGCCGCGAGAGCCAGTACATGGGCGTGCATGTGACGCTCACGGGCGTGCGCGGGGCGCTGGCGCCGATGATCGGGGTCTCGATCTACACGATCGCGGCCAGTTCGGGCTTCGCGTTCGACGAGGGCGCCTGGACCTATGGGGCGTGCCTGTTGATCGCCGGGTGCGGGACGGCGGCGTTCTTTGCGCTGGCCAAGGATCCCGCGGTGCGCAGCCGGATCCGCGAGGAGCCGTTCGAGACGGCCCCGCCGAGCCGGACGAGCGCGTAAGCAGAGGAGGGTGTCGCCATGGGCGCTGGTGTTGGTGAGCTTGCGATCGATCTGCGCAGCGATACGGTGACGCGGCCGACCGAGGCGATGCGTGAGGCGATGGCCCGGGCCAGCGTGGGCGACGACGTGCAGGAGGGCGACCCGACCGTGCGGGCGCTCGAGGCGCGCGTGGCCGAGATGCTGGGCAAGGAGGCGGCGATCTACGTGCCCAGCGGCACGATGGCCAACCTGCTGGCGATCAAGACGCAGACCAGGCCCGGCGACGAGATCGTGGTGCACGATCAGGCCCACATCTACCACTGGGAGACGGGCGGCTACGCGGCCATCGCCGGGTGCTCGATCCGAATGGTGCCAGGCGAGCGCGGGGTGTTCACGCCGCAAACGCTGCGTCGAGCGGTGCGCTTCGAGGACCAGCACTGCCCCCCCACCACGTTCGTGGCCATCGAGAACACGCACAACAAGGGCGGCGGGCATGTGTGGCCTGTTGAGGCCATCGACGCGATCGCGGCGGAGGCGAAGGAACTGGGCCTGCGGTTCCATGTCGATGGCGCCCGGCTGTGGAACGCGCATATCGCCAGCGGGCAGCCGCTCTCGCGGCTGGTGCGCGATGCGAACAGCGTGAGCGTGTGCTTCTCGAAGGGGCTTGGCGCCCCTGTCGGCTCTGCACTGGCGGCGGACGCGAAGACCATCTCGCTCGCGCGGCGGTGGCGGAAGATGCTGGGCGGATCGATGCGGCAGGCTGGCGTGATCGCGGCGGGCGCCATGCACGCGCTCGACCATCACGTCGAGCGGCTGACCGAGGACCATGCCCACGCCAGGCTGCTCGCAGAGGCGGTCTCACGCTGCCCTGGGATGGCTCTCGATCCGGCGGGCGTCGAGACGAACATCGTCTTTGCGCGGATGTCGCCCGACGAATCGATCGAGACGCAGCAGAGGCTGGCCGACGAGTTCTGCCGGATGCTTGCGGAGCGCGGCGTGGGCGTGCTCTCGGAGGGTGACGGCCGCGTGCGCGCGGTGTTCCACCTGGGCATTGCTGCTCAGCAAGCGCACGAAGCCGCGCAGGCCTGGGAGGCATGCGCGGCGGGGTTGCGTGAGCTCAGCCCGCTCGGCACCAGTCGGTGATCTCACCGCTGGCGGCCATCATCGAGGCCTTGGAGAGGGCTTGCTTGCGGGCGGGTGTCAGGTTTTCGAAGCGGATGCCGGCGGTCCACCCGAAGAGGGGGCGGCGTTCGACGCGGCAGATCAGGCCCTCGAAGTCCATCTTGGCCAGGCCCCAATCGAGCTGGAAGCGGACCATCTGGCCCTCTTTGCCCGGCCTGGGCCCACGGCCCGCCAGCTTGATGCCGCCGGCGGACAGGTCGAGGATGGTTCCCAGATCACACTTGACACCCTCGGGCGAGATTCGTCCCGTGCGGCGTTTCTGGTTGGGATCGGGCGACTTGGGTTCGGATCGCATGTAGGGCCACCGCTTCATGTGTGGAGCCTCCGTGATTAGGGCAGTAGATCACGGGAATCGCAGACGACAATGGGCTCCCTCCAATGTGGATCATCGGCGGCATCGATGGCCGGCTTCACAACTAAAAACTCACCTGGATTGAAAGTTATATTGACCTTAGAGCACGGCGGCCAGTGATGGCCTCAGGCGGCCTTGGTTTCGTCCCGCAGCGCGGCGCTATCGCGCCAGCGTTGCAGTTCGTCGAGGTCGACGCAGCCTGGCGCGGGGTGCAGCTTGGCCTTTGACGCCAGGGGCATGCTGGAACCCGAGTTGGGGTCCTTGATGACCAGTGCGCCGCGTTCGTCCATCGCGATGATGACGGGGCCCTTGATGGTGTCTCGGACGGTTGCCGCCCTGGCGCCGATGGCGATCGTGACGCCCGGCATGATGGAGCGTTCGACGTTGAGCGAAGCGCCGTTGAGGCTGGCGTAGGCCATCAGCACGCGTTCGATGGCGTTGCGGATGGCGGGCAGGCGGGCCTGGTTGGAGATGATCTCGAACTGCAGGCTGGTCATGGTCTCGGCCTGGGTCGGCGTGAGCTTCGAGGTCATCTTCTGGAGGTCGGCGAGTTCCTGCTTTGCGCGTGCCAGGCGGTTGGTGGCCTGGGGCAGCAGGTCGATAAGCTGCTTGGCGCGATCATCGAGGGTCGGATCGACACCGAGCCGCACGAGTGTTTCGGCCTCGGCTTCGCCGCCGATGGAGCGGACAACTCCGCCGAAGCGGATCCAGAGCTCTCCGCCGATGACGCTGCACGAGGCGGAGTGGATGCTGCGGCCGACGTGGGTGACGCAGTTGGTGAGCTCGCGTTGCACCCTGAGATCGTTGGCGACCTTGATATCGGCGCCGTCCAGGTAACGTGCTTCGAGGTCACCGCCGGCGGAGAGTTGGCCCTTGCCTCTTCCGGCCATGCCGCGGCGGAGTATCACGCTGCCGTTGGCGACGATGATGGCCGCCTCGACGAGTTCGATGATCTCAAGGGCGCCACCCACCTCGACCGTGAAGCAGTCTCGCACGCCCTTGCGGATGATGACGTCGCCGGGGAACGAGACGTTTCCCGTGCTGAAGTCGACGTATTCCTCGATCTCGAGGACGGGCTCGACGCCCAGCCGTGTGGGGGTCTGCTCGAGGCGTCCCTTGCGGAGGGCGATCACGGAGCCGTCGTTGCGGACATCGACAGAGTCGTCGAACGTGAGCGGGCAAGGCCGGCCAGGCGTGGCCTTGATGATCTTGCCTCGGACGTCGATGCCGTCCTGGGCTTCGCTATGTGGGTAGACGGTGCCGACGCGTTCGTCCTTCTCGACGATGATGAAGGCCGAGCGTGCGTAGTGATCGAACTCGGTCTCGCCGCCTTCGTTGGTGGGCGTCTTGGCGCGTTCGGCCAGGGTTTCGTCGAGCTCGAAGCGTCCGTCGACGCCGGCGATGGGGGCAACGCCTTCGGCCACGACAGCCTCTGCGGGCTCGGTAGGTGCGTCGATGATCTGCCTGGCGATGGCGCCGGCGGACTCGGGGGTGATCTTCGAGGCGCGGACGCCGCGAGAGATGAGGATGGCCTCGATCGCCTCGGGCGTGATATCCGAAGCTTCAAGGCCTGGCTGGAGTTGGAGCGTGGCCCGCAGCCCATCGGGTGAGACTGTGAGGCGGGCCAGCTTCTCCAGCGCGTCGGTACGCACGATCGATTCTCACGACGGTCAGTGCCGGTGCGCTAGGCGGCCGAGCACTTGGCCATGGTTTCCTGGATGCGTTGGCTGAGCAGGTCAGGCGTGAAGGGCTTGACGACGTAGTTGTTGACGCCGGCCTTGATCGCCTCGATGACCCGGGCCTTCTCGCTCTCGGTCGTCACCATGATGACGGGCGTCACTTTGTTGCTCTGACGGAACGTCTTGAGGAACGTCAGCCCGTCCATCGTCGGCATGTTCCAGTCAGATCGGAAGA
>JBITAB010000261.1:0-7462 GCA_044439825.1 Phycisphaerales bacterium JB064 | reverse complement strand
CCGTGTTGGCGGGGCAACCCGTCACGGGGGTTCGAATCCCCCCCTCTCCGCTTTCATCCCAAGCCGCCGCGTGACTCTTACCCGGCGGCATCTCATTGGATTATGACTACAGAAAAACACCCATTTGTTGGGTGTTTGTTTTCACTTACGTCCGAATAACCACAATTTCGATACCAGTTTCTGAAACAGTTGTTGTTACAAACCGATCCTGTGGTATCCTCCAACCATGGCCGATCGCTTCCAGGATGACACCACGGCGGTGGTCGCGGAGATCCGCGACCTCTTCGCCCAGGTCATCGAGAGCAAGTGCGGCCCGGGCACAGGCCTGCCCGACATCTGCCAGGGCTTCGGCATCCACCGAAAGCTTGCGTGGCAGCTCACCAAGGTCGCCTACGGGGACGACCCCTTCTACTCCGCCCGCTACATGCCCACGCCCAAGGGCATCGACACCTGGGTCCGCTCGGCCCTGGACAACGGCGTCCAGCCCGACCTGCTCGACCGCGTCCGCGAGGCATCCGCCCGGTTCGAGACCCTCGTCGAGACCCATGCCGGCAACCGCACGGCCATGGACATGCTCCTCGAGTCGTGCATCGCGCGGCCGAGCGAGGACATCGACGTCCGCTGGCGCCAGCGCGCCTTCGAGGGCAACGGCTACATCTGGGGCGTCCAGGCCCGATCGACGGTCGCCTTCTCCGTCATCGCGCCCTCGCAAGACAAACGCGGCTGGCTCGACATCGCCCAGGCCCGCAGCATCATCGGCCTGCGACGCACCAAGCCCGACACGCGCTGGATGATCGGCCAGGGCACGGTGATGCGAGACAACGCGCCGCCCACGGGCCCCGTCCGCACGCCGCTCGACCCCGAGACGACCAGGCACGCCGGCGGTGTGCCCATCATCGGACAATTCTCGACCACACCCCTCCCGCGCCTCGAACGCCGGGAGACGGGCACGGGCACCGTCTTCGACGAGATCCTGCCGGGCGAGATTGGCCAGATCGGCGAGATCACGGTCACGACGGGCGAGGTCGTGCGCAACCTCGCGCCCGCTTTCGCCACGCCCAACGACAAACGCGCGCACTTCGGCACGGGCGTGGGCACGCCCACCGAAGCGTTGATCTACGACCATTTCGTGCACAAGGACCTCTTCCAGAGCGTCCATCGCGAGCTGTGCGTCTTTGGCGAGCTTGGCAAGCCATTCACGCACGACGAGGAAGACCGCATCCGCGTGCCAGAGCAGGTGCAGCACCTGGGCAAGGGGCTCGCGAGCGTGCACTCGCCCGACGCGCCCGGCTATGCCAGGCTGCTGCGCTACACCTTCGACGCGTGCGGGTGGAACACCGACGAGTTCGAGTTGTACCGCGTGCGCATGGCCTATCCGCCATTGTCCACGTCCGTCATGATCAGCCACGACCTGCCAGAGCCTCCGGAATGGCTGGAGGCCTGAAACATCACATGTGAATCGGTGGGGGCAATCCGAGAACCTTGGAGGAACGAAATATGAGCACCATCCGCACCATCATCGCCGCCGGCCTGCTGGCCGCCCCCACCGCCGCCATGGCCCAGACCGTCGATTTCGAGGACCTGGAAGAAGGCTTCTACGGCAAGACGTTCGAGTACGCCGGCATGTTCTTCCAGGACATCAACCAGGTGTCGGGCGTCTTCCCCGATGGCGAGACCTTCGGCCCGCAGGAGTTCGACGAGGTCACCATCGAGGACGCGACCTTCTTCTACAACGACTTCCCCGAGTGGGGCAGCCCCGACAAGGCGCTGACCTTCGGCAACGCGTTCGTGCCCGGCGACAACCTGTCCATCGGCCGCATCTCCTCGGCCACCATCGTGCTCGATGAGGACCAGACCAGCGTCACCATGGACATCGCCTACTACGAGAACGGCCCGTGGGGCGGCATCGTCTTCCATCTCGACGCCATCCAGTTGGGCGAGGTCGTCGGCAGCGCCGACCCGATCACCATCAGCGACCTGGGCGGCCGCGACAACATCGCGCTGGGCACGCTCTCGATCTCGGGCGTCGAGTTCGACGAGCTGCATCTGTACGCCACCTTTGGCGACGACTTCAGCCTGCCCCGCATCCTGATCGACGACATCACCTTCGGCGGCACCGCGTGCGCGGCCGACTTCGATGGCGATGGTGAGCTCACGCTGTTCGACTTCCTGGCCTTCCAGAACGCCTTTGATGCCGGCGACGCTGCGGCCGACTTTGATGGTGACGGCAGCCTCACGCTGTTCGACTTCCTGGCCTTCCAGAACGCCTTTGACGCCGGCTGCTGATTCCCCCGGCGAACTGTCGCGGAGTCCCTGATAGAGTGTTCCTTCGCGTAGCGGCCCGCCCCTTCTCCCCGGGGCGGGTCGCTGCTGGTTTTGCCTAGCATCACAACCGGTCGGGGGGCCGGCATGGGAGAGATGTGCCATGCTCGACTCCATCCTGTGGTGGTCCGCCGTCGTGTTGGTGGGCGTGCTCGCGCTGCTGATGATCGCGCCGTTCATCCGCACTGGACAGTGGTTCGTGCGGATGTGGGACTTTCCGCGCCTGCAACTGGCCGCCCTCACCGTGGTACCCGCGATCCCACTGCTCGTCCTGATCGCCCGCAACGCCCATGTACTCGAGTCGATGATCGTGCTCGGCCTGCTCGTGATCATGGCCCTGTGGGGGCTCGCGCTGTTCCTCCCCTACAGCCGATTCTGGCGGAAGGACGTCGGGGATCTCGCGCCCGCCGGCAACGGATCCACCATCACCTTCCTCGTCGCCAACATCTGCTACGAGAGCAGCCAGTACGAGGAGATGAGCAAGACCATCGCCGAAGCCGGCGCGGACGTGCTGCTGCTCATCGAGGTCAACGACACCTGGCGCCGAGAGCTTGAGGACCTCAGCGACAAGTACCAGCACCGCATCGAGGACATCTCGGGCGAGGGTCTCGGCCTTGCGCTCTGGAGCAAGCTGCCGCTCAAAGACTCACGCATCGACCACATCATCGAGGAACGCCGCCCGTCCATCTTTGCAGACATCGAACTGCCCGATGGTCGCGAGATCAACTTCGTGGGCCTGCACCCCACGCCCCCGGGCCTGCGTGACAGCACGGGAGAGGAACGCCGCGACAGCCGCGTGCGCGACGGCGAACTCGTCTTGCTCGCAAAGCACATGGCCGAGCAGCCACGCAAGAACTGGGTCGTCGCGGGCGACTTCAACGACGTCGCCTGGTCGCACACCACACGCCTCTTCCGGCGTCTGAGCGGGCTGCTCGACCCTCGCATCGGCCGCGCCTTGCTGAACACCTATCACGCGGGCTACCCGCTGCTGCGATACCCGGTCGACCACCTCTTCGTCGCGCCGGGCTTTGCCATCGGCGGGCTCGAACGGGTGCGCTTGCCGGGCTCGGACCACTTCGGCGTGCTCGGCAAGCTCCACCTCGAGCCGTTGGCCGAGACCGAGTCGGCAAATCCTGAAGATGACGCCGGAGATCGCGAAGAGGCCGCGGAGGCCGTCGAGGAAGGTCTTGAAGATGCTCAAGAGAGGTCGGTAGAAGTGCCGAGTCCGGGCGTTTCGCCCGTTGCATACGGGGGATTACCCACTGGAGTACAGGTTAGTACTTGAAATTGGGGGTTGCCCGGCCAACTGTTTGCATGTTCCCTCTGCCGACGACGCCAGAGACGGATCGCGTCAAGCCCTCTTGACGTGATCACGACCCAAAAACCCTGGCAGGTCTACATGCAGAGCATCGCGGCAACCTCCACTTCGGGCCTAGACAGGCTCGCCCTCCACGCCCTTGGCGGCGTGGTTGGAGTTGTTCGTTGGCTTGGGCGCATACTCGGGGCCGTGCTCGAGCACGCCGTGGGCAAGATCCACCATCTTCATCCGCGCGTTCTGCGCACGGCTGCGCAGCATCGCAAAGGCTTCCTGCTCTTCGATATGCCGGTCGGCCATGATCGCCCCCTTGGCACGCTCGATGACCTTGCGATCGTCGAGAGCCTGCCGGAGCGAATCGACCTCGCTGGCGAGCACGCGGAACTGCTCGAACCTCGCTTGGGCGACCACGATCGCCGCCTCGAGATCGACCGGGTCGATCGGCTCGATCAGGTAGGCCATCACGTGGTCTCGCATGGCCTTCTCGACCAGGCTGAGCGAACGTCGCTCGGCGACGACCACCGTCGGCACGGGCTCCTCCTGGCCGATACGGAGCACCGCGTCGATGCCGTCGCCGTCGGGGAAGACGACGCCGGTCACGATGAGGTCGGGCTTGTTCTGCTCGGCCGTCTCCAGCACCTCGGCAACGGTGCCGCACGTGCACAGCACCGTGTGCCTGCGCTGCACCGCCGCCACCAGGGCCTTCAGCGTGTGATCGCTCCCGTGGGCGACCAGCACGTCAAGACCTTCCATCGCCGCCCGAGCGGCCTCGACGGCCGCATCCTGAACCTTCTGTCCATTGTCCGCCGACCGGGTCATGGGGCCTCCACTATTCCCTGGCGCGTTTCCGCGCTTGGCGGACAGTGTACCCAGCATGACCCCAAAAAGAGAGCCAACGCCTAGGAGGGGCGGAAAGTTATGAGTACCAACATCTACCAACTCGCATACATAAGTAAACGTGCCCATGGCGTGTCGGACGAGGACATCGTCGACGGCATCGTCCTGCCGGCCATCGCCAAGAACCGAAGCCTGGGTGTCACGGGCTGTTTGTGGTTCAACCACACCCACTTCTTCCAGATTCTCGAGGGCAGCAAGGCCGCGATCGACGCGCTCTTTGCCACCATCGCATCCGACGTCCGCCACAGCGCCGTCAGCCTGCTGCTGACCGAGGAAGCCCCGGAGCGCCGCTTCGAGCGTTTTGGCCTGCGGGCCGTTGACTCCGACGCGGCGCGATCGATGCCGAGCCTTATCGGCGCCCTCGGCCCCCAAAAGCCCCAGCCTCCCGCCGAGCGAAAGAAGCGATGGGTCGCCCTGATCAAGGGCGATGCCGACGACGCCCAGGACACGGGTTCCGAGGGCCTCAGCCTCGCCAAGCTGGTCCGCGCCGTGATCGACGAGATGGCCGGCTGGTCCGACGCGACGCCGGCCTGAGTTCTGCTCGCAGAGCCACAGGGACCACACCGCGCCCCGCGTACCATCCTGCGTGCCATCACCCAAGCAGACATCCACAGCCCCCAAGGGCCTCGAACGCCTCCAACGCATCCTCGCCGACGCCGGCGTCGCAAGCCGACGCGCGTGCGAAGACCTGATCCGCGAGGGCATGGTCGAGGTCAACGGCCAGATCATCACCGACCTGCCCGCCTTCGCCGACCCGCGCAAGGACGACATCCGCGTCAACGGCCGGCGCATCCGCAGGCCAGAGCAATCGGTCACGGTCGTCTTCAACAAGCCCACCGCCACGCTCACCACCGCGGCAGACGAGCCGGGCATGGACCGCCGCACGGTGATGGACATCGTCCAGCACCCCCTCGCCCCGCGCCTCTTCCCCGTGGGCCGGCTCGACTACGACACCACGGGCCTGCTCATCCTCACCAACGACGGCGAACTGGCCAACCGCCTGGCACACCCGCGATACGAGATCCCCAAGACCTACCGCGCCATCGTCAGCGGCGTGATGACCGACGAGAGCCTCGAGTCCCTCGAGCGCGGCGTCGTGCTCGCCCACCGCACCAAGGGCAAGACCCGCGGCGCCGAGCGCACCCAGGGCGTGCAGGTCACCATCACCAAGCAGCTGCGCGACCGCGCCCACCTCGAGATCACGCTGACCGAGGGCCGCAACCGCGAGGTCCGCCGCGTGCTCGCCCGCGTTGGCTGCCCCGTTCGCAAGCTCGAGCGCGTGGCCATCGGCCCGGTGAAGCTGGCCGAACTCCGCCGGGGCCACTGGCGTGATATCAGGCCCAGCGAGCTCAAAGCCCTCAAGATCGCGGTGGGATTGATCGATGCAGACAAGGGCAAGCGCCCGCCTCGCAGCACCACGCGTCCCAAGGCTCGGGAGCCTCGCTAGCCCATGTCAAGACTCCCAGACTGGCTGAGGCTGCCCGACGCGGGCGAGATGGCGCGCGCCACGCACGTCAGCCGCATGGCCCTGCGCTCGCTGCTGCGCAGCCGCCTGCCGCAGATGGCCGCCGCTCTCGCCTACCGCACACTGTTCGGCCTGCTGCCGATCTCCATCGTCGCGGTGGTCATCATCCGCATGTTCGTGTCCGACGCCGACCTGGAGCGCATCGTCGGCCAGGCCATGCAGTTCACGGGCATCGCCGAGGTCATCGAGGCCGAGGTCGAAGACGAGAAGAAGGCCGCGGGCATTCCCACCGATCAGGAAAAGGCCGACAACCTCTTCGTACAGCTCAACATGATCATGTTCTCGGCGGGCCTGCCTACGGGCCAATCCGCCAAGCCCCCGCCGCCATCCGGCGAAGCGCCACCGACCGACGAAGCCGGCGAGCCAGCCGATACCGAAGACCAACAGGAACAGCCGGCGATCCCGGGCGACCTCGACAGCGCCATCAAGGTCGTCGTGCAAAAGCTGGGTGACATCCGCTTCGACGCCATCGGCCTCATCGGCGGCCTCGTGCTCATCTACGCCGCGCTCGCCATGGTCGTCGAGGTCGAGCGATGCTTCAACCAGATCTGCCGCGCGCAGTCGGGCCGCAGCTGGGTGCGACGCATCACCCAATACTGGACGCTGCTCACCCTCGGCGCGATCCTGATTGCGTTCACCTTCCTGGTAGGCATGCAGGTGCGCGAGTGGGTGCGCGCCATGGCCGGCGACGGCGACGCCTTCGGCCGCTTCGTTGTCAGCACCGCGGGCTTCTTCGTCACGGTGGCCATCAGCTCGGGCCTGCTCTCGCTTGCCTATATCGTGCTGCCCAACCGCAAGCTGCGCCTGCGCCCGGTGCTCGCTGGCGCCACGGTCGCCGCCGTGGGATGGGAGGCCGCCAAATGGGGCTTCACGCAATACCTCGGCTTCGCGACGAGCTCCACCTCCACCTACGCCAACCTCTACGGCTCGCTCGCACTCATCCCGCTCTTCATGCTGTGGATCTTCCTCACGTGGCTCATCATCCTCTTCGGCCTGCAGGTCGCCTACGGCGTGCAGAGCCTCGAGGACGGCGTGCACCAGGAAGACGGCGCCGACGAGCCCGCGCTGTTGCTCGCCGGCCCGGGTGTCATGATCGATGCCGCCGCCGCGATCGCGCGGCGCTTCGAGGACGGCCGCTCGGCGCGCACATCGGATATTGCCGACGAACTCGCGCTGGCCAGCGACCAGACCACGCGCATCATCGAAACGCTCCAGCGCCACGGCTTCGTCCGCCAGCTCGACAACGGCGGCGGCTTCACGCTCTCGCGACCGGCCGACAAGATCCGCCTGGCAGACCTCGCCAAGGCCGCCACGGAACAGATGCCCTCCAAGCAGGGTTCGGCTTCGGCAGAGATGACCAGCGCCGCCGTCACATCGCTCGGCGAGGCCACCCTACACTCCCG
>JBITAB010000260.1:2793-7462 GCA_044439825.1 Phycisphaerales bacterium JB064 | reverse complement strand
GCGGGCAGCAGGGCGGCCAGGGTGGTCTCGTAGCGGGGCAGGTAGCGCTCGCGCAGCTCGTCCTGCATGGCCTGGGTCAGAAAGGGCTCGTCACGCCGCTCGATCTTGGTGGTGGCCGAGGGCTTGGGGATCCACGCCATGGTCGCTGCTCCCAGAACACGGGGAAACTCTGCCAGAAACGGGCCCATGGTAGCGCCCGAAGGGCCGGTTTCGTGTACTCCAGCTCAGGGCGACTCGGCCGGCTCGGTCCTCGCCACCGGCGGTTTTGGGAAGGCCACGCCCGGGCTGCACGGCTGGCGGTCGATGCTGTCGTGGGCGGCCATGGGCTTGTCGGGCCCGGTGCGTTGCACGCTGGCCCGGGGGATGCCCTGGATGGTGTCGGTGTGGAAGGCGTCCTGCGGCGGGGCCTGGTCCGGATTGCCCCACACGACCACGTGCACGGGCACGCCCAGGGCGTTCTCGAGCAGCACGAAGTCGGCGGAGTTGGCAAGGGCCATGTACCGGCTGGTGACGCTGGCCGTGAAGACGTAGGCGCCCTCGAAGTGCGGGTTGGGCCCGGGCGGGGCGCGATGGGTGTCGCCCACGGGGCCGGTCCAAGTTGCGTCGAGGCCATTGAAGACGATCGCGGTCTGGCCGGGCTTGAGCATGAGGTCGGGGAAGGTGAAGCCGAAGCGGCCCTCCTGGCCCATGTGCCGATCGACCAGCCGGTAGCCCGCGAGGCTTATGGCCTCTGCGTGGGGATTGGTGATCTCGATGAACTCGTCGCCCGTGGCGTTGCGTGTGCCGTCCTTGTTGGCGTCTCCGCCGCTTGTGGGCACTGCAAAGAGCACCTCGGTGATCAGCGGGTGCGGGTAGGGAACAAGCGGTTTGACCGGGTCGGCCGCGACCTGCTGGCCATCGGGGCCAGCAGGCGTAACGGGAGGATCGCCCGTGCCTGGCACGCTACCCACACCGGACTGGACGGCCAAGAACCCAAGTAAGAACGCTGTGCTCTCGAATACCCCCATGTCTGTAGGCTACCACGGGCCCAACACTCGGGCCACCCTGATTGGGGGGATGCGTGCGTGTCGCGCGATTCTGGGCAAGAACCGAACTGGAAGAGGACGCTACGGCCGCGGGCGTGGGGTTCGTCTGACGTAAGTTTTGACGAAGCACAGCGAGATGCCCGTGTTAAGGCTATCGAGGTCGGGGGGCGCCCTTCGTATCCGTCGCCTGGCCCACAGGGCACATCGCCCAATCGCTACACCCGAAAGCCGTGCTCGGACACGAGCGAAACCAATCGCCCCGCCAGCACGCGCTTTACCTCGTCGAATGTCGGCGAGGCGTCGCCCAGCAGGGCGTGCATGCTGGTGACCGGGCGGCCGGCCAGGCCGCAGGGGACGATGAGGCCAAAGTGCGCCAGGTCGGGCGCGACGTTGAGGGCCAGGCCGTGCATCGTGACCCACTTGCGGACGCGGACGCCCATAGCGGCGATTTTGGCCGAGGTGGGGGCCGGTTGGGGGGCCGGTTGACCTGCGGGAGTAGCGACCCACACGCCCGTGGCCGAGGGGTCGCGTTCGCCCGAGAGGCCCCAGTGGGCGATGGTGTCGATGACCGATTGCTCGAGCAGGCGCATGTAGCCGTGCAGGCCCAGCGGCTTTCCGCCCGTCTCGTCGCCCACCCCTTCGCCCGCACCAGCGGAACCACCCAGCCGCTCGAGGTCGAGGATGGGGTAGGCCACGATCTGGCCCGGGCCGTGGTAGGTCACGTCGCCGCCGCGGTCGGTCGCGTGCACCTCGACGCCCACGCTGGCAAGATGCTCGGCGCTGGCCAGCACGTGGCCGGCGGCCGAGGGCCGGCTGGTGACGGTGATGACGGGCGGATGCTCGACCAGGTAGATTGTGCCCACGGCGCCATCTGGCGTGCCTCGGGCCTCGATGAGCTCCGCCTGGCGGGCCCGCTGGATGTCCAGGGCCTGGGTGTAGCCCATGCGGCCGAGGTCGATCACGTCCAGCCCGGGAACGTCTGAGACAAGCGAGCCGATCCCGGGGCCATCGGACGGCTCCACCGGCCGCTGCGCGTTCTCTGAAGCCATCTTCACGCGTGACGATAGCGCTGGCCCACCGGCCATCGCCCTCACTACGATTGGGTGATGTCCACCGCCTCCGATACCCAGCACCAGTCCGCCCAGGTCCATCCCTCGGCCCATGTCGACCCCGACGCCACCCTGGCCGAGGGCGTCGTCGTCGGCCCGCGCTGCCACGTCGGCCCGGGCGTCACCCTCGCCAAGGGCGTCCGCCTGATGGCCAGCGTGCACATCGAGGGCCCGGCCACCATCGGCGAGAACACGCTGATCTACCCCTACGCCGTGATCGGCATGCCCGGGCAGGACTTCAAGTTCTCGCCCGGAGACCCCACGCCGGGCGTGGTGATCGGTTCGGGCTGCGTCATCCGCGAGCACGTGACCGTGCACGCGGCCACGACCGACGCCCACCCCACGACCATCGGCGACAAGTGCTACCTGATGGTCGCCAGCCACGTGGGCCACGACTGCGTGGTGGGCAACGGGGTGATCCTGGTCAACAGCGCGCTGCTGGCCGGCCACGTGACGGTGGGCGACAAGGCGATCCTGAGCGGCAACACGGCCGTGCACCAGTTCTGCCGCGTGGGCCGCATGGCGATCATCTCCGGCGGCGTGGCGACGGCGATGGACGTGCCGCCCTTCTGCCTGTGCGACCAGATCAACGCGACCAACGGGCTGAACCTGGTGGGCCTGCGCCGCGCGGGCGTGCCCAAGGACTCGATCGACGCCATCCGATACGCCTTCCGCACGGTCATCAGCAAGAGCCTGCCGCGCGAGGAGGCGCTGACAAGGCTGCGCGAGCAGGGCCAGAAGGACCCCTACGTGCAGGAGATGGCCGACTTCATCGCCGAGAGCAAGCGCGGCGTGGGCCGCGGCGCGGGCCGCAACACGCGGCGGTCGGGCTGAGTGGTCTGGCTGAAGGTGTCGAGCTGAGTTGGCTGGCTGAATACTTCACTGCGTGAGCGCAAGCCCAGGGAGGGGCGATGCAGGAGAGCAACCAGCACAACAGCGCCCTGTGCGTGCTGGCCAGCGGCTCGAGCGGCAACTGCGCGGTGTTGCGCACAGCGAACGGCAGGCTGGTGCTCATCGACGCGGGGCTGAGCCCCAAGCGCACGGCGATGGCCCTCGGAGCGCTCGGGCACGACATGGCCGACGTGGCCGCCATCGTGCTGACCCACCTCGACCACGACCACTTCTACTCGTCGTGGGTTGGCGCCATCCCACGCAAGCTCGCCGGCGACGCCTGCCTGTGGGTGCACGCGTCGCACTCGAAGGAACGACGCCTCGACCCGCTGCACGAGTGTGGCAGACTCAGGACTTTTGAGAGGGACGCGTTCGAGCCGTGCGCGTCGGCGAGCTTCACCAGCCGGCTGGCAAGCCACGACGCCGAGGGCGTGGCGACGTTCCGCATCTCGACGCCCGACGGCGAGCTCGGCTACCTGACCGACCTGGGCGAGGTGACCCAGAAGCTGGTGGACTTCCACCGCGGCGTGGGCGTGCTGGCCATCGAGAGCAACTACTGCCCCAGGCTGCAGGTGCGCTCGGGCCGGCCCGACTTCCTCAAGCAGCGGATCATGGGCGGGGCCGGGCACCTGAGCAACCAGCAGTGCCTGAGCGCGACCGAGGCCATCTCGCCCGCGTCGCACGCGGTGTTCCTGCACCTGTCGCGCGAGTGCAACAGCCCGGAGATCGTGGGCGAGCTGCACGAGGGGGCCAACTACGCCCGCACCATCGCCGGGCCCGACCAGCCGACGCGATGGGTGGCCATCGAGGGGCCGGTGCGTGCGCCCGTGGTTGTTTCGAAGCCCGTCGCCCCACCAGCACCACCCCCACCGCCAATGACGCTGTTTGGTCGGCTCGCATGAACACCAAGCCGCTGGGCTATCGCAACACCACCGGCCGCCGGCTCGACCAGCCCGAGGGCTCGCCCGGCGCGGCGCGCTCTCGCCTCTGGCGCTGGCTGATCGCGCTCACGCGCACGCGGCGTGTCGCGCTCATCCAGGGCGTGCGCTACGAGGAGCTGGACGCCATGCCGCTGCGGCGGGCGCTCTCGCGCGGGCTGGGCAAGCGGTATCGAGTCCGCTTCGCCGGCGGGGCCAAGATGGTCTTCGAGGTCAGCGGCAGCCGGCCCATCGCCGACCTGCTGGGCGCGGGCGACCTGGGCGAGTTCAGCGTCATCGACCCGCTCATGCGGCCGGGCGACCGCGTGCTGCTGCTGCACGCCGGCACGGGCCACGGGCCGGCCTGGCTGAGCGAGCGTCTGGGGCCCACCGGCGCGCTGGTGGCCCTCGAGCCCGACCCCGCGAGCGTGCGCTACGCGCGGCACCGCTACAACCCGGCCAACACCGCGCTGGAGGTGTGCGACCTGAGCGGCGCCATCGCCACGCCCGCGGCGCTGACGGGCGAGCTCGACGGCGCCTTCGACGGCATCATCCACCGCCGCCTGCCCGCGCCCGGGCCGCAGCGTTCGGCACAGCTCGCCGAGTGCTGGCGGTTGCTTGCCCCCGGCGGGGTGATGGCGATCTTCCTGGCCTCGCCCAGCGGCCATCACGACCCGCGCGAGGACCCGCGCCTGCCCGAGCTCGAGGCGGCCATCAAGGAACTGGC
>JBITAB010000260.1:0-2693 GCA_044439825.1 Phycisphaerales bacterium JB064 | reverse complement strand
GTCGGGCCGCAGCTCCACGGTGAGGATCGGCCGCCCGAGCCCGACGCCGAACCACGTGCCCATCGAGCCCGCGGGATTGGTGAACTCGGCGTTCACGCGCCACGCGGGGTCGACCGTCTGGGCCGATCGCACGAAGGCCTGGGCCAGCGAACTGCTCGCGGGCTCGGGCCCGTCAGGATCGACGAACGGCCCGCCGGCCGTCGAGTGGAAGACGATGACCGCCTCGGGCCTGAACCGCTCGATGTAGCGGTGCACCGCCGCGGCCTCGGGCTCGCTGAGCGCCTCTGGCCCGTGGCGGGCCGAGGGGCGGAAGTTGCTGGCCGGCCAGTTGCGGTTAAGGTCGACGCCTCGTGCATTGCCGCGCCGACGCTGGGCGTAGCCATCGGGGTTCATCGTGGCGATGCCCGCGAGGGTGAACTCGTTGCCATAGCCCGCGCTGGTCAGCCGCAGCCACAGGTCGTCGAAACACTCGTACACCGCGGCCTCGTCGCCGTGGATGAGCCCGATGACCAGCAGACGCCTCGGGCCCGTGCCGTGCTCGCGCGCGTAGATGGGCTCGCCCTTGACGCTGGCGCCAAGCTGCACGGCCCCGGCCGCCAGCTCTGGCCCGCGCGGCAGTTCGGCCGCAGGAGCCGGCGTGATAAAACGCTGGCCCAGGTGCGATTCGCACCCGGCCAGCACCAGGAAAGTCATCAGGATGGACCAGCCCAGCACGTGCCGCGTCATGCGGTCAGCCTAGGCGGTGTGCAGCGAGCGGCTTACGGGCAGCCGGCGTCGAAGCCGTTCTGGAAGCACAGGAAGTCGAAGAGGTCGAGGCTGCCGTCGCGGTTGCAGTCGGCCGCGGCAGCGCCGGCGTCGAAGTCGTTCTGGAAGGCCAGGAAGTCGAAGATCGTCAGCTCGCCGTCCAGGTCGTAGTCGGCGTAGCAGCTCTCGACGATGCGGCCCTGGCCGCCCTCGGGGTAGGCCATGGCGGTGATGTCGCCCATGAGCGTCAGCTCGATCATGTTGGCCAGGCTCTGCTGGTAGCTCACGCCCAGGTTGGTGAACTCGCGCCCTCGGAAGGGATAGAAGTCTCCACCGCGAGCCAGGAAGTCGACGATGGCCACGTCGATGTCCTGGGCGCCGGGCACGACCTCGCCATTGGTGATGATGGCGGTGCCGTCGCTCAGCGTGACGGTGCGGACGCGCTGGCCCGGGGTGACGACCATCAGGTCGCTATCGAGCACCTGGGCCTGCTGGCGCCAGTCGTACTCCATCGTGAAGCCGGCGATCTGGGCGAAGCGGCCATCGCTCAGGCCCTGGCGGCTGACGGCGTTCTCGAGGATCTCCTTGAACTGATCGGCGGGCACAGCCGGCACCACCGTGATGAAATTGGCAAAGGGCAGGATGCTGAAGGTGTCCAGCAGCGTGATCTCGCCCGCGGGGATGACGCTGTCGTTGCGGATGCCGCCGCCGTTCGCAAGGGCGACGTCGGGCGTGGCCACGCCGAAGGACGGAGCGAGCTCGATCCCGCTCTGCAGGAACGCGTCGGCGATGAGGTTGCCCAGGTTGGTCTCCTCGTTGCGCACCCGCGAGCGGCGGCCGTCGAGGTCCACCTCGCTCGTGCCGATGACCTCGGCAGCCAGGGCCGCGACACCGGCGGCGACGGGATCGACGACCTCGGACTGGATCGTGGCATCGGGCATCACGGCATCGTCGCCGATGCCCGACACGCGCACCGGGCCCGACTCATCGAGCACCTCGACGACGTTGCCATCGACATCGAAACCCACGATCAGGCGGCCCATGTAGCGGTAATCGCCGCTCGTGGTGACCACGGGGATCTGGTTGCCGTCCGCGTCGGTGCCGTAGATGGGGTACCCGCTCTGGCCGCCGACCTCCTGGGCGGTGTCGCCCGGGACGAGCAGGTCGCCGGGGTTAGCCAGCAGCTCGCCGCCGCCGCCACCGACGATCACGTCGATGCCGCGCAGGCTGCCGATGAGGCTCAACTCCTCGGTCAGGCCCTGCAGGTGGCTCGAGAGGATGATGATGTTGACGCCGTCGGAGGTCATCGCGTCGATCTCGGCCTGGATGATCGTCACCAGGTCGTCGCTCACACCAACGCCGCGCGGGCTGGAGATGAAGGGCAGCGATGGCGTGGTGGCGCCGATGACGCCCACGCGACGCACGCCCATGTCGGTGCTGACCTCGATGACCGTGCTCGGCGCGATGCGGCCGGCGTCGACCAGAGCCTGCAGGCCGGGCTCGCCCGAGAAGTCCAGGTTGGCCGAGAGGAACGGCGCGGGGTTGGTGCTGAAGCCGGCGATGAAGTCCTCGAGCACGTCGGGGCCGAAGTCGAACTCGTGGTTGCCGATGACGAAGGCGTCGTAGCCGATCAGGTCGAGCGCGACGGTGTCGAAGAAGGGCACGCCGTGGTCGAGGCTGACGGAGAACTCCGGCCCGGGCAGGTAGTTGTCGCCGCTGGTGATCAGCAGGCTGCCGCGGGCGAAGTCGCCGGCGGGGAAGGCCTGGGCTTCGGCACGCAGATCGCCCACCACGGTGGCGAAGCGGGCCACGCCGCCGAAGTCGGCCAGCGCGCCCGAGCCCGCGCTGATGAGCTGGCTCTCGCCGTCGTTGTGGTGCAGCAGGTGGAGGTAGAACTCGCTCTGGGCGCTCGCGGTGGCGGCCGCCAGAGCCAGGAGCATCGACGCGGA
>JBITAB010000259.1:3267-7517 GCA_044439825.1 Phycisphaerales bacterium JB064 | reverse complement strand
TCAAGCCGGTACACGTACGCCAGCACCTCGGCCACGGCCTCGTAGTGCTCGGGGCTGATGGCCTGGCCGACCTCTACGCCGCGATACAGCGACCGAGCCAGGGGTGGGCGCTCGACCACGGGCACGCCGTTCGTGCGGGCGACCTCTCGGATCTTCAGGGCCACGTAGTCGGCGCCCTTGGCCACGACCTTCGGGGCGGCCATCGTGTCGCTGTCATACTTGAGGGCCACCGAGAAGTGCGTGGGGTTGGTGACTACGACGTCGGCGCCGGGCACGTCCTGCTGCACGCGCTGCATGGCGATCTCGCGGGCGAAGCGGCCGCGGCGCTGCTTCATCTCCGGATCGCCGTCCATCGACTTCTGCTCTTCCTTGACCTCCTGCTTGGTCATCTTGTTGTCGCTCTTGTGCTGCCACTTCTGGTAGCGCAGGTCGGCGAAGGCGATGATCAGCAGGGCCGCCAGCATCCACACCGCGAGCTCGATGATCGCCCGAAGGCTCAGGATCGTGGCGGTCTTCAGGTCCATCAGCGGCATGCCCGCCAGCGCGGGCACCCATCGCGCGATGACGAAGACGACGACGATGGAGACCAGCACCAGCTTGGTGAGGTCCATGCCAAATTTCACCCAGCCCTTGGTGCCGAACACGCGCTTGAAGCCGCTGACGGGGCTCAGGCGATCGAGCTTTGGCGTGAGCGCCTGCGGCGAGATCGACCAGCCCACCTGCACGATCTGCGACACCAGCGACACCAGGAACATCAGCGCCATCGTGGGCAGCAGGATCATCGCTCCTCGTACGCCGACCCAGATCAGCGTGCGCGGGATGTCGCGCACCTCCACAGCGTGCCCGGGCGCGGCGCCGGCCAGCACGTCGCGCATCATGCCCGAGAGCAGGCCGATGCCCGTCATGCCCAGCACGGCCAGCAGGATCGCCGCGCCGGCCATCATGATGACGGCGCCGAAGTCCTGGCTCTTGCCCACCTGCCCGCGCTCGCGCGCCTTGCGCAGCTTGTGCTCGGTGGGCTGCTCGGTCCTCTCGCCGGGATCGTCAGCCATGGCCGCCTCCCAGCGTCAGTGTTGCCGCGGGCTCGCCGAGCGTGCGCGCCCAGCGGTAGATCTCGCCCAGCCCGTCGATGATCGCGTCGCCAGCCACATCGCCGATGGCCACGATCGACACCGCAAGCACGCTCAGCCCCAGCACGATCTGGATGGCAAAGCCGATGGTCATGATGTTGATCTGCGGGATGGTGCGCATGAGCACGCCCATCGCCAGGCTTGCCAGTGTGGCCATCAGCAGCACGGGCATGGCGATGCGCAGGCCCACGATGAACGCCGCATCGAGCAATGTCGCCAGCAGGTGCACCGGCGCCACGTCGACCCAGGCCGCCCCGGGGGGCAGCGTAGCGAAGGTGTCCATGACCGCCACGACCATGTGCTCGAGCCCGCCCACCTGGATGAAGATCGCCAGGCCCATGAGGTACAGGATCTGGCCGATCACTTCCGACTGCGCATCGAACTCGGGGTTGTACACCTGGGCCAGCGCGAGGCCCAGCTTATAGCTGATGATGCTGCCGGCGATCTGGATCGCCACCAGCGGCATGGTCGCGAGCATCCCGATGGCCAGCCCGATCAGCACCTCGCCCACCAGCACGAGCGCCAGCGTGCCGATCTCCAGCGGTGGCGTCTGCACGCCCCCCGCGGCCACGGCCGGGTAGAGCGCCACGGTGAGCATCACCAGCAGCAGCACGCGCACCTGCCTCAGCACGAGTTGGCTCGCGAACACCGGTGCGAACAGGAAGACTCCGCTCACGCGCGCCGCAACCAGCCAGAAGGGCAGCAGGTGCTCCAGGATGGCCTCCACCGTCGGATCCAACGGCAACCGCCCCCCTTAGAACAGCCTGAACATCTCGACGGCAAACTCAACAAGCTGCCCGACCATCCACGGGAGCAGCAGCAATGCCACGACGATCATCCCCAAAATCTTGGGCACGAACGACAGCGTCTGGTCCTGGATGGACGTGAGCGACTGGAACAGGCTGATGATCAGGCCGATGATGACGCCCACCACTAGCACGGGGCCGCCCACGTGCAGCACCAGCAGCAGCACGTCTCGCACGAGATCGACGATCCAGTCTCCGCCAGCCACCATGCACCCCCGCTACACGCCCGGCAGCCAGCTCAGGCACCCGAGCATGGGCGCCGCCACCACCGCGCCCTCGCTGGCCGCGCGCGACACCTGCTCGCTCAGCCGCTCGATCTGCCCCTCGAGCACGAAGCTCTCCATCAGCGAACCCGCTAACAACTGCCATCCGTCGGCCAGCACGAACAGCAACAGCTTGAACGGCAGGCTGATGAGCACCGGCGGCAGCATCATCATGCTCATCGAGATCAGCACGCTGGCGATCACCATGTCGATCACCAGGAAGGGCAGATAGATCCGAAAGCCCATCAGGAAGGCGACCTTCAACTCGCTGAGCATGTATGCCGGCACCAGCTCGGCCATGCCCACGTCGGCCCGGGTCAGCTTGCTCGGGTCGCTGATGTCGTGCCCGCGATACTCCATGATCGTCAGCAGGCTCGACCAGTTGCCCGTCGCCTCGATCTGGTCGAACATGAAGTCTCGCAGCGGCCGCGCGCCCGCGTCCCACATCTGCTCATAGTCGGTGATCTGCCCCTGCTCGTAGGGCACGATGGCCTCGTCGTAGATGCGGCCGATCGTGGGCGTCATGATGAACAGCGTGAGAAACAGCGACAGCGCGAGGATCACCTGCCCGGGCGGCACCGTCTGCGTGCCCAGCGCCTGCTTGAGCAGGCCCAGCACGATCACGATGCGCACGAACGATGTCGTCATCAGCATGATCGATGGCACGAGTGTGATGACCGTCAGCACCAGCAGGATGCTCACCGCCGCGCTGATGCCAGGCCGCTGGCCCTGCGAGTCGGCCGGTAGCACGTCCGCCGCCGCGCCGAGCACGCTCAGCGGATTTGGCCCGCCATCAGAGCCATCGAGCGCCTTGCTGAGCTCACGCGCCAGCGCGGGGCCATCGGGCTGGCTGACGGGCGCCACCAGCGGCGGGCCCATCACGTCCTGGGCCTGCACGCCGCAGGCGAGCACGCCCAGCAGCACCAGCATGACAAGCCACACGCGCATCATGCCCACACCCCGCGTCCCTTGGGCAGGGGCTCGCCGCGCGGGCCGACCTCGATGATCTCGCCTCGCTCCACCTCGCTCTCGCCGCCCTGGAATCGCTCGAGCGCCTGGCGGAAGCGGACCGACATCGACTCGCTCGCCTCGTCGCGCGTCTGACGCAAGATGGCGGCCACCTCGCTGGGATCATCAAACTGCGCGAGCGTCGTGAAGCCCGCGCTCTTGCCGCCGACGGTCTGGCTCAGCAGCAGCACGCGGCGATCGATGCGCAGCAGCACCATGACCTGCCCGCGGCCTACCGGATATCGCGCCAGCACCTCGAGCACGCCGCTGGGGGCTCGCCCGCCCGGACCCATCATCGCAGCAAGCGAGCCGCTGCGCCGCGACAAGAACCGCGCCGCCGCCGCCAGCACCAGGATGAGCCCCACCACCAGCGCCACCGACGCCAGCGACCTGGCCCAGCCACTCTTGCCGGTCGCCGGCGCACCGCCATCGGACGCATCGCGAGGCGCCGGCGCCATGAGTGGCATGTCGGACTCGGCCAGCCGGTCGGGCTTTACGGCTTCGGGCTCGATCTGAGCATGGGCGGCCGGCGCGACAGTCTCGACGGGCGGCCCGACCTGCGCACGCGAAACGCCCGCGCAGAGCGCGAGCGCCGCAATCATCACGCAAGCCGAGAGTCGTGCCGCCATATCGCCTTCCTGGCTGGGCTCCCGCGGGCTCCGCCGCGGGGGTTGCTCACCGCCGACCGTCCTCCGTCAGTTCGCTGCCGCCTGGGCGGCCTCTTCTCCCACCGAGTCGATGATCTCGTTGATGCGGATGCAGAAGTTGTCGTTGAGCACGAGCACCTCGCCGCGCGCGACCAGACGCTCATTCACGTAGACATCCAGCGGGTCGCCCGCGAGCTTGTCGAGCTCGACGACCGCGCCCGAGTTCAGACGCAGCACGTCTTCGACCAGCATCCGCGTGCGCCCCAGCTCGATACGCACGTCGAGCTGCACGTCGGCCAGCATGTCCAGCCCATGCTGCACACCCTGCACGCTCGAAAGGTCGAAGTCGGGAAGCTCCAGCCGCTTGGCGCCGGCAGCGACATCGGGCTGGGGCGC
>JBITAB010000259.1:0-3167 GCA_044439825.1 Phycisphaerales bacterium JB064 | reverse complement strand
GCCTGCGGAGCCTCCTCTTGGGGCTCGGCCTGCTCGCCTGTGGGCTCTTGGCTTTCCTGGCTTTCGGGGCGCTCTTCGGGCATCCTGCTCGCTCTCGCGCTGGCGTACGGGGCTCGTTCGGCGCGTGCCGACACGAAGAGCCAGACTCCGCCGGCTCTCGCTCAACATCGGAGCCTTCGCCCGTCCGCCCGCAGGTTTTACCGGAATCGTCCCGCCGACGCGCAAGACTTGCGCATCGCCCCTCGCTAATTGCGTGGGAAGCCCCGCAGCTTGGCGATCACGATCCGCTCGACACGCGGCAGCCCGTCGGCATCGGTGCCGAACACGTCGTTGATCACGGCTGTCAGCTGACGCGACCCCGTGCGGAAGTCGGGCTCGCGCAGCTCGGTCAGCTTGGCCCGGCGGAAGATCTGCGTGATGCCTTCCTGGATCTCGGCGGACCGTTGCTCGAGCTGGGCCTGCACGAAGTCCTGGTTCTTCCGGCGGACCTTCAGATAGACCTCCGCCTCCCAGATCCAGACCTGGTTGCTGGTCATGTTCTGGTACTGCTCGTCGGTCAGCAGGATCTCGACGAGCGCCTCGGGGTCGGCCTCGTCGGTAACGAGTTCGGCCGCGGCGTCCTTGGGCGTGCTCGACATCATCGTGACGAAGAGGAAGATGCCCACGCCCTCGACGGCCATGATCGCCATGACGATGGCCAGCAGCTTGACCGAGAGCCCACCCTTGGACTTCTCCTGGCCTTCGCCTTCGCTTGCCTTCTTGTCGTCGTCGGCCATGGGCTTCCTCCGCGTGCTCGAGTCGTGCTACGAGCCAGTTATCGGCTAGGGGCGTCCCGTCCAGTTGGGATCGGGATGGGTCTCGTCCGGGTTGATCTCGGTGCGGACAACCTGGACCCGCCGATTCGACGCCGCCGCCGCCCCAGGCCCGCGAGCGGCCGCCATGGGTTCGGAATCGGCCTTTGCCTCGAGCTCCATGAGCCTGGGGTCGAGCCCGACCTCCGATACCAGGTAGTCCATCACCGCCTTGGCCCTGCGATAGGAAAGATCGTAAAAGTCCAACCCCGAGATGCGGTCCTCGGCCCCCCAGGCGTGCCCGCGCACCTCGATCTTGACCCGATGGCCCTTGAGGGCCGGGCCGACTTCCTCGCGAAGCTGCCGCTGCACGCGAGGGCTGAGCTCGTACGAGCCCTCGTCGAAGGTCAGGCTCGCCCCGACAACGAAGCGCATGCCCTCGTTGATCATGTTCGTGCTCTGGTTCCGCCCGGCGATCGACTCGCTGGTGGTCTCCGCCGAGATGAACGGCTTCTCGGACGAATCTGAGTTGTCGCTGTCCAGGCTCTCGGTGGTGGTGAAGGGGATGTCCTCGACACGCACCTTGCCGATGCCGCCCTGATAGCCGAAGGCTTCCTGGATGCTGCGCACGACGTCCTGGTAGTCGCGCTCCTGCTTGAGCTCGCTGAAGGCGGCGAGCAGGATGAAGAAGCACAGCAGCAGCGACATGAGGTCGCCGTAGGTCACCACCCACTCGGGCACGCCTGCGGGCGCTGGCTTCTTGCGCTTGCCCATGGCTCAGGCCGCCTCGCGAGCCGCCAGGAACGCGTCGCGCCGCGCGGGCGGCAGGAAGGTCAGCAGCTTGCTCTCGACGACACGCGGGTTGTCGCCGCTCTGGATCGACATCACGCCGGTCACGATGATCGTCTTGATCAGCATTTCCTCGGCGTCCTTGGCCGCCAGCTTGTCGGCGATGGGCGAGGCGAACATGTTGGCGATCATCGCGCCATAGAGCGTCGTGATCAGGGCCACCGCCATGCCCGGGCCGATCTTGCTGGGGTCGTCCATGCTCTTGAGCATGAAGATAAGACCAAGCAGCGTGCCGATCATGCCGAAGGCCGGCGCGTACTTCGCCGTGCCGTCGAGCACGGCCTTGTTCGTCTGGTGCCGCTCGGTGAGCGCGTCGAGCTCGGTATCAAGGATGGATTGGATCAGTTCGGGGTCTGTGCCATCGACGGCCATCTTCACGCCGCGCACGATGAACGGGTCCTTCATCTCGCCCATCAGGTTCTCGAGGCTCAGGATGCCCTCGCGGCGGGCGACCTCGGCGTAGCGGACGAGCTCGGAGATGGTCTCAGCCGGGTCGCCGGCCTCGTTAAAGAACGACTTCTTGACGACGTTGGCCAGGCCCGTGACGCGCGCCAGGGGGAAGCTCATGAGCACGGCGCCGATGGTGCCGAAGAGCACCACGAAGATCGACACCACGTCGACCAGGGCCATGACGTCACCGCCGCCGCCGATGAAGATCGCGACGAACATCGCCACGAGGCCGAGCACGAGTCCTACAACCGTACTGAGGTCCATATAAAGCTCGCTCCGAGGACGGCATCCGCGCCGGCGCCCACGCTGGGCTCCCTCCATCATCGGAACGACTTATCGACCGCTTGAGACCAAATCGGGCCTAACTTGCACCCGTAGAACCGCTCAGGTCGGGGGCATCAGCCGCCGCAGCAGCCGCCCGTAGTCGATCGAGCGGGTCACGACCTCGGCCATTGGCTCCTTCACCACGATGTGATCGCCCGAGACGAGCGTGATGGTGGTGTCGGGGTTCTCTTCGATGGTCCGGATAAGCTCGGCGTTGAGCACGAATCCCTTGCCGTTCAGCCGCGTCAGCACGATCATCGCCAGCGCCTCCCCAAATCCGGCTTAGCGGCCGATGACCACGAGCTGCTGTAACAGTTCGTCTGTTGTTCGGATCACACGAGCGTTGGCCGTGTACCCCGTCTGGGCGAGGATCAGGCCGATGAACTCGCGGCTCAGGTCGATGTTCGACTCTTCGAGCTGCCCGCCCAGCGTGCGACCCGTGCCGAAGCCGCCTGGCTCGGTGATCACCGCGTCGCCGCTGTTGGGCCCCGCGCGGTAAAGGTTGTTGCCCGCCTCGCTCAGGCCCTGGGAGTTGGCGAACGAGGCCAGCGCGAGCTGTCCGATCGGCCGGCTCAAACCATTGGTGAACGCCCCGGAGATCACGCCATCGGGCCCGATGCCAAAGGCGTTCAGCGTGCCGGCGGGCAGCCCGTCCTGATCATCCACCGCGATGCTCGCTTCGCCTTCACCGACGTCGAGCGCCTGGAGTCGCGAGCCATCGCCCTGGAAGAGCAAGTCGAACGCGAGCGGCTG
>JBITAB010000258.1:3162-7547 GCA_044439825.1 Phycisphaerales bacterium JB064 | reverse complement strand
CCGCGTCGGGCTTGTCGCGCGTGCTGCCCAGGGCGGCGCTGGGGGTGTGGGACACCCGGTCGAGCATCTCGGCCGACAGGTCGGTCATGTCGCTCAGGCGGCCCTCGGTCAGCCCGCGCACGCCATTGCGCATGCCGAGCACCCTGGTGACGTGCCCGCTCTTGTGCAGGCCACGCCGCAGGCCCAGAGCAACGCCCACCAGCGACTGGTTAATAACCGCCGTGGGGCCGCCCGATTGACCAATAACCGCCGTTCCCTTGGGTAGATCCACCAACACTCGCCTCCATCCTGAACCGCGTCCTGTCCGGGTGCTCCCCACCCGGCGAACGGGATTGTTAGCGCCGACCAGCGTGGTGACCCCTCGCCACGCAACTTTCCCGCTGCCAGGCCGTAGGTATGACCATGCCGCCCAACGCCAAGCCTGTCTGGCTGAAGGCTCTGACCGAGCCGCGCAAGACCGCGTTCTATGGGCGGTTCTATGTCCATGCCAAACGGACACCTGTCCGCGGCGATTGGTGCTGCTGGCCGAGCATGCCCGAGCGCCCCCATCTGGCCTGGAAGGTCGCGCGCCTCTGCGGGCTTCGACTCGTCGGCCGCCCCACCGACCAGGCCACGGTCGGCTACCTCTTCAGCGACTCGACCCATGTCCAGGGCCCGCGACAGGGCGACCTGCCCGCCGGCGTGCCGATCATCAACGAACGCTGCCTGGACATCAGCAAGAAGCGCGTCGAGCAGGCCCACCAGCGCGTCTTCGGCTACGGCATGGCCGTCGACCCGACGACGCACAGTGGGCCAATGGTGATCAAGAGCGACACCAACGCCGCCCATGATGGCCGCGTGGTCCAAGGTCCTATAGATCGAAGCGAGCCCGGTAACGTCTACCAGATCGTCATCGACAATGCCGCAACGAACATCGATGGCAGGAAGGTGCGCGTGCCCACCGTGCTCGATCTTCGAGTGACCGTCGTCGGCTGCGAGTTGACGGGCGCGTATCGCAAGTATCGCCAAGCGTCCCACCGCTTCGACAACACCAACGAGCACGCCTTCTTCCACAAGCCAGGCGAGCTCTTCAGTGTTGAAGAGCAGCGCCAATTGATCGCCTTCGCCCAGGACATGGGCCTCGACCTGGGCGAGATCGACGTGCTGAGAGACAACGCCACCGGCCGGATCTACGCCATCGACGCCAACAACACACCCCACAGCCCGCCCACCGTGCTCGAAGGGCCGCTGGCCGCATGGCCCATCATGACGGCAGCCGCCGAGGCCTTCGAGCGGCAATTCCTGTCTGGTAGCCCGCCAACCGGCCCGCAGGGCGTCGTGGAACCCAAGCCCGAGGGAGCCGCCGTCCCCGCACGCTGATGCCTTCCTCTACAATGCCCCGTGCCGATCGAGATCCCCCAGCACGTGCTCGATTCCATCCCCCCCGCCAACGGCCGCAAGGCCCTCGTGGCGATGTCGGGCGGCGTGGATTCGTCCGTAGCGGCCGCGGCCATGGTGCGTGCGGGCTGGGACGTCGTGGGCTGCTTCATGCGCCTGGGCTCACCAGATGAAGACCTCGACGACGCCGCCACGAAGATCGGCCATCGCGGCTGCTGCTCCATCGGCGACGCCCAGGACGCCCGGCTCGTCGCCGCCGACCTCGGCATCCCGCTCTATGTGTGCAACTTCAAGGACGACTTCGGCCGCATCATCGACTACTTCGTCGACGCCTACGCCCAGGGGCGCACGCCAAACCCCTGCGTGCGCTGCAACGACTGGCTGAAGTTCGGCAAGCTCCACAGCTACGCGCGAAGCGTCGGCGCTTCGGTCGTCGTCAGTGGGCACTACGCACGCGTCGACCGCACCGGCCCCGAACCGCGCTTCATGCGCGGGCGAGACCACGCCAAGGACCAGTCCTACGTGCTCTTCGGCGCGCCTCGCGAACGGCTGGCCGAGATGGTCCTGCCGATCGGCGAGTTCGAGGACAAGCAGCAGGTGCGAGACGCCGCCCAGGCCCTGGGCCTCAACGTCGCCAGCAAGCCCGACAGCCAGGAGATCTGCTTCGTGCCCGACGACGACTACGCCGGGCTGGTCGAACGCCGCCGCCCCGAGCTCGCCGCTACGGGCTCGGTGCTGACCATCGACGGCCGCCCCCTGGGCGAGCACGCGGGCCAGCACCGCTACACCATCGGCCAACGTCGCGGGCTTGGCATCGCGGCCGCCGACCCGCTGTACGTGGTCTCGAAGGATCCGGCTTCGAACACCGTCACCGTCGGCGGCCCCGAGGCCCTGATGTGTGCATCGGTAGCCGTCGGCGAAGCGAACTGGCTGGCGCCCATGCCCGCCGACGGCTCGCACGTCCTCGTCCGATACCGCGCCCACGGCCAGGAATGCACCGCTCGCGTGCGTCACCTGGAATCCGGAGATCGCCAAACACCTTCCGGCCGGCAGGGTCGGTTCACGCTCGAGTTCGATGAGCCCCAGCGAGCCGTGGCGCCCGGGCAGGCGGCAGTGCTCTACGACACCGAATGCCCCGATCTCGTGCTGGGCGGCGGCTGGATCGAGGCGGCCGAACCGGCGTGAGCTAAATTGCTGGTTTTGGGCGATGCTCGGCGAAGGTTTGGGCCCGAATCGTCCGAATATCCTGCTATACGCGGCGATGCGCCGCCCCTTGTGCGTTCGAGGCCACATGCCAGCCGGCGGAACCATCCTCCAACATCTGACTCGGGTATTCGCCGAGCACGCCGATCGACCGGCGATCGAAGAGTGGCCCCAGGGCCAACGGCTGACCTACGCCCAACTCGATGCCGCCAGCGCGGCCCTGGCGTCGAGGCTGGCCAATATGGGCATCGGCCCGGGCTCGCTCGTGCCCATCATCATGCCGCGGTGCGCCGACTACCTCGTCGCCGTGGTGGCCATCCTCCGCTGCGGCGCCGCCTACGCCCCCATCGATCCGGCCGCGCCGAGGCGCGAGGCCATGCTCGAGCCGCTCCGCTCGCCCGTGGTCATCGGCCGCGAGCCCGGCATGCTCGATCCCGCACGCGAGATCGAGCCGGGCGAGGCACCGTCGGCCGACATCCATGCCGACTCGCCCGCGTACGTGATGTACACCAGCGGCACGACGGGCGTGCCCAAGGGCGTGGTCGTGCCCCATCGCGCCGTGGTGCGTCTGGTCATCGATGCCGACTTCGCACGCTTCGGCCCCGACCACCGCTGGGGCGTCATGAGCGCCGTCGCCTTCGATGCCTCGACCTTGGAGATATGGGGCGCCTTGCTGCACGGCGGGTGCTGTGTGGTGCAGACGCTGCCGATGCCAAGCCTGGACGACCTGGCGTCATACCTGTCCAAGGGTCGCGTGAGCGACACGTGGCTGACCGCGTCGCTCTTCAACGCGATGGTCGATGAGCACCCGAAGTCAATGTCCCAGATGGGCCAGTTGCTCACCGGCGGCGAGCGCGAGAGCATGCCCCACATCCGAGCCTTCAAGCAGCACTGCCCGGGCGTGTCGCTCATCCACGGGTATGGACCTACCGAGAACACGACGTTCAGCCTCTGCCACACCATCACGCAGCACGACGCAGAGGGCGATCGCATCCCCATCGGCACGCCGATCAACGGCAGCACCATGCGGCTGGTCCAGCCCGGCGGCCCACCCGATGCGCCGAGCATGCCGCTGCGCGAGGGCGAGTTGATCGTCGGTGGTCTGGGCCTCGCGCTGTGCTATCTCAACGACGACGCAAGGACCGCCGAGAAATTCGTAACCGACTCGGCGGGTGATCGCTGGTATCGCACGGGCGACCTCGTTCGACTGCGCGACGACGGCGCCGCGGTATTCATCGGCCGTGTCGATCGCCAGGTGAAAATCCGCGGCCACCGCATCGAGCCCGACGGCGTGGAGAACGAACTCGCACTGTGCAGCGGCGTGAGCCAGGGCGCGATCGTGGTCACCGGAGACACCGCCGAAACGCGGCGCATGGTCGCGTTCTTCGTACCCGAAGGCGACGCCTCGGCCACGGAAGTCCGCTCACAGCTCGCCGATCGCTTGCCGCCGACGATGATGCCCGAGCGTTTCGTCTCCATCGCATCGATGCCCATCGGCCCGACCGGCAAGGTCGATCGCCAGGCCCTCCTGAAGAATCTCAGCGGCACGGATGCAGAAGCATCATCCGAAGCGTCCCCCACCGAATCGAGACTCATCGGCCTCTTCTCCGCACGCCTTGGCCACGCGATCGGTCCCACGGATCGCTTCCAGGACGCCGGTGGGCACTCGCTACTCGCCATGCGGCTGAGCGCCGATGTCCGCCGCGAGTTTGGCGTCTCGCTCCCGGCAGCCGAGATCCTCCGCCGCCAGACAATCCGAAGCATCGCCGAACTCGTCGAAACGCTACCACAAGCGAGCGACGCCA
>JBITAB010000258.1:0-3062 GCA_044439825.1 Phycisphaerales bacterium JB064 | reverse complement strand
GGGCCTGGCGACCCGCCCGCGCGGATGCACGTGTGGGATGTCGCCGATGGCTCCCAGGTCGTGCTCATGGTCTTCCACCATGCCGCGATCGATGAGTGGTCGCTCGACCTGATCACCCAGGAACTGCAGGCCATCCTGGTCGGCGCCCAGCTTCCCGACGCGACACCCTACTCGACGTTCGTGCGGGCCGAGCACACCATGCGCGACGATGGCATGGCTTCGGACCTTGCACGCCGGATCGCGGCGGGCCAGGAAGCAACACGCGACCTTCCGCCCGCCGGACCCCAGCCGGGCGTCAACCTCTCCCTGGACAACCATGCCATGTCTGAGGCCCAGCTCGACGCTCGCGCCGCGTCGATGGGCGTCGGCCAGGCAGCGCTCTTCGCAGCAGCATTATCTCTGGCATTGCAGGAACGATTCGGCCAACCCGCACGCTGGATCATGACCCCATTCGCACGTCGCGGCAGCGAAGACCTGCAGCACGTCATCGGGTGCTGCCTCGACATGCGGCTGCTCGAAGCCCAGGGCGACACGCTCGAATCCGTCGCCAGCCACGTGCACGAGCAGATGCTCGAAGCCCAAGGCGACCGTATTCTCCCGCTCGAACTGCTCATCGACTCTGTACGGCAGGCGAATCCACAACGAGCCGGCGATGCCACACGCTTTGGCATGACCTATCGCCACATCGACGACGCTCCGCATGCGCTTGGCAGCAGCACCGCGACGCTTCTTGATATCGATCAGTCGGCGGCACGCTTCGGCTTATGCCTGCACGTCGAGCGACGCTCGAAGGGCATCCGGATCTGGCTGGAGGCATCGCACTCGCACTTCTCGCCCGACGACCTGCGTTCGATCGGCGAGCACATCGTCCATCTCGTGCAGGGACGTTCACTACGGGCATCATCACCAGAGCCCGCGCATACCACAACTGCTGAAGCGGTGCGTGATACGGCTTCCGCACAAGAGCTCCATGAGTTGACGGAGCTCTGGCAAGAGTTGCTCGGGACTCGCCCGCACGCGAACAGCGATTTCTTCATGGATGGCGGCAGCAGCCTGATGGCGATGCGCCTCGCCGCCGCGGTGCACAAGCGGCTTGGTCGGCGGCTGATGCTCAACCAGTTCCTTCGCAAGCCAACCTTCGAGGGGCTCGCCCAGAGCATCCGCGATGACACCGAGCATCCGTATGCGGAATTCTCGGGTTCGGCAGAACCGAGTAGCGACGCACCATGGTGCATCGCCATCCCCGGTTCGGCGGGCCGTGCAATCGACTACCACAGGCTCTGGCACAAGCTTGGTGAGAACGCCCGGGACATGCTCGCCTTCGACCTCGCAACCATCGCCACGGGCGAAGCGGCGACGTTCGATCCGCAGCGTTTCTTCGCACGCTTCACGGCACTCACCCACGCACATGCGATGGCTAGCGATCGGGGCGGGCCGATCACCATCATGGGATACTCACTCGGCGGCCTCGTCGCACTCGACATGGCGGCGAAGCTGAGCGATCTTGGCCACACGGTCGAGCGGATCATCCTGCTCGATGCGTATGCGCCGGCATACCTGACGCGAACGCCGGCGTGGTATCTGGGCAAGCTCAACGCCAGGGTTCGCAGCCTCGGACGCCGCGGCACAGCACCAAGGCCCGCAAAGATCGAGCACAACAGCGGCGACGCGCACGCCGCCGAGGCCAGCCGGGCGACCTGGCGTTCGATCCACGCGACGTTGTCCACCTGGCCGATCCCGAAGTCGGGCGCCCCCGTGACGCTCGTGCGATCCGCGCCCGCGTGGAAGCACGTTCGACCGGTATGGCACGCACGAACGAATGGCCTGGGGCCGCTGCTCGGCGCCGACGTCGACGTGCGCGTGATCGACATCGAGCACCTTGCGATGCTCACGACCGGTGCCGCCGCGGTCGCCGATACGATTCGTGACCTGGTCACGCGGAGCACGCCTACACACGCAGCACACGCGAGCCCGCCGTCGCCCATCGCTCGTCACCCGGACTGACCGCCACGCACGCACCATCGACCAGGCTCGAGAACGCCGGCAGCACGAGCGCGTCATACTCGGCGTCTCGCCAGAAGCACGGCAGCTTCATCGATTCGCCCCGCCCGCGCATGCGAACGGCCGGATGCACATGGCCGCAGAGGGTGAGACCCCCGGCGATGATCGGTGGCTCGTGCGTCAGCCACACGCCATCGATGTTTACTCGTGGCGCGAGCAGTTCGATCCCCCACCCTTCCAGCTTGCCATGTGCCTTCGGGCTCGTAATCGCACGGTCGTGGTTGCCGGGCACGAGCGCGATGTCGCACGAGAGCGTCGGCCGCCACTGCCGCAAGAGATCATCCATGCCCGGCGCGAACGACGACGGCCCGTGCACGAGGTCGCCGAGCACAACGACGCGCTCCGCCTGGGTGCGCTCTGCGGCCAGCCGCAGACGCTCAAGGTCGGCCACGAGCGGACCGAGTGGCAACGCCGCCCCGGCATCTCGAAAGGCCTGGCACTTGCCCCAGTGCGTGTCAGCGGCGAGCAACCATCGCTTGTGCGGCCAATAGACCGCACGCTCGGGCATCAGCCAGAACTCATGGCCCTGCAGCGTGATCGCGATGTCGTGGGCGAGTTGGGTCATGCCTCGGCCTGCATCTCCGCCTGCATGCGGGCGAGGCGTGATTCGACGTCCTCGCTCGACATCGTCTGAGCGTTCAATCGCTCGATGATCAGTGGCAACGCGAGCGGGCTTGGCTTCTCGATGCGCACGATCCGCAATTGGCTCTTGGCGATGCGATCGAGCGCGTCCGCCAGCCGGCCCTGCTCGAACTGGTTGTCGAGCACCTCTCGGCGCGCCTGGGCGAGCAGCAGATGGTCGGGATCAAACTCGCGCAGCACGTCGAAGATCAGGCCGCTGGAAGCCTGCAGGTGCTTGCCCGCGGCACGTGTGCGAGCGCCCGGATAGCCCTGGAACACGAGCCCCGACACGCGTGCGATCTCGCGGAACTGCAGCCGTGCGAGCTCGGCGCTGTTCACGCTGTCGAGCGCGTCGGCGGCCAGATTCTCACGCGTGAAGA
>JBITAB010000257.1:2316-7551 GCA_044439825.1 Phycisphaerales bacterium JB064 | reverse complement strand
TGGCGGCCCGCTCACGCGGGCCTTTTCCATGCGCCCGCAACGCGCCAGCGTCCCATCACACCCCCACGCACGCCCGCGCAGCGGCCCAGCTCTTGCCCAGCCCGCACAACCCGACCCGATCCCCGCGATTCTCGCCGAGCTTGGCTCCGCACGCTCACATCGCAACCCGGGCCCGCCCATGGCCGCACCATGGCCGGCGAGGGATCGGCCACGACCAACGCGTGGCCCGGTGCATGCGGGCCAGGGGATTCGATCATGTCCACCGAGAGAGTGCCCCGCACCGAGGCCGAGTTCGTTCCGTGGCTCAAGGATCACGCCACCATCTGGCAGGGCGGCCAGAGCAGCCCGCCCGATATCGGCCTCACGCCCGCCCAGATCACGGCCCTGGTCGGTCTTACGACCATGCTCGAGCAGAAGTACCAGCAGTTCAAGGACCTCAAGTCGCTCAAGAAGGCCGCCCGCGTTGAGAAGGACACGGCGCTCGCCGCCGCGCGCGCCATGGTGGGGGGCGACATCGAGATCATCGATGGCTACGCCAAGACCTCCGGCGACCCGGACGTATACGCCCGGGCCCAGATCGACCCGCCCAAGACGCGCAGCCCCCGCGAGGACGCGCCCATCCCCGCCAGCATCGAGGTCGACACGACCACCAATGGCGCGCTGGAAGTTACATTCAAGGCCACCAAGGGCGGCGGCGCGGTCTTCATCATCGAGCGCCAGCTCGTCGCCTCGGGCGGCGTCACCGGCCCCTGGCAGTACGCGACCACCAGCGCCGAGAAGCGCTGGCTGGACGCGGACGTGCCCCAGGGCCTCGACGAGGTGCGCTACCGCATCCGCACGAAGCTCACCAACGGCGTGCTCAGCCAGTGGTCCTCGCCCGTGCCCTTCTTCTTCGGCACCGGCTCGGGCGGCGCGTCGGCAAGCACCACCGCCAGCGCCACCGAGGCCGATGGCCTGACCATCGACGACGCCCAGGCCCTGCGCGACGCCCAGACCGCCAAGGGCAAGCCGCAGGCCGGGTGAGCGAGGTTCGTACAACCCAGCGCAGCGAACGGATGGGCCCGCGCCCATCCGTTTTGCGTGCGCCGCCCTAGCAGCCAGCGTCGAACGCGTTCTGGAACTCGAGGAAGTCGAACAGCGTCAGCACGCCATCGCCATCGAAGTCGGCCGCCAGGTCGCCCAAGCCGAAGGCGTTCTGAAAGGCCAGGAAGTCGAACAGGTCGAGCGAGCCGCTGCCGTCGAAGTCGGCCCGGCAGCCGCCCACGGCGTCGCGGAAGCGGAAGGTCATGAAGAGCCCTGGCACCGTGCCGGTCGCCGCCACCGCGTCTCCGTTGCACGCCGAGCTGAAGGCCAGCAGCCCGCCATCAACCGTCACGCCGTCGACCGTCGTGGGGTCGAAGAGCAGCGACTGCCGCGTCGACAGCACGTCTGCGACCAGCCGGTACGCCCGGTCGGGCTGGAGCACCGCATCGACGTTGAAGTGCGCGCGATCGTTGTCGGGGTTGGTCGACAGGTCCCACCGCGCCGCCACCGTCGGCGCATCGGTCACGTCCCAGAACACTACGTTCGCCGACTCGCCCAGGCAATCCGACGCCGCGCGCAGCTGCCCATCAATGATGATCTGCGTCATCCGCTTGGGCCCGGCCGCACCGTCCGTGTCGAAGCCGACACCCACGAACGCGGGCGAGCCCACCGGCGTCGGGCGAGACATGCCGCTCGCCGGATCGGCCTGCACCAGCTCGCGCCCGGCCGTGAACATCACGTTCGGATCGCCATCGGGTTCAAAACTCTCGCCATCGATCACGACAATTCCAGACCGGAACACGACGATCTCACGATCGCTCAGCGTCGCGATGTCGATCTCGCCCAGCGCCGAGTTCACGTTCCGATCCACGCGCCGATAGCCGAGCTCGGGCAGGCCCGGGAAGTCGACGATGATGGACACCGCCAGGTCCCGCGTCGGGTCGCCCGGGAAGGGGTCGGCCGGCAACGCCAGATGCACCGGGTACTCGTCCTGGTTCAGATAGCCCGCCGAGCTGGTCTGGAACTTCATGCGCGTGACGCTGTCGCCCGCGATGTCCAGGATCACGTTCGCGCCATACTGGGTCTCCAGCCCGCGCTCGATCGCGTCGTCGTCGGTCATCGCGCGCACACGGATGTATCGCTTCTGCTCCTCTGGAGTCGACGCGTCGTACGTCGTGTTCTCGTAGAAGCGACCACGCTCCAGCCAGTTGCCCAGCGCGCAGTCCAGGTCGCCGTCACGGTCCCAGTCCGCGTACGCCGGCGTCGCGCTGCTGCGGTGGCTCGAAGGAATATCCGTCGTGGCCACCGTGTACCGCGCCACGCCCGTCTCCATGAGCTGATTGCGGCGGAACACGCTGCGGCTGGTGAAGTCCATGTCGCCGTCGTTGTCCCAGTCGACCACGCTGATGCCGAGGTCGAGCCCGGTCAGCGGGCTGTCGATGGCGCCCGTCCGCTCGAAGTAGGTCCCGTCGCCGCGGTTCTCCCACAGCTTGATGCCAGGCCCGGTATAGATCGCGATCATGTCGTAATCACCATCGAGGTCGTAATCGAGGAACGCGATGCCCTCCTCGAGCGACGTCGAGAAGCGAATGCCGCTGGCAAGCTCGGCCATGAAGTCGAACGACGGATCGCCCGGCGTCGAGTTGTTCTGGTAGAGGTGCCCGTTGCAATACCAGTCCAGATCGCCGTCGAAGTCCACATCGACGAACTGCGCCCCTTCGCTGCGCGCACTCGCCGGCGGCGGATTGCCGAAGCCCGTCGCGGCCGTGTCCTCGTCGAGCACGTACTGCCCGCCGGGCCCCACCGGCCCCTTGTTCTCGAAGAAATAGTTGCCGTGGTTGCCAAAGGCCCACGCCGGATATACAGGCAGCACCATGTCCAGATCATCGTCGGCGTCCACGTCCGCCCAGCAGATCGTCTCGGCGTGCGCCTGGCAAGGCTGCACGTCCACGAGCGAGCGGTCGAGCATCACGTTGGTGAACTGCAGCAGCCCGTCCGCACGCAGCAGGTGCATGCACGTATCGCCCGGGAAGTTGCGAGGCTCGGTGCCGATGTCGGGCAGGCCATCATTGTTATAATCGCCGAACGACGAGCCATACCGGCGCGACGTGCTCGGCAGCAGCCTGTCAAGATCGTCGACCATCTGCCAGCCGTTGCCCTCTAGGTTCCGCCACAGCTCGCCACCCTGGCAGGCGAACACGTCGGGCCAGCCATCGGCGTCGTAATCGCCCCAGCTGATACCGTTGGTGTTGCCATAGATCAAGCCGCTGGGAAAGGCCGCGCTCGTCCACAGGCTCAGCGGCACGTCAACATCCGGACCGTTCGGCCCATCCACCGCCGGCGCATCGGTGTACGACCACGTCACCTGGGCCGACGCCCCGGGCAGGATGTCGTCGAGCATCCACAGCCGGCGGCTCACCCCCGTAGGCGCCGCGGGCACCTCCTGCGACCAGTCATCGGGGAAGGTCTTGTCGGTCGTGCCCATCGTCCGGCACTCGCGCGAGAAGAACAGCCCGCGCACGCGGTCGCTCGTCGTGTTCGTGAACACCGTCGACACGATCAGCTCCGAACCGTCGAAGAATGCCTCGGTTCGAATCTCCAACTCGGGCGTACGCGTCACCGTCACCGCACGGCCAGGCGTGAACGTGCTCGACACCGCCTCGACCGCAGGCCGGTTCAGCCAGTCGGCCTCCACGCCGCTGGCCACGTACCGCCGCACCTGCCCACCGACCATGTACTGGTAGCCCGACCACTCGGTGACCGCCGCCCCCGTGGCGCCGGCAAGCTCGAAGATGTCGCCATCGTGCGTGCGCAGCGGCCCGCCCATCGACGCCGTCAGCACGCCGAGATCGTTGATCTCCACCGTAAACGGCCCGCTCACCTCGTCGCCCATAGCCGAGGGCCCGGCCAGGCCCACCACGCCACCGGCCACGACACGCAACATCGCCGCACGCACGCTCGCTGTCAGCATCTTGTTCCCCCTCCGAGTTTGCCAACGCAAGAGCAAGCCCACCGGCCTGCCCAACTACGGCTACCCCCCACCGATCCCGTGTCGTTACAAGGGGAGCCGGCTCAGCACCCAGCGTCGAACGCGTTCTGGAACGCCAGGAAGTCAAATAGTGTCAACACCCCATCGCCGTCGAAGTCGGCCGCAGGATCGCCCATGTCGAACAAATTCTGAAACGCTAGGAAATCGAACAACGTCAACGCACCGTTGCCATCCACGTCGGCGGGGCAGAGGGCTGCTGGCTCGCAGTTCCCAAAGAGCACGCTCAACTCGTCGGAGTACACATTCGCTACGACGGCGTCCAAGATGCCGTCGCCATTGACGTCACCAACCATGACGCCTCTGGGGCCGATCCCTGCCTCGAATCGCTGCTGAATCTCGAACGTGCCATCGCCACGCCCCAACAACACGCTCATATCATTGGAAGCGAGGTTCGCTACCACGGCGTCGAGCAGCCCGTCACCATTCACGTCGCTCAGCACGAGGCTTGACGGCTCGTCGCCGGCGGAGAAACGCCGCTGCGGCTCGAACGTGCCGTCGCCGCGTCCCATGAGCACACTCACATCGTCGGAATTGAGGTTAGGCACCACAGCATCAAGCACACCGTCACGGTTCAAATCACCCAACATGACGTCGTACGGCGCCTCGCCTACGGCAAAGCGTCGCTGCGGCTCGAAGGTGCCATCACCGCGCCCGATCAGCGAGCTCGCATCGGCGGAGCCGAGGTTTGCCACCACGGCGTCCAGCACGCCGTCCCCATTCAAATCACCCAGCGCAACGCCCAGTGGGTAGTCGCCCGCAACGACAAGCCGCTGCGGCTCGAACGTGCCGTCTCCACGCCCGAGCAGCACGCTCGCGTCATCGGAGAAGACGTTGGCCAATACAGCGTCCAGCACGCCGTCCATGTTCAGGTCGCCCAGCGCGATGCTCAGCGGCCCTTCGCCCACGGGCACGCGTGGCTGGGGCACAAACGTCCCGTCGCCGACTCCGAACAGCACGCTCGCGTCATTCGAGAATTCGTTGGCCACGATGGCGTCCAGCACACCGTCGCCGTTCAGATCACCCAACACCACGCACAGGGGAAATTCGCCTACCGGCAACCGTAGCTGAGGCCCAAACGTGCCGTCTCCACGCCCGAGCAGCACGCTCGCGTCATCGGAGAATCGGTTCGACACGATGGCGTCGAGGTCTCCGTCGCCGTCAAA
>JBITAB010000257.1:0-2216 GCA_044439825.1 Phycisphaerales bacterium JB064 | reverse complement strand
CCGAACCGCTCGCGGCATAAACAGGCCAATCCTGGCCATACCCAGGACCGTGGACGACCCGCGGCGGGGGCCAACGCGATCGGCCGCAGTTGACCGCGACCCCCATCTCGCTTAGCGTTGCCTCTGGCGTTGTCAGATTGGCCCCATCGTCTAGTCTGGTCCAGGACGCCAGGTTCTCATCCTGGAAACCCGGGTTCGAATCCCGGTGGGGTCATTGCCCCTCGACGGACGACGTGCCGTCGAGGGGTTTTTCATTGGCGGGCACGGCCCCGGCGGGCCCGATCGCCCGATCGGCCGCCAGGTAGCCCAGCGTCACCGCCAGCACCAGCATCGCCCCCATCAGCCGATTGGGCGCTGGTACGGGGATGTCCACCCAGCGGCAGACCGCCCCCAGTCCGAAAGCTAACACGAAGCCGATCGCGGTCTTGAGCATGCACGGGTCTCCGGTGGGGAATTCCGGCAGATCGCCGGACTCTGGGGGCCGAAATCGGGGGTTCTCTGATCTATGATCGGCCCTTCACACAACCAGTCCGTTGCCGAAACTCGCAGAAGGGACCAAACCCCATGCCAGTATCCCCGACGTCCTCGCTGCCCCCCATGTCCGTGACACTGGGAGCCATCAGCGACATCCCCGCCCCCTACTACGTGGCCCCCATCGCGGGTGTGGCCGCCCTGGCCACCGCGGTCTACCTCCGCGGCAGCGTCATGAGCAAGCCCGAGGGCGAGGGCGAGACCGTCCGGATCGCCCAGGCGGTCCGCGATGGCGCGATGGCCTACCTCAAGAGCCAGTACAAGGTCGTCGGGGCGGTCTTCATCGCCCTCGTGGCCGTGCTGGGCCTGATGGTGTGGGCGGAACTGGAACCCGTCTGGGCCATGGTGGGCGTGCCCATCGCCGGCTTCCTGAGCGGCCTGTGCGGCTGGTTCGGCATGCGAATGGCCACCAACGCCAGCGCCCGAACCGCGACAGCGTGTAAATCGAGCCTCAACGGCGGCCTGACCGTCGCCTTCCGCTCGGGCGCCGTCATGGGCCTGACCTGCGTGGGCGTAGCCATCCTCGACCTGAGCTTCTGGTACTTCTTCTTCATCGGCTTCGGCGACAAGCTGGGCAACTTCAGCCTGGCCGCCGAGGGCGACCGTGAGGGGCTGCTGGCCGCGATGGTCACGGTGCTCATCTCGTTCAAGATGGGTGCGAGTTTGCAAGCCCTGTTCGCCCGCGTGGGCGGCGGCATCTTCACCAAGGCGGCCGACGTGGGCGCCGACCTGGTCGGTAAGGTCGAGGCCGGCATCCCCGAAGACGACGCACGCAACCCGGCGACCATCGCCGACAACGTCGGCGACAACGTCGGCGACGTGGCGGGCATGGGCGCCGACCTGTACGAGAGCTACTACTCGAGCATCATCGCCGCGATCGCCCTGGGCGTGTCGGCGGCCTTCAGCGTCACCGTGCTGCGCGGCACCGAGGGCGGCTTCGAGTTGGCCATGAAGGTCGGCACGCTGCCCATCGTGCTCGCCGGCGTGGGCATCATCGCCTCGATCATCGGCGTCTTCGCCGTCCGAACGAAGGAGAACGCGGGCTTCAAGGACCTGCTCAAGAGCCTGCACACCGGCGTGTGGCTCTCCAGCGGCCTGCTGCTGCTGGCCGCCTTCGGCGTGCCCTTCCTGCTGCTGGGCGACGCCGACACCGCCCGCGTGCTGGGCGTGAAGTGGTACCAGTTCGGCGGTTCGATCGCCGCGGGCCTGATCAGCGGTCTGGTCATCGCCTGGTGGACCGAGTATTGCACCAGCTACGAGCACCCCCCGACCAAGCGCATCGCGCGTCAGGCCATCACCGGTCCCGCGACCGTCATCATCACCGGCATCGCCGAGGGCATGAAGAGCACCTGGCTCTCCATCTTCGCGGTCGTCGTCGCCATCCTCATCGCCTTCGGCGTCGCCGGCGGCAACGAGAACCTGCTCATGGGCCTCTACGGCGTGGGCATCGCGGCGGTGGGCATGCTCGCCACCCTGGGCATCACGCTGGCCACCGACGCGTACGGACCCATCGCCGACAACGCGGGCGGCAACGCGGAAATGGCAGGCCAGCCCCCGGAGGTGCGCGAGCGCACCGACCTGCTCGACTCCATCGGCAACACGACCGCCGCCACGGGCAAGGGCTTTGCCATCGGCTCGGCCGCGCTCACCGCGCTGGCCCTGCTGGCCGCGTACGTGCAGGTCGT
>JBITAB010000256.1:0-7553 GCA_044439825.1 Phycisphaerales bacterium JB064 | reverse complement strand
CCCACCGCCTTCATGGTCATGATCGCCTACGGCAAGGCGCTGGAGGAACGCGGGAGCTGAGCAAGGAGGCAAGTGCACTGGGCACTGGGCATCTGGGTGATCGCGACCCACGAAGATCACCAAGAGCGAACAACGCTGCTTCTACGCTCGTCTTGCTTCGGTCAGCAACGAGACTCTCCGGAGGCCAGGCGTATGCGAAGTCGGCACACACGCATCGTGCTCGCGATAGCGGGCTGCCTCGTGTTCGGTCTGACCGTCTCGGTCGCCCTGGCTTGGGCCCTGTGCCTCTGGCCGACGAAGGACATCGGCAACAGCTTCCAATCGAGCGTCAACTGGCGCCCCGAGAGCGAGCCCTCGTACCACACAGTGTACAACTGGAGCAACGCGAAGAGCGTGGGCTTCCGCCACGTGGCCGTCTGGCCCCTCCCCGGCTACCACCCGATCAACCGCCACGCCGCGCGTCGGATGCGCGAAGAGATCCTCGCGGGCAAGGCGGGCCTGCCGCCCGACCAGATCGCCGTTCGGCCGTATGTGCGGCCCGCGTGGCCCTCGTGGCTGGCGACGCTCCCCGAGGACGACACCGAATACGCCGAGTGGGGCGCGCGGGCGGCGGGCTGGCCCATGCTCTGCCTCGCGTCACGATCTTCTGAGACGACGACGGGCCCACGCCAGACGTCCTGGTCCTTGCGCCTCTGGTCCCCTGCGGCCACTGGCGGCTCCGCGCCGCGAGACCCCGACCGCGGCGCCGTCCCGCTGCGTCCCTTGCCCCTTGGGCTGGCCGCCAACACGCTGCTGTTCGCAGCCCCGCTCTTCGTCGTCCTCGTCGCCGTCCCCACCGTTCGTCGGGCTATCCGTCGCCGCCGCGGCCGCTGCCCCGCCTGCGGCTACGACCGGCGTGGGCTCGACCACAGGAGCCCGTGTCCAGAGTGCGGGACCGAATGATGCCCGCCGACCTCGACCCCCTCGCGTGGGATCCCTCCAACAGGAACCACATGCAGACCGCCCTGGTCCTTGGCCACGCCCTGTGCCTATTCGTGTCGGCGTTCCTCCTCGACAGGCTGCTTCCACACCTCGAGAAGCCGGGCATGTCGAAACGCAAGGCCTTGGACTGCCTCGGCCTTGCCGTTTTCCTGCTGATCGCCACGGGCATCGCCGCTTGCGGGGTGTATGTCGGGGGCAGGCTCCTGTATGGCCATCTGTTATCGCTGCCGGGCGCACCGATTCTGCCACGGAGCGGAGCCGGAGGGGTCTTTGGGCACCTCATGCTGTTGTGCGGGGTCTATTACATGGCGTGGTCATTGCTTCGCACGCCGCGCTTGATCGAAGAGATGGAACGAACGACCGAGCGGGCGACCCGGTGGCGCAACGGGCCAGACTGAAAACCGGGATCGGATGGACGCATCGCTCAAAGCCGGGGCGGGCAGCGACCTCCGCCCCATTCCACACCGTTACGCGCTATCCATCTCGCCATAGATGCGATCGAAGCGGCGCTTCTTGAGGTCCGTGTCGCGGATCCAGAAGCTCAGGCTGCCGGCATCGCTCCACAGCCACTCGCTCGCGCGGTCGCTATCGAGCAGCAACAGCAAACGCCACGCCTGCTTGCGTCGATCCACCTTCTTCTGGGCCGCCTCCGTGTACCCCGCCTTGCCCGTGGAGATGCCCAATTCCTGCCTGGCCGCATGCTCGCGCCCATCGGCCTGCGGGAACAGATAGCTCCCAAGCAGGCAGTGCATCCGCGTCCCGCCGTGCGCGTCCCGGCCACCCAGTTGGGCCTGGAAGCGGTACTGCCGCTCGTCGTCGTCGCCGCCGGCGTTCCACAGACGTTGCATCAGCTCGTGCTCGGCGTCCTCGCTCAGCGTGAGCGTTGGCGCCATCTCGACCCGGCGCTCGGGGAAGGGCCGCCACGGCTCACCAAAGTCGTACGCGCTCTCGTCGTGCTCGGGGAAGGCGCGCCGCTGCGTCGCCTTCGTGCTGTACAGCACGCGCCACCGGGCCGAGTCTCGTTTGAACCCGTACGAGCGATCCCCCTGCGTGTCGTACCAGAAGCTCATCAACCCCTTGCGCGGCAGGTCGGCCGTGGGGATCCACCGCGGGGGCAGGTCCGCGAGGTCGAGCTGCGTCAGGAAGTGCAGCGGCCGCCCGTCGAACTCGGGCCAGGCCACGCCCTCGGGCAGATCCGGCTCGCCGCCGAACTTGCTCGCGCCCGCCGGCAGCCGACGCTTCACCGGCTTTCCGGGCTTGAGCCGCACGGCCTTGCGCAGGCCATCGAGGATCAGCTTCTTGTGGCCGTCCAGCCCGTGCCTGGTGATCAACGCACGGACGTCGGCCTGGGTCAGCGGCTGCTTGGGTGCTCGTGCCATGCTCACCTACTCCATCAACTGCAACAGCCAAGTGACGCGGCGGTTGGGCGGATTACTGCACCAACCCCTTCGTCAACCGCATGAACGCCGTCTCCAGGTTCACCGCCTCTTCGGTGAAGCGCTTCAGCCGGAACCCGTGGTTGATCAGGATGCTCGGCACGTCGGCGATGGCCACCGAGCCCTGCTGGTCGAGCGTCAGGTGGATCTCCACGCCGTCGTCGGTGTCCACCAGGTCGGCCTTCTTGACGCCCGGCAGCTTCTTGAGCACCTCGGCCGCGTCGGGGCTGCGCTCGACGACTTGCAGGTGCAGCACCTGACCGACGCGGGCGCGATTGAGCGCATCACGAACGGTTCCGGTGTACAACAGCTTGCCGCGCTCGATGATGCCCACGACATTGCACAGCTCGGCCAGCTCGTGCAAAATATGGCTGGAGATCAGGATCGTCTTGCCCATCCGCTTGAGCTCCTTCAAGAGCTCGCGGATCTCGATGCGGGCCCGCGGATCGAGGCCGCTCGCGGGCTCGTCCATCAGCAGCACCTTGGGGTCGTGCAGCAGCACGCGCGCCACGCTCAGCCGCTGCTGCATGCCGCGGCTGAGGCTGTTGACCTCGGCCGTCGCCTTGTAGGTCAGGTCGGTCAGCTCCAGCACGTCATTGACCACCGTCTTGCGCTGCTTGCCATGGATGTCATACGCCGCCGCGAAGAACTCGAGGTACTCGGTGACCACCATGTCCTCGTAGGCGCCCATGAAGTCGGGCACGTAGCCGATCAAGGGACGGATCAGCCGGTTCTGGTAGCCGATCGTGTGCCCGGCGACCTGGGCCTGGCCACTGCTTGGCTTGAGCAGCGTGGCGAGGATCTTGATGGTCGTGGTCTTGCCCGCGCCGTTGGGGCCGATGAAGCCGAAGCAGTCGCCCTCGTCGATGGCCAGATTCAGGTTGTCGAGCGCCACGAGATCGCCGTAGCGCTTGGTCAGGTTGATCGTCTCGATGATCGGCACGTGATGCCCCTCACTGGCTGAATATCTGGCTGAAGAACCCTAGAAACCAGGACCACTCTCACCATCGCCATCCGCATCGGATCCGGACACCCCGCCCGCAGCGGGCGCAGCCAGGATCGCCGGCGGCCTCGAATCCAGCGGATACACCCACCGCACGAACGTGCGCCCGGTCAGGTTCGGGTCCCGCCCATCGATGGTCATCGGCGTCGGACACGGCGCCCCGCGCTCCGTGTTGCCCACGCCCATGTGCCCCATCACGATGATGCAAGGCCTGGTCATCCACACGCTCAGGTCCATCCCGTGCATCGCCCGCCGCGTCGCGGCGAAGTAGGCGTCGGCCCCCGTACGCTGCGTGGGAGGCGGACCGATCTGGTTGATGAAGCTGGCGATCACGAGCTGCTCGCTCACGCTACGGGCATCACCCGGCAGCTTATCCGATGCGGTGGTCAACCCGCGGATCACCGCCGTTCCCCGAGCATCGAGCAGATCGTGAAAAGCCACGCTCTCCGTGCCCGAGCGACGCGTCGCCTCCGCCAGATCGAGCGTGTCGCCCGCCGCCCATGTGTTGGCCAGCCGGAACGCGCTCGCGTCCATCACCGGCCTGTTCGTGCTGATCCCAGGCTGCACGTCGAGCATGCCGTGGTTGACGACGATCACCACGTCGTACAAATCGCCCGGCAGGTCGTGCACCAGCCTGCCCACGGCCTCGCTCGTGATCTCCGCGGCCGGCAAGCCGGCGGGCCTCGGCGTCGATCGCAGCACGCCCGGCGCGCCGGCGTCGTCAATAGGCCGGGGCATGGGCCACTCGACCGGCCCGGCCCACTGCACGCTCAGCTCCTTCATGGTCGAACGCACCGGGAAGCTCATCGCCTCGGGCCGCGCCCCCAGCACGCGATAGCCGCGATTGTCCGGGAAGCTGCCCACGCCCGCCAGCGGATCGGGGCTCATCCACGGGCTCACCGTCCCGACGATCGAGTCGCCGGAGTCCTCGCCCACGCGCACCGTCGCCTGCCCATACCACGGCACGATGAGCCCCGCCCACGTCCGCGTGCGCTGCACGTCCTGCCCATACACGTGGTCGATGATGGTCAGGTGGGCCCCGCGCACCGACGCCGGGCTGAGCAGCACCGCCCCGCCCCACGCGATGCCGGTGAACACCGCCGTCACGCCGACGAACGCCACCCACGCGTGCCGCGCCTTGCCGGTCTTCTTGAGCACGGCAAAGCCAACGGGCCCGGCCACCAGCCAGTACGCGATAAAGACCACGAAGCCCAGCAGCACGCCCGAGGCCGGGCTGCCCGTCTGCGCGATCGCCTGATCGATCGAGTGATCAAAGTGCCGCACGCCGCGCTGGGGCGGCCGCATGGCAACACCGCCAGCGATACGCGTGCTCCAGGGGCGCAAATCTCCGCGTCGCCCGAGCACACGATGCCAGAAGCTGCCCGGCGATGGCACGCCCACGCGCGCCAGCGACTCATCGCCAACGTCGATGCCCACCAGCGTCACCTGCCCCAGCCCGGCCTGACGCCGCACCACGATCGCCCCGCCCGCGGGGTCGCGCAGCACGACGAACGCCTCGTCCTCGCCCGCGCCCTCTCGCGGCTCGAACGTGTGCGCCACCACGGTGTTCGGCAGCACGATGTCGTTGCGCAGCGTCAGCAAGGGACGGATCGGCCCGGTCGGATAATCAGCGTTCCGCTCCGCACGCACCACCGGCATGATGTCGAACAGCGGGTTATTCAGCTCGCCGCTCAGCCACGTGCCGCCAACCTGGGGCATCACGACCACCAGGTGCCCGCCCTGCAACACCCAGCTCCGCAGCGTGTCGGCGCGCTCGGCCCCCAGCGTCACCGGCTCGCCCTGCGTCCACACGAGCAGGTCATACTGGCTCAGCCCGGCCCACGCGTCGGGCATCGTCGCCGGGTTCAGCCGCGTGGCCACCGCCATGGGCTCGTGCAGCCGGCTGTCGTACGGCTCGTCCTGACCCTCGCTGTACTGCGTGAGGCCCGCCGGCCGCGTGCCGATCACGCCGATGAGCCCCGTCTCGGCCCGCACCACGCCGCGCGGGTTTAGATAGGTCTCCCCCACCATCCGCCCGGCCCGCGGCGCGGCGGTATCGGTCTGCTCGGCCTCGTACACACGCACAAGCAACCGTTCGCGACCATTGAACTGGAACGGCAGCCGCAGATACGTCCAGATCTCCTGCCGCTGGCCAGGGTTGGAAGCCAGCCCTCGCTCGTACAGCGTCGTGTCGCCGTCGGCGTCCTTGACCTCGAAGCGCACCAGCAGCTCCCGCTGCCGCACGCCCCGGTCGGTCACGGCGAGCCGGATGCCCGCCCAAGAGCCCTGCCGCACGACGTCGCCCAGGCCGAACTCAACCGCCTGCACGGCCACCTCGCCCTGCCCCACGCCGATGGCCGATGCGGGGTCGCCCGCCTGAGCGCCATCGCCGGCGTCGTCCTGGGCGGCCAATGGCGTGGCCAAAGCCAGGACCACCGCCACCACGCTCAAGACGCGTCCCAGAACACCCGATGCACAAGCCATGACCCCGCCCCCCGAAGCCTGGCTCCTGGTCGTCGCCATCGGCGGCATCGGCATCCTCGCCATGCTCATGACCATGGCCGCCGCCATCCGCCACGGCGTCGCGATCGCCACCCTCGAGAATCGCGTGACCACCCTGCGGGCCCACCACCGACGCCAGCTCATCGAGCGCGGGCTCATCGCGGACGACGATGAACTCGACGCATCAAGCGACGTCGACATCATCGAGGCCGTCCCCGTGGACGAGCCGGCAACACCCCAGAGCCAGGCCGCCTGACTCACGCCGAGCCGCCCCGCAACAGGTCGATCAGCACGGCGTGCGAACGCGCCCCCATGCGATAGCACGGCAGCTCAAACTTCTCGTTGGGCGAGTGCACCCGGTCGTCATCGAGCCCGAAGCCCATGAAGACCGTGTCCAGGCCGAGGCTGTCCTTGAGCATCCCGGCGACGGGGATCGATCCGCCCGTCTTGATCAGCGCCACGTCCATGCCCGTCGCCTGCTCCATCGCCCGCCGCGCCTTGCTCAGCCACTGAGACTGCGGGTCCACGCTCGACGGATGCCCGCCGTGCATGTCCTCCAGCTCCCACCGGCAGCCCGGCGGCGTGCGGCCCTCGAGCCACGCAAAAAACTTCCTGACGATGTCATGGGGGTCCTGGTTCGCAACCAGCCTGAAGCTCACCTTCGCCGTGGCGTACGCAGGGATCACCGTCTTGGCGCCCGCACCCATGTACCCGCCCCACATGCCGTTGATCTCGGCCGTCGGCCTGGCCCACTCGCGCTCGATGCTCGTGAACCCAGCCTCGCCGATGTCCGCCTCCGGCCCGAGCCCGATGTTCCGCAGCATCTGCGGCACGTCGATGTTCAGCGCCGCCCACTCCGCCCGCTCGGCAGGCGTCGCCTCCACCACATCGTCATAGAAGCCATCGATCGCGATGTGGCGGTCCTTGTCCCACATCCCCGCGAGCACCTTGCTCAGCTCGTTCAGCGGGTTGGGCATCCGGCCGCCCCAGAAGCCACTGTGCACGTCCTTGTCGGGCCCATGCAAGCGAACCTGCGTGTACGCCAGCCCACGCACGCCATACGTGATCGCCGGCCGCGTGCGTGAGATCATGCCCGTGTCGCTGATCAGGCAGAAGTCGCAGCCCTTGAGCTCGCCCTCGTACTCCTTCAGGAACTTCTCGAGGTTCTCCGAGCCCGACTCCTCCTCGCCCTCGAGCAGCACGGTGATACGAAGCCCGCCAGCGGCCTTCCCGCTCACGTCCTTCCACGCCCGCAGCGCCTCGAGGAACATCGCGACCTGACCCTTGTCGTCGCTCGCACCGCGAGCCACGATGTGGTCGGCCTTCACCTTGTCGTCGGCCTTCTTCACCACGGGCTCGAAGGGCCCGCTCTCCCACAGGTCCAGCGGGTCCGGCGGCTGCACGTCGTAGTGCCCATAGAAGAGCACGTGAGGCCCATCACCGCTGTCGGCGTTGGGCGTCTTGGCTAACACGCACGGATGCCCGGGCTTGCCAGACGTCCCCGTCGGCAGCACGCGGGCTTCCAGCCCCGCCTCGTCCAGCCGATCAGCAGCCCACCGGGCGGCCTCCTGGCACTGGGCCTTGTACGCCGGGTCGGCGCTGATGCTGGCGATGCGAAGCCAGTCGCACAG
>JBITAB010000255.1:0-7577 GCA_044439825.1 Phycisphaerales bacterium JB064 | reverse complement strand
TCGCAGGACAGAACGCGAGCATCATGGGCTCGCTGCCCACGCCGCAGAAGAAGCTGAACGGGGCGACGTTGGGCTCGCCCGCGGGCGACACCGTCGACACCAGGGCGATGGGCCTGGGCACGATCAGCCCGATGAGCAGCTTGTAGCGGTCGCCCGGCGAAAGATCAGATGGGCGCAGGTCGTCGGGGCTGAGTTCCATGGCGGAGGCTATGGCCTCCATCGGCAATCAGCGGCGACGGCGGCGGCTGGGCTGGTCCTGCTGGCCGGGCCCTTCGCGCTGCTCGCGCTGGCTGTCGGCGGTGACGGGCGTGCTGGTGACGTTGATCCGCATCACCTGCTCGGCCCGGCTGGGCTCGGCCGGCTCGGCGAAGATGCCCCAGAAGCCCGGCGAGTTGTACGCCTTGACGGTCAGCGGCGGGTGCACGTGGAAGGTGAAGGGCGCCCAGAAGCGGCTGTCCTTGATGGTGCCAAAGCCGTCCCAGGGCTTCTGCAACACGTCGAGCTTGCTGATGTCGGGCGCGCGACTGGAGCTCTCCATCATGCCGTTGAGGTCGATGGGCACCCAGGTGGTGCGGCCGTTCTCGACCAGGGCGAACTCGACCCAGGCGATGATGTCGCCCTCCTTACCGCGATCGCGCGTCAGCACGTCCTCGCGGTCGAGCTTCACGTCGGCCACCTGCCCGATGACCATGCGCGCCGGCAGGCCAGCGCGGCGGAAGGTGTAGACGAGCAGCGCGGCGGTCTCGAACTGGTTGCCGCGCCGGCGTGCGAACGTGTTGGCCACGCCCGACACGTCCACGCCCTCGATCTCGCCCGTGCGCGAGGTGTTCAGCCCGCTGCCGTCACGCGAGCGGATGTGGGCCCAGACGGCGCCAGTGAGGTACTTGGCGACGATGTAGGGCGCCACGTCCTTGGGGCTGCGGCCCAGCCGGCCGATCAGGCTGTCGATGGAGCGCTCGATGCGGTCGAGCCCTTCATACGGCGCACCGTCGAGACCCAGCTCGATGCCCACCTGGGGCTCCAGGGCGCTGCGCGCGTCGCTGGGCCAGTCGCCCGCGGGCCACTCGATGCCCATCGCACGCTCGTCGTCGAGGGTGACGTCGTAGGACGTGACGGCCATCCTGGCGTTGACGGTCAGCTCGCGGGCCTCGCTCTTGCCGATGGCGTAGCCCAGGTATCGCGCCCCGGCCTGGCGGCCGGCGAGGATCACCTCGGGGTTGGTCCTGGCGGGCACGGCGTCCCGGTCGTCGACGGTCACGGTGATGGTGTGCTGCTGGTTCGTGCGGCTGAGGCTCGTGCCCTCGAGCCATGGCACGACGATGGTGGCCTGCTCGAACGCCCAGGTGTCGTAGGAGGCGCCGCGCTTCTGCTCCTGGCTGCCCTTGTCCTGCCAGGCGCGGATGTTGACGCGAAAGTCGATGGTCCAGTTCTCGCTGGCGCCCTGACGGATCACGCTCTGGCCCAGGCTGGAACTGGCGAGAACGCCCAGGGCCGCGAAGGCGACAGCGCGGGCGGTACGGCTGATGGTGGTGGTCATGGGAAAAGCCCCCTCTTGGCTCGTGGGTGAGCGGTCGGGCGTGTGGCGGGCGGGCCGGGGCGGCTCGAGCCTCGCTCCAAGACTGTACGGGGCCGACCCGGCTGGGTTGCGGATGGGCTGGGGTGCCGACCGGCGATGGGGCGTGCCCATACGATGGGTCTGCTTCCCGACCGAGACCCGATCAACGCGAGAACCGCCCAGGAGCCCCGCATGGCCGCAGCGAGCACGATGACCGCCAGCAAGACCCGCACCGAGAAGGACTCCATGGGCCCGATGGAGGTGCCCGCCGACGTGCTCTATGGCGCCAGCACCCAGCGGGCCGTGCTGAACTTCCCGATCAGTGGAAGGCCCGTGCCGATGGCCATCATCCGCGCGTACGGCACGCTGAAGGCCGCCTGCGCGCGAGCCAACGCCGAGCTGGGCCTGGTCGACGCCGACCGCGCCGCCGCCATCGAGCGTGCGTGCGAGGCCATCCTGAGCGGGCTCAAGGACCAGGGCGGGCTCGAGCGCCACTTCCCGGTGGACATCTTCCAGACCGGCAGCGGCACCAGCACCAACATGAACGCCAACGAGGTGATCGCCAACCTCGTGTGCCTGGAGCGTGGCGCGCCCATCGGCAGCTCGAAGGACCAGGCCTACCTCGACGCCGGCGGCGTGCACCCCAACGACCACGCGAACTACGGGCAGTCGTCCAACGACACCTTCCCCACCGCCATGCACATCGCCGCGGCGGTGGCGATCAAGAAGGACCTGCTGCCCGCGCTCGACCGCCTGGCGGCTGCGCTCGAGGCCAAGGCCAAGGCCTGGGACGGCATCGTCAAGATCGGCCGCACCCACCTGCAGGACGCCACGCCCATCCGCCTGGGCCAGGAGTTCAGCGGCTATGCACGGCAGCTCCGTCAGGGCCAGACGCGCCTGGAGCGCGCCCTGGAAACGCTGGCCGAGTTGCCCCTTGGCGGCACGGCCGTGGGCACGGGCATCAACACGCACACGCGCTTCGGCTCGCTTGTCGCCAAGGAACTGAGCAGCGCCACGGGCTGCAGCTTCCGTGAAGCCGAGAACCACTTCGAGGCCCAGCACGCCAAGGACGCGTTCGTCGAGACGAGCGGCCACCTGCGCACGATCGCGGTGAGCCTGAGCAAGATCGCCAACGACACCCGCTGGCTGGGCAGCGGCCCGCGCTGCGGCATCGGCGAGCTCAAGCTACCCGCCGTGCAGCCCGGCTCGAGCATCATGCCGGGCAAGGTGAACCCTGTGATCTGCGAGGCCATGATGATGGTGTGCTGCCAGGTGGTGGGCAACGACGCGGCGGTGACGATGGGCGGGCTCGGCGGCATCGGCAGCCTGCTGGACCTCAACGTCGCGATGCCCGTGATGGCCGCCAACGTGCTCGAGTCGATCGAGCTGCTGGCCAACGGCAGCGACGTCTTCCGCACCAACCTGGTCGAGGGCCTCGAGCCCGACGAGGAACGGTGCGCCGCGCTCATCGAGGGCAGCCTCGCGATGTGCACCAGCCTTGCGCCGGTCATCGGCTACGACAACGCGGCCGCCATCGCCAAGGAGGCCTACGCCAGCGGCAAGACCGTGCGCCAGGTCGCCGAGGCCAAGGGCGTGGTATCCAAGGCCGAACTCGACAAGCTGCTGGACGCGCGGAGCATGACCGAGCCGGAGGGCTGAGGCATTTCCAACCCCGGCGCCACGCTCGCCAGGCTCGAGCACGTCTGCCTGCCATCGGCGGTGTACGCCGCCGGCATCACGGCCGGGGCATTGGTGCTTGCGGGTGCGGCGCTCGACGTGCGAGGCTGGACGCTCTCGATCGCGCTGGTCTTCACCATCGCGTGGATGGCCTACATCCTTGATCGCGTCAAGGTGCTGCGGCGATGGCAGGACCCGGCCGACCGCATGGCCAACCCAGGGCGTGACGACTGGGTGGCACGGAATCGCCGGGCGCTGCTGGCGTGTGCGGGATTGCTTGGCCTCGCGGCCCTGGTGCTCGCCGCGCTGGTCGATCCGTGGCTCACCATGCTGGTGCCTGCCGGCGCGGCATCGGTCATTGTGTATGGCTCGCGGCCCAGCGAGAGCCGGCGTGTGCGCCCCAAGGACGTGCTCGTGCTCAAGAACGTGCTGACCGGGCTGGCCTACGCCACGCTCGTCGGGTGCGTGCTTTGGGCGATGCTCCCCGATGCCCGGGGGTTGTGGCGGGCGCTGGCGGTGGTCGCCTTGGTCGTCACCGGCGACGCCATGCTGTGCGACATCGACGACACGCCCTCGGACGCGAGCTTTGGCACGACCACGGTCGCCGTGCTGGCCGGGCGGCACTGGGCGACTGCGTTAGCGGTAGTGGTTTACGCCGCGGCGGTGGTCGTGTGGATGAAGCTTGGCCTGCGGACGGCTGGCCCAGGGGCGTTCGCCCTGGGCATGCCAGCGACGGGGCTTGTGATCTCTCGCCTGGGGCGGGTGCGGACGCCGATCGACCTGCGAGGCGGGGCTATCGGACTGTTGGCGTTGTTTCTGATGCCGTGAAACCGCCGCCCCGGCTTCCGAATATAGTGTTTACTAGCATGGCATTACGACGGGGCCATCTCGGGATCCTGCTGGTGCTGGCGATCGCCGGCGCCATGGGCGGCTGCGCGTCGCGCTTGCTGCCCATCCAGCAGTCCTTTCGGCAGGGCGACTTCCAGACCGCCGCCAAGGAGGCCCGCCAGTACGCCCGAAGCCACGACGGCGGCTCGCCCCAGGCGGTGCTGGCGCACATCGAGCACGGGTCGATGGCGCGGATGGTGGGCAACTTCCAGGAGAGCGACGCGGCTTTTGCTCGTGCCGAGGCGCGGATGGCCCGGCTGGACCGCTCGCCGGGCATCAGCGCGGGCGAGCGTGTGTCAGCGATGGCCAGCACGCCCGACCGCATCGCGTACGAGGGCTTCTTCTACGACCGGCAGTTCGTCGCGGCCTATCGCGCCATCAACGCGATGGCGATGGGCGACGTGGAGGACGCGCGGCAGCACTTCGTGCGTGCCGACCGCTGGCAGACGTTCGCGATCATCGAGAACCGCGGGCGCGCCCAGCAGCTTCGAGACGATCAGGCGGCCGCCCGTAGCAAGCGTGCGGGGTTCGACCAGTCTGCCGGCGATTCGAGGCTGGAGTCCGAGCTCAACGAGCGGTATGGCAACCTGGAGCAGTACGAGGCGTACGCCGACTTCGCCAATCCGTACGTGGACATGCTGCGCGCGATCTATCTGATGGGCGTGGCCGAGAGCGTGGGCGATTACGACGTCGCGCGAAACCTGCTGCGCCGCGTGGCGGGCATGGCGCCCAACAACCCCTACGTGCTCGAAGACCTGGACCTGGCCGACGCGCTGGCACAGGGCGAGGCCGAGAAGCCCGACCTGGTGTACGTGTTCTTCGAGACCGGGCTGGCGCCGTTTCGCGCGCAGACGCGGATCTCGGTGCCGGTGTTCCTGGTGACCGACCGCGTGCAGATCGTGCCCATCGCCGCGCCATACCTGGTGTTCGACGATCGGTACGTGGAGACGCTGTACGCAGAAGCGGGCTCGAATCGCCGCAACACGGCCTTGCTGGCCAGCGTGGATCGCATCGTGGCGGCGGAGTTTCGGGCCCAGCTTCCCGGGCTCAAGACGCGCATGATCGCGGCCGCCGCCCTCAAGGTGGGCGTGCAGTTTGGCATGAACGAGGCGCTGCGGCGATCGGACCCGCTGATCCGCATCGCGGCGATGCTTGGCGGGGCGATCTGGGCGGCATCGACGAACGAGGCCGACCTGCGCACGTGGGCCACGCTGCCCAAGCAGGTGCAGTACACACGCGTGCCCGCACCAGCGGACGGCGACCTCTCGCTGGCCTTCGGCTCGCGACGCATCGACGTGCCGGTGGAGCCTGAGGGCATCACGCTAGTGGTCGTGCGCAGCGTGCGCGATGGCTCGCCGCCGCTGGTCATCAGCACGCCGCTGAAACCCGAACCGTGGACCCTTGAACCGACCGAGACGCAATGATCGTGAGAGACGCGATCGTGAAAGAGAGGCTTGGATGCTGATGCGACAGAAGACACTCTGGCTTGCCGTGCCCATCGGGCTTGTTTCGCTCGTGCTGCTGGCGGGCTGCGCACGCTGGCAGCCGCGCGTGAACACGACGCAGGAGGCCGAGCGCGAGGGCAAGCCCGTGCAGATCGAGGATGCCCGGCTGATCTGGGACAAGGACCTGGCCGGCGCGGTGCAGCTGATCGGGCTGATCGAGGGCGAGGCGCCCAACGGCTTCAAGAAGATCGAGGCCGAGCTGTTCAACGCCACGCGCGGGCGCGTGGCTATCCGCTACCGCTTCGAGTGGTTCGACGCCAACGGCTTCGCGGTCGATTCGGCCATGGACGAGTTCCGCGATCGGGCCCTGCTGGGCGGCGAGCGGGCCCGCGTCAGCGCCGTGGCGCCCAACGCCCGCGCGGTCGACTTCGAGCTCGAGATCATCGGCGCCCCGTAACGAAACATCGAAAGGATCATGACATGAACACCAGGACCATCATCGCAGTGACCGGGGCGTGCGCGCTGGCGGCCGCCACAGGCTGCAACACCGGCTATGGCCCGCGCGAGCAGGCCCGCGGCACGGAGATCACCACGCACGGGCTGGACGTGCAGGACGTCGAGCGCGTGGCGACCGAGCTGGCCGAGAGCCTGATCGAGTCGAACTACATCACGCGGCCCGAGGGCGAGGGCGCGCCGGCGGCCATCGCCATCAACCGCTTCGTGAACAACTCGAGCCAGGTCAACATCGACCGCGATCGGGTGACCAACCGCATCATGCAGGTCTTCATCAACAGCGGCCAAGCCATGGGCTACACGCCAGGCGACTTCGAGACGCTCGTATCTCGCGGCAAGCTGCCCGAGCGCTCGTATATCCTCAACGCGAAGATCTACGAGGACGTGGCCGAGGCCGGGCGAGACCTGCAGGTGTCGTACATCTTCCAGATGCAACTGCTCGATTACACGGGCGACGGCGTGAACCCGATCATCTGGGTCGAGGAGCGACGCATGACGACCGAGAGCCGCCGGCCTCGCTGATTTGGGTCCAGATCTACAGGGGGACAGACCATGCTGAAGAATCTCGCGAGCGTCTGCATAGCGCTGGGTGTTGGCCTCGCTTCGACCACCGCGATCGCGCAGCAGCCGGCAGACCAGGCTGCACAGGCCGCCGAGGCTGCGCCCGCGTGGGCGGCCGCGGTCGACAAGGCCGTGCGCGAGGAGATGGAGCGACAGGAACTCGTGGGCGTGGCCATTGGCGTGATCCGCGATGGCCAAGTCGCCTACACCGCGGGGTATGGGTTGGCCGATCGTGAGAACGGCGTGCCCGTGACCGACGACACGATGTTCCGCTGGGCGTCGATCTCCAAGCCCGTAACGGCGATCGCGGCGATGCAGCTGGTCGAGGCCGGCACGCTCGACCTGCAGCGAGACGTACGCGAGTATGTGCCCGAGTTTCCCGACAAGGGGGCCGAGATCACGACCGAGCAGCTCTTGTCTCACCTGAGCGGCATCGTGCACTATCGCAATGGGCGTGTTGTTCGTACGCATCGGCAGTACGACACGCCGAATCCCTACGAGAGCGTGATCCTGGCGCTCGACACCTTTGCGCCGTCACCGCTCGTGAGCCAGCCGGGCGAGCGGTACAACTACAGCACGCACGCGTACATCCTGGCCAGCGCGGTCGTGGAGCGTGCGGGCGATGGATCGTTCTTCGAGCAGGTGCGCGAGCGCATCTGCGAGCCGCTGGGGCTTGACACATTGCAGCCGGATTACCAGTGGGTCGACATCCCCAATCGCGCCGTGGGCTATCGCACGCTGGGCGATCGCGTGGTGCGCAGCACCGACACCGACGTGAGCTGGAAGCTCGGCGGCGGCGGGTTCATCTCCACGGTGGGCGACCTTGCCCGCTTCGCGGCGGCTCTGATGAACTTCGAGCTTGTCTCAAAGCAAACCAGCGCCGACATGTGGACGCCGCGGACCGATGCCCAGGGCAAGAGCACCGGCTATGGGCTGGG
>JBITAB010000254.1:0-7624 GCA_044439825.1 Phycisphaerales bacterium JB064 | reverse complement strand
ACGGCGGCGGCGGCGCTCGGGTTCGCGGCTTCGCTGGCCGAGGGGTGTGTCTTCGCGAGCGACGACGGCCAGGGCGTGCTGATCGTGGCGGCCCGAGGACCGGAAGGGCTGCTCGTGCGGGCGCTTCGTGAAGCGCCGGGTGTCGTGGGCAGCGACGCACACGTCGAGAAGCGGCTGCGCGAGGCATCGGTAGCCGTCGGGTTACCCGAGGACGCGGTGCGCGAGGCGCTGGCGGGTTCGGCTTCGCCTTGGGAAGGCCGGCGCGCGGGCTGGTCGGTGGGTGTGGGCGAGGCGCTGGCTGGCGCAATCCAGGGTTGGCCGCGTGAGGGCGAGGAAGCCGTCGCGGCGTTGCTACCGGTGTGTGCGGGCATGCTCGCGCTCTCGGAGGATGCAGCGGTGCGTCCGCTTGCTGGCATCCGCCTGAGCAAGCCCGCCGAGAAGGCGTCGGCGGTCGAGAAGGTCGACGCGTGGCTGGTGTCGCGGCGGCATGTCGCCATCGCGTGCGTGGTGTGCCTGCTGGTGCTGCTGTTGGCGCCGCTGGCAGCCGCGAAGCTGCGCGAGGGCATGCTTGCCGGCAAGGTGAAGCGTGCCGAGGAGCTGCGTGCCCGGTACGAGGCCGACGCGAAGACGGCGGCGATCTATCGCCAGCTCAACGAGCGTGTGTGGCCCATGACCAAGATGATGGCCGAGGTGACGGCCGCCGCTCCGGTGCACGTGGTGCTCGACAGCGTGCGTATGGACAGCGCGGCCCAGCTCGACATCGAGGGCTTTGTACAGGTCGCGCCGCGCGGGCCGACGCTGGAAGGACCGCCCGAGAGCCTGCTGACGCAGTACGAATCGGCACTCAACAAGCTGGGCACGCTTGGCGCGGTGACAGTCGTGCGGCGTGAGATCGTGGGCGACTCGGTGGAATTCCAGATCTCCGCGCAGGTGCGCAACTCGACGACCCGCGCAAGCCTGCCCATGGACTTTGCCGACATGCCACTGGCCGAGGTGCTGTATGGCGAGGGCGCGAGCAACACGACGACGCCCATCGTCGCGACGGCTGGCGGATCGACCGGGCGTGCGCGTCCCTCTGGGGGCACGAGTTCGGGCGGATCGAGCGATCGCACCTCACGTGACGAGGCTGTCGAGTCTGGGCGGAGCTCGTCGAGCGACCGCAGGCCTTCTGGCGAGAGCGGGCCGGCCTCGGTCGATGGCGTGCCGGCGCCGATCACCGATGAGCAGATCGCCAACCTGGATCGGTCGCAGTTGATGACGGAATGGCGCGTGCGGCTGAGCGCCTCGCGCGACGACAAGAACGACGCCGAGACCAAGGCCAGGCTCGCCGAAGAGGCCGACAAGTTGATCAAGCGCTATCGCGAGATGGGGAGCGGCGGATGAGCGAGGCTGGCGGAACAACGCGAACATCTGGCCTCGCGCACATGTGGCGGGGCTTGCCGCGGGCGGGCCAGTGGCTCGTGCTGGCGGTGGTCGGGCTGGGGCTGTACTTCGTGGTCATCGAGCCCGTGGTGGACATGACCGTGAAGGCGGGCAGCCGGGCCGACGCGATGGCGGCCCGAATCCGCACCGTGCAGAGCATGGGCGAGCGGGCGGATGATGACCGGCAAACGATCTCGTTGGGCGCTCGGCTGCACGGCGATGTGGCGATGCCCGGGCCGCGTGCCGAGCGGGCGACGGCGCTCAATCGTGCCGTGGATAGCGCGCTGCGTGAGGCCGGCGTCAGCGGCGCTCGCACGCAGACGACCGAGCAGAACCTGCAGGACGGGCCCGCGACCCGGCACTTCGGTGGTCGCGGCTCGCTCGTGAAGCTCGTGAGCACGGTGAGCTTTGACGCTTCGCCCGAGGCCTTCAGCCAGGTGCTTGGAGCGCTCGAGAACAATGAGGACGTGGCGGCCGTGACGCGTGTGATCGTGCGACGGGCCGAGGATGGCTCTCGCGGCGTGTCGGCGACACTGACCGTCGAGGCGTGGGCGCTCGGCTCGTCTCGGGGAGGTGCTTCGTGACCGCTCCGACCTCTGCATGGGTGCTTGTCGGCCTTGCCGGCGCAGCGGCGGGCGTGACGCTGGCGATCAGCGCGGCCAATGTCGCGCAGTCCGCGATGCTCTCGTCTCCGGCCGAAGGCTCGACCATCGGCGAGACGACCGAGATGGGCGACGTGACGGCGACGTATCGGGCGCAGCTCGATGGGCGTTCACCGTTCTTTGTGCCCGGTGCTCCCCCACCGCCACCGCCGCCACCACCACCAGTATCGCCGCCCGCACCGCCACCGCCACCACCTGCCCCACCGCCTCCGCCCAGTTCGTATGGCGGGCCGAAGGTAGTCGCGGTCGTGAACGAGCAGGTGCTGTTCGACAACAAGAAGTGGATCGGCGTGGGCGAGACCGAGGGCGAGGATCTCGAGGTGCTCGAGGCGTCTGCGCCGTGGTCGATCCGCGTGCGTTGGAAGGGCATCGAGTTCGATGTGCCGTTGCTGAGTCGCGATCGTGTGGTCATTCCAAAGACCGAAGGCTGAAGCGAGGAATCCATGAAGACACGTGTTCGTTCCGGCCTTGGTACTCGGTCTGCCGCTCTAGCGATGGTGCTGGCGGCGGGGCTTGCCGTTGCGCTGCCGCAGGCGGCAATGGCTCAGGAAGGTGGCGAGCAGCCATCGACCCAGCCCAATGGCCGTCGCGTCATCGAGGGACCACCCACGACGCTGACATTCCGCGACGCATCGGTCGAGGACCTGGTGCCGTTCATTGTGGAGTCGACCGGCAAGGTCGTAATCGTGCCCGAGATGCGTCTGCCCGCCCGCATCACGGTGGTGAGCGATACGCCTATTCCGCGCAATCGGGCCTTCGACCTGGTGATCCTCGCGCTGCAGCAGGATGGCATCGCCGTTGTCGAAACTGACGACATCATCATCTTGCGTGACATCAACGAGGTCATCCGCCAGGACGTGCCGGTCATTGGGCCCAACGAGAGCGTGCTGAATCGCACCGATCTAGGCACGATGGCGGAGAAGGTGTATCGGATCCGTAATTCGGAGGCCGACGCGCTGGCCGATGCGCTGGGCGAGGTCGTCCCCGAATACGCCAAGATCACGGTCGACGAGAGCAGCAACCACATCGCCGTGCTGGGCAACATCGGCCTCTTGCGTCGCATCGAGGCGCTGATCACGGGCATGGACCAGCCCGGCTCGCGTGCGCTCGTGACGCGGACGTTCCGGCTTCGCTACGCCGACGCGGAGCTCATCGCCGAGAACATCACCGAGCTGTTTGGCCAGAGCGGCAGCCAGACGCAGAACCAGCAGAATCGTGGGCAGAACTTCAACCGGTTCTTCGGTCGCGGCGGTGGCGAAGAGGACTCGTCTTCGGGCGCTTCGACCGCCGATCTTCGCGTCACGGCCAATACACAGCAGAACGCGGTGACCGTCGGCGCCGAGCAGGGCGTGATGGACCAGATCGCGGAGCTGATCGACAAGGAGTGGGACCTCCCGCTTCCCGAAGAGACGGTGACGCCGCGCATCTACACGCTGGAGAACAGCGATCCGATCGCCGTGCGTGACCTGCTCGTCGGTTTGTTCGGCGAGCCGAGCGCCTCAGCGGCGGGTGGCGGCGGCGGAGGTGGCGGTCAAGGGAACCAGGGCAACCAGGGCACGACCGGCTCGTCGCAGGGCGTTGGTCGCTTGGCCGGGCAGTTCGCGTTCGAGGCGATCCCATCTGCGGGCCAGATCGCGGTGGTCGCCAAGAGCCCGGACAACCTCGCGGTGATCGACCAGATCATCCGCGATCTGGACAAGCCCAAGAGTGTGGGCCTGCCCGCGATCGTGTCGCTGAAGCACGTGTCGGCCGAAGAGGTCGCCGAGCAGCTCAACGCGTTGCTCGCGCTCGATGGCACGCTGGCGAGCATCCCGCGCAGTGAGAGCGGACTGACCACGGGCGGTGGCGCTTCGTCGAGCCCGTTCGCGAGCGACGCGGATGACTCGACCACAACCGATACCGAGAACGATCCGGGTTCGATCACGTTCTGGTGGCAGACGGCGCGCGAGCAGACGGACAATGCCGGCCCGAGCAACCTCATTGGCAAGCTGCGCATCGTGCCCGTGTGGCGTCAGAACGCCATCATGGTGCTCAGCCCGCCCGAGTATCGCAACGCGGTCGTCGATCTCATCCAGCAGCTCGACCAGCCCGGCCGGCAGGTGCTCATCCAGGCGGTGATCGCCGAGGTGAGCCGCGACGACGCCGAGGCCATCGGCCTGCGGTGGTCGAGTTCCACGATCAATCTTGCCCGCACTGACAACTCGATCTCGTTCACGTCGAGCACGACGGCGACTGAGAATGGCATCTTCGGCAACCTGTTCGACACCAGTGTGCTCAACGTGGGCGTCGATCTGAACGCCGTGCTGCAGGCGCTCAACGAGCGGACGAATGTCAGTATCCTGAGCCGGCCGATCATCTTCACGAGTGACAACCAGGAAGCCGAGTTCTTCGACGGCCAGGACATCCCGTTCATCACCAACGCGCAAACCACCGACACGGGCGGCACGACGCAGGGCTTCGAGTATCGCGCGGTGGGCATCCAGCTCCGTGTGCGGCCTCGGTTGACGCCGAACAAGGACGTTGATTTGCGCGTCAACATCGAGCTGAGCTCGGTGGCGCCGGGGCAGAGCTCGGCCAGCGGCCAGGTTGTCGTCGATCGTCGCGAGACGACCACGCAGCTCATCGTGCGGAGCGGGCAGACGCTCGTGATCTCGGGCATCCTGCGAAACGAGGACAGCCAGGTCGTCCGCAAGGTCCCGCTGCTGGGCGACATCCCGCTGCTGGGCTGGCTGTTCCGCTCTCGCGAGACCGGGGTGAGCAGCACCGAGCAGCTCATCTTCATCACGCCGGTGATCGTCGAGAACGTCGACGAGGCCGACGCGATCAACGAGGCGTATCGCCTGCGTCTGCGCATGCAGCGCGAGCAGATGGGCATCGAGGAGCCGCTCGAGGGCGAACTTCCCATCGGGCCGCAAGAGGGTGAGCGTGAGCCGGATCAGGGCTAAGACTGTTTTGCTGCTCTCGACGGCCTTGCTGTCGTGCGGCTGTGTCGTGGACAAGGAACGCACGCAGGCGCTGCGCGACGAGCGTGACGCGGCGCCGCCCGCGCTGCCGAGCAATCCCGTGGCCAGCCCGGTCATCCGCGGCACGACGGCATCGCGCGTGGCGGTGGCGGTCGAGTCGCTGGGCACGGTCGCGTACGACGGCCTGAGCGTGCCGATGGCGAGCCCCGATGGGCGGTTCATCGCCGCCCAGGAGACGCCCGCCCCACCACGCGAGCAGCGGTTGGCCATCGAGGTTCCGCGAGCCTCGACGACGAGCATGAACGCAACGGTGTCGATCACACCGTTGACGCCGGGAGTCGGCGGGGTTCGCCCATCGCTCGAGGTGTTCGATCTCCAGGCACCGATCCTGCTCGGGCGCGACACCGGGGTCGAGGGTGTGCTGGTGGAGTCTCCCCGATCCGATGGATCGCGGTGGATCGGCGTCGCGCAGTGGCCGACCGATGGCGTTGGCGGCGATGCGCGCGTGCGGTGGATCGTGCGTGACCGGAACGTCGCGGCGCACGCGGTGTTCGCCGACGCGGGCGCGTTGCTCTATTGTCGCCGTGCCATCGGCGAGGATCGCTTCGAGCTCGTGTGGCAGGCCCGTGATGGCGAGCGTCGCACGCTGGCGATGCCCGACGCGAGCCTTGTGTATCCGCTCATGGCGCCGGATCTACGGCATGCGACGTGCTTGGCGGTCGATGATGATGGCGCCATCGCCCTGCTGTTGATCGATCTGTCCACCGGCGGGAACGGCTCTATCGGTCGGGTCGTGCGTCGATTCGATCTCACGTCGAGCGGTGGGATGGAGGGCGCTTCGCAGATCGTCGCTGCGTCGCAGTCGGCGGTGCATGGATTGTCCCAAAGTGACGCCCTGAGCGAGTCCGGACCTGCACCGACCGAGCCGCTGCTCGGGCCGATCTTCTTCCATCCCGGGATGGACCGGTGTGCGGCGATCGATGTGTCACGACGGACACTCGTGGCGCTCGCGCCCAAGAGCGTGGCCGCCGTCGATGCCGGCGACGGTCGCGCCTTATGCTCGACACCCGATGGCCTCGTGCTGTGGACCCCCGGTCCGCAAGCCGGCCGCGGCACGGCGACGCGCGTGCTGAGCGAGGACTACATACCACGGCGAACGGCCAACCCTGCACGCTCGTTCGTGCTGCTGGCGCCGATGCGCCGATCGCCGACCGACCTGATGGTGTTCGGCATGTCGCCGGCCGCGCCGCAGTAGTCAGGCCCCACTGAGAAGTGTTGCGGCACGGTTGCCGGTACGAGGTGCAAGGCTCGCGAGGCCGATCGCCGCACGCACAATCATGGGCGAGCGCACAGCACACGCAACCGCACGGCAGCGGGCGTGGCGTGTCGCGAGCAGCCGATGCAGCGTGTTCGCCCATCTCGAAGCCTGGGGGCCGTTCTCGATGCAGGCGATGGTGTCCTCAGCGATGTTCGATGCAGCGTGCATGGCCCACGACATGCCTTCGCCCGTAAACGGTTCGACGTATCCTGCGGCATCGCCGACGCGGAGGATGCGGCCCTGCTGGGGTGCACGTTTCCGTGTGAGAACTGGCGTGCCACGCCACGAGCCATCGGGCACTTCGGTGGGATCGAAGCCCGCCGCCTGCCAGATCGATCGCATCGCAGAAGTTGGCGAGGCGTGCGATCTCAGGAACGCCGGCGACACGGCAGCGGCGAAGTCGACACAGCCATCTGGAAGCACGACTCGGCCCAGATAGCCACTGCGTGCGACGGCCATCGAGAGCACGTGGGGTTCGCATCGAACACTTGGCGTTGTCAGCCCCAGACCAATCCGAGCGTGCGGGCTCGTTTTGGTGTTGGTCGCCTTCTGACCCTTGAGGCCGCTCGCATCGACAACGACCGAGGCCTGGACCGACTCAGAATCTCCAAGCGTGACCACGCCATCGGGCGACGCGAACGCACTTGTGTTCCAGCGAAACTCCGCCCCGGCTTGCTGCGCGGCGTCTGCCAAGGCACCGTCAAGCGACTCGCGAGACACGCTCACGAAGCCATCGAGTCGCATCTGCACGCTATGGCTGTGAGCACCGATCGCGAGTGTCTTGATCGCAGTTGCGCCGCCGAGTACGGCCTCCAGTCCAGCTTCTCGCAAGACGCGCTGACCGAGTGGGCCCAGGCAGCAGCCGCAGACCTTCCAGCGGCCTTTGCTTGCTTTCTCGACCACGAGGGTGCGAACGCCGCGGCGGGCGAGGGTGTAGGCCGCCATGCAGCCGGCCGGGCCGGCGCCGATCACGACTGCGTCGTAGCGGGTGGCGCCCATGTGATGAGCATACGCGCTGGGAAGGTGGGCCGGATATGCCACCCAGGCCCGCCAGCGATCCCCCGAGTCATGGCTGTTACTTCCCCGATGCTCAGAGCGGCACGCGCCGAGCGGAGTGCGTCGACGTGCACGACTCGGGATCGGGTGACCAGTCGCGGGATGACGGCTGCAAGAGCCGTGCCCCACATGCCTCGGCGGAGGTCGCTGATGACTAGTTGTGTTCGTGCGGATGCAGCCATCCTCGTGAGCACGGTTCGCAC
>JBITAB010000253.1:2493-7627 GCA_044439825.1 Phycisphaerales bacterium JB064 | reverse complement strand
GCGCGGAACATGGCCCACACGTCCTGCTCGGCCTGGAAGTACTCCTTGCGGTCGCCTCGCTTGTGGGCCTTGCTGACGATGCCCCACTCGAGCAGAGCCCGCAGCGACATCGAGGCGTTGCCGCGGGAGATCTGCAGCCGTTCCATGACCTCGTCGGTGTTGAGGGCCTGGCCGGTGACGAAGAGCAACGCGTGGACCTCGGCCATCGTGCGGCTGATGCCCCATGCCCCGGCCATCTGCCCCCACGCGGCCACGAAGGCGTCCTGGGCCTCGCGAATGGCCGCCTCAGGCGTGGGGTTGGCGGGTGCTGGCAGGTCCATGCCATGAGTATGGCTTCATTGGGAGGGCTTGTCCACCATTTGTTTCAAAAATATCTGAAAATGTTGTGATGGCGGCTCGGGATGATCGCCAGATCGGCTCTCCTCCCATCAGAAGTCGTAGGATCACCCCTTGATCGAGCATCCGCCCATCTCGGCAGCCGCGGTCGGCGCGGCGCCCATGACCGAGCCTAAGCCTTGGAACCCCAGGGTCTTAGGCGGACTTCTCATGGCCACCGGGTTTGCACCCTTGGTGGTCGGGGCCGGGCTGACGCCAGCCGACGAAGGACACGGCACGCACACGCAGATGGGCCTGCCGAGTTGCTCGTGGGTGATGGCCTTCGACGCCCCGTGCCCCACCTGCGGCATGACCACGGCCGTGACGCACGCGGTGCACGGCGACTTTGCGGGCAGCTTCCTCACCCAGCCGGCGGGGTTCGCGTTCGCGGTGCTGGCGGCCGGGGCCTTCTGGTGTGGGCTGCACGGGCTGGTGAGCGGTGCCGGCACGGTGGGGATGGCTGGTAAACTGTTCAAGGGACGCACATGGTGGGCCGTCGGAGGCATCCTGCTGGCGGCATGGGCGTACAAGATGGTCACCTTCGAGGGCGCGCCATGACTCCGATGCTGACACGAACGGTCGCTTCCATCTGCCTGCTGGCCACGGTTGCCATCGCGGGCTGCAACGCCGTGGGCTTCCTGGGGGCCATCGAGCAGGAGCGGCGGCGGACCGGCACGATCACCGTGGAAGCCGAGTATCTGGGCCTTGAGGGCCAGAGCGTGGCGGTGGTGATCGACGCCCAACGCGATATCTATATGACCAGCCCGCAGATCGTGGGCCGGATCCTCACTGAGGTGGTCGCCCGCCTTGAAGTCAACGCTGGAGCCGAGCGCATCATCAGCCCCCAGCAGGTGCAGACGATCCTCTACGACGAGCCCGACCTGCTCGACCGGACCTTTGACGAGGTGGCCGAGCGTTTCGGCGTGACGCGGCTGGTGGTGATCCAGCTCGACGAGTTCCGGCTCTCAGAATTCGGCAACGAGTATGTGTGGAACGCGCACGCGGCGGGCAACGTGATGGTCGTCGAGGCGGACAGCTATCTCGAGGACGACGTCCGGCTGGAGCGCTATGTGAGCGTGACCTTCCCCGACAAGCCCAACACAACGGTGGACGAGATCCCCGCCGACGGCGTGGCGTACGAGTTGCTGCGTCGCTTTGCCAACCGCACCTCGTGGTTCTTCTATGACCACAAGGAGCGTTACCCCGAGTACCAGGAGTATTGAGCCATGGCATGGGGTAAGAAGCAATTGGCAACCCGCGCGGGCGCCGCGAGCATCGGCTGGTGTGCGCTGACGTTCGCCACGCTGCCCATGGCGGGCTGCAACATCCTCGGGCCGGCGTACATCTTCATCGCCGGTCCACCGAAGATTCCTGCGGAGTATCAGCTCGACCGGCAGCGGACGGTGGCCGTCGTGATCGACGACCCGGACAGCATCGTGCCTTCGATGGGCTACCGCCGCGTGATGCTCGCGACGGTGCAGGAGTTGCTGGCCAGCAAGGCGAAGGTGCGGCAGGTGATCGACAGCCGCGACACGATGGCCGTGCTGGCGCGTGACAGCGCCCAGGAGCGCATGAGCCTTACGGAGATCGGCAAGGCCATCGGCGCCGAGCAGGTGGTGTGGGCGCGCATCGAGGGCTACAGCCTGGCGGCGTCGACCGGCGAGTATCGCCCGAACGCGCAGCTGCGCGTGAAGGTGATCGACGTGACGGCCAACCAGAAGGCGTGGCCGAACGAGCCACAGCAGGGGTTCGCGCTCGACGTCACGATGCGCGTGCGGCCAGACTTCACCCCCACCACCGGCCCGGAGCAGCGGGCGGCGATGGAGGAATTGGCCGAGTACGCCGGTCGGGCGATGGCCGAGCTGTTCTATAGCGAGGAGAAGGTCTTCAGCGCCCGGGCGGGCAGCTGAGGCTCGTTCGATGTCGCGCACGCCGCACCGCTTGCTGCACCTGGTCGAGGCCGACCACCCGGCGATGCCGCCGCCCGAGGGCGATGCGGTCGCCGATCAGCGTGAGCGCGGGGGAGACCTCAGCTCGCTGGCGTGTGCGGCGATGCTCGATGCCGATGACGCGAGCGTGCACGCGGTGGTCGTGCTCGGCCCGCCGCCGGCGATGCGTCGGGCGGCCGTGTTGGGGGCCGATCCTGTCGCGCGAGCTCCGGTGCCCTTCGGCACGCCCCACGCGACGGCCAACGCGCTGCGCAAGGTTATCAGGCATTGCGGCGTGCGGTTCGACGCGTGCATCGCGTGGAGCGCCTTCGCCGCACGGGTGGCAAGGCTGACGGGCTTTGGCCCGGCACGTGGAGACTTCGCGCCGCTGCTGGAAGCCGACCCGCACAGGCCCGACCCTGAGGTCGCCCGGCTGGAGTTGTTACGCGGGCAGGGCGAGAACAGCGATGCGCTGCAAGCGCTCGCCGATCGCGCGATGCGTGCGGCCATCGCGCCCGCTGCGCTGCCGACCGGGCAAGACACGTTCTCTGCGGGGCAACCCATCCGCATCGCGCTGCTGGCCGATCCGGCGCCATCCGGATCAGCTTCGCTTGCGTGGCGTGGCGCCGTGCTGACGGCGGCGGCGAGTTCGACCGTTGAGTTGCGATTGCCCGCAGGCTGCGCGGGCATTCGCCGTGTGGGGCGATTGCCCGATGCCGGGCGGTTGGAACTGGCAATCGACGCCGACCCGCTGCCCCAGAGGCTGGCCCGCGCCCAGGCGGCGCTGGCGATCTATGGGCCCGAGCCGCACCAGCACGCGAGCCCGGGGTTGGTGGCGTACGCGCTGTCGATGGGCTTGCCCGTGGTGGCGCACTGGGAGCGGCTGCGCGACGGCCATCCGTCGCTGCACAAGGACACGCCCGGGCTGCACCTGGTGCACGCGTCGGTGCCCATCGAGATCGCGCGGGCGATGCTTGGTGCGTTCGAGTCTCAGCCTCTGGCTGTTGGCTCAAGCGCGTTGTAATCATTCATAGAAACAACGCCGCCCGCACCAAGCCCCATCAAGGGGTTCGACGCGGGCGGGTAGTTTGTCTCGAAACGCCTGATCAGCGGCGGCGACGAACGGTGGAGGGCGCTTCGCCTTCTTCCTTGTCCTTGGGCGGCTGCAGTTCGAGGAGGCGATCAACAACGGTGCCGATGTGGTCGCTGCGAACACCGGCGGCGCGGACGATGCCCTCACGATCGACGACGACGTAGTAGGGCCACCACTGCACGCCATAGGCCTCCTTGGTCTTGTCGTCCTGGTCTGCGGCCATGGCGAACTGGCCGTTGTTGGCCTCGGCGGTCTCCATCATGGTCTCGCTGCCGCGCGTGTTGCAGATGCCAACGAAGCGGACGTCCTTGTCGGCGTACTTCTTGGCCATCTCGTAGTTCTTGGGCATGGCGGCGCGGCAGGGCGGGCACCACGTGCCCCAGAAGTCGATGACGACGATCTCGCCGCGCATCGACTTGATGTCGCCACCCTTCATGTCTTCGTCCAGGCTCTGCCACTCGCCGATGGTGAAGCTGGGGGCGGCCTTGCCGAGCTGGCTCTGGATCTTGTCCCACGCTTCGTCGTAGCGAGCGTTGCCGGGGGTGGCGTAGGTCAGGTCGCGGGTGAGCAGCGTTTCGAGGGTGAAGCTCTGCTTCTCCTGGGTCTGCTGCTGCATGTTGCCGTCCTGCTCGTCAGTGACCAGGCCCTTGGAGGTGGCCACAGCGGCACCGAGGATCAACACGGCCGCACCGACGTTCGCAATCAGATTCCCGTTCTTGCCGCAGCAACACTTCATGTTGAGGTCCTCCACGCTTGGCCCACCGCTGGCAGGCGAGTAATGCTTGACCGCCAGCGGCCCGAGCGTTCGGGCGGCGGTGGCCAGCCAACAACGCTAGACCGGTCTTTCTTCCCATGAGTCGCTTCTCGCCCGCGGCCTTTCAGGGCGTTTATGATGCCCCGATGGCCATGACGCCCCCTTCCAACACCGTGCGCATCGTTGAAGTCGGCCCCCGCGACGGGCTGCAGAACGAGGCCGGCCACGTGCCGACGGCCGACAAGGCCGATCTTGTTCGGGCGTTGATCGCAAGCGGCCTGCCCGAGATCGAGCTCACCAGCTTCGTCAGCCCAAAGTGGATCCCCCAGCTTGGCGACGCGGCCGAACTGCTCGAGATGCTGGCCGGCGAGTTGCCCGAGGGCGTGACCTTCAGTGCGCTTGTGCCCAACATGCAGGGCATGGAGCGGCTGCTTGAGGCCAACGAGAAGGCCATGAAGGCGGCGGGCCGGCGGGCGATCGACAAGGTCTGCCTGTTCACCGCTGCGAGTGAGACCTTCAGCAAGAAGAACACCAACGCGACGATCGAGCAGACGCTCGAACGCTTCGCGCCGGTGGCGGCAGCCACGCGTGAGCATGGATTGCAATTGCGCGGCTACATCAGTTGTGCCTTCGCGTGTCCTTTTGAGGGCGTGATCGCCACCGAGGCCGTCGTGCGCGTCGCAGAACAGCTCGCCGATGCGTTGAAGGTCGACGAGGTGTCGATCGCGGACACGATCGGGCATGCGACGCCTGGCGATGTCAGCGAGCGCGTCGCGGCCGTGTCTCACATCGATCCACTCCTGAACCTGCACCTGCACGACACCTTTGGGCGGGCGGCCGAGTGCGTGAAGGCGGGCCTGCGTGCCGGCGTACGATCGTTCGATGGCGCCATCGGCGGCTTGGGCGGCTGCCCTTATGCCTCCACGCCCGGCAAGCGTGCGCCGGGCAACATCGCCACCAGCACGCTCGTGCAAGCCGTGGAGG
>JBITAB010000253.1:0-2393 GCA_044439825.1 Phycisphaerales bacterium JB064 | reverse complement strand
GGCAAGCGTGCGCCGGGCAACATCGCCACCAGCACGCTCGTGCAAGCCGTGGAGGACGAAGGTTTTGCGACCTGTGTTGATCACGCGAGGCTCGATGCTGCGCGACAACTGGCTGATGATCTCGTCGCCACGGCGCGCGCGGGAGCATCGGCATGATCGCACGCGAACGCATCGGCACCATCGAGCGGCTCGTGCTTGCGCGACCCGAGCGCAGGAACGCCCTGACGCCCGGGATGCTCGAAGACCTTGCGGAGCACATCGAGCGAGCACACGACGCCCACGTCTTGCTGCTGCTCGGCGATGGCAAGGTCTTCTGCGCGGGCTTTGATCTCGATCTGTGCGTGGGCGACGAGGGCGATGCGAACCTGCGGCGATTGCTGGAGGGGCTGTCGCGCTGCATTGTGGCGATGCGAGCCCTGCCGTGCCCGGTTGTCATCGGGGTGCAAGGGGCGGCGATCGCCGGCGGGTGCGCGTTGCTGGGTGGGGGAGACGTTGTCATCGCCCACCCCGATGCCAAGCTCGGCTATCCGGTGACACGCCTTGGCATCTCGCCGGCCGTCAGTGCGCCGTTCATGGGCGTGGCGCCGGGCCAGGGCCGCAGGCTGCTGCTCGATCCCGGGCTGATCGACGGCCGGCGTGCGCACGAGATCGGCCTGGCGCACGAGCTCTGCGACGAACCCGCAGCACGCGCATTGGAACTTGCCGAAGAACTCGCCGCCAAGCCCGCACAATCGCTCGCCGCCACCAAGCGCTGGCTGAATGAGTTGGCCGCCGTCGATGCTCAGCAAGGATTGGACATCTCGCTCTCCCTCGTTGGCAATGCCGAATCTCGCCAGCTCCTGGCCGCCGCCTTACAAAAGAAATGACCATGACCGACTTCGCGACACTCCATATCGACGGCTCCATTGCCACCCTCACAATGAACCGCCCCGAAGCGCGCAACGCGATGTCGCTGCCGCTGCTCGATGCGTTGCACGCTCGGCTCGACGAGATGCCGAGCGGGCCGCACGTGCTGGTGCTGACCGGTGAGGGCAAATCGTTCTGCGCGGGCATGGACCTCAAGAGCGTACTGGGCGACGAGAGCGCGCCCCCGAAGCTGCTGCATGGCATTGCCAAGCTGACAACCAGGCTGCGCACGCTGCCAATGGTGGTGGTGGCGAAGGTGAACGGCGCGGCCATCGGCGGTGGCTGTGGGCTGGCGTGCGCGTGCGATGTCGTGCTGAGCCATGCCGACGCGAAGCTCGGATTCCCCGAGGTCGATCTTGGGGTGTGCCCTGCCGTCGTAGCGCCCGTGCTTGTGCGGAAGATCGGGGCCGGGCGCGCCCGGGCCATCCTGCTTCGCGGCGGGCTGATGGACGGCGCCAAGGCCCACGAAGCTGGCATCGTCGATGAACTGGCGCCCGATCGTGAAGGGCTCGACCAGTTGTGCGACTCGGTAACGCAACGCCTCGCGGCCGGTGGGGCGAGCGCGATCGCGGCGACGAAGCAGCTGCTCACCCAACTCGATGGCTCGGGGGATGAGGCTCTGGCCGCCCAGGGCGCCGACCTCAGCGCTGCCGTGCTCGCGACCCCCGAGGCTCGGGAACGGCTCGCCGCGAAATTCCGCGCATGATTTGGCGTATTTGCGACAGGCCCGCCCCATAATCAGCCTCATTCGCGTCATTTGGAGGCCCGGCTACGAGTATCTAGTGCAGGATTCATTAAGCAGCGCACAAGGGTCGATGCCTAGGCATCATGGCTGCCGCATTCCTTCATGGGCCGCTTGAGACCCCGCCGGGCGCAATCGCCGGCCAGGGTCCACTTGCCGGGGCGCCGTATTGCGGCGACGAGGGCACAGGTGCGATCCAAACGGCCTCCCTCTTGAATGATGGCCCCATCGGCTTCTTCAGCAATTTCGGAAACTACCTGCCTCGCACGCATTGCATGATGGACGAGTCGGGCAACCCGGACTGGCCCTGGATCATCCTGCTCATCACGCTTACGGCTGGAGTCATCACGGCCTATAGCCGCATCTACTGGTTCTGGATGCGCACCCATCGTGCGCAAGACCCACGCGACCGCAACCACAAGATGTTCGAGCTTGCGAGCATCTTCTTCTGGTGCGCCGTGTGTGGCTATGCGTTCAGCATCATGGCCTTTGCCTGGCCAGCATACAGATTGCTTGCTGGCGCACTCGTGCTGCTCAACCTGTGGTCGTGGAAGTTTGTCATCGGCGATCTCAAGGACTTCAAGAGTTCGCTCACCGCCAAGGCCACCGAGCGGCAACTGCACGAAGAGCTCCGCGATCGCAACTCGATCCTTGAGCAGCTCGTGATCGAGCGCACCGAAGCTCTCGAAGCGGCCACGCAGAAGGCGGTGGACGCCAATCTCGCCAAGAGCCGCTTCCTGGCGTC
>JBITAB010000252.1:5896-7721 GCA_044439825.1 Phycisphaerales bacterium JB064 | reverse complement strand
GCACCCGCCGATCGATGATCGACCACCACGCCTCGGGCAGAGGCTCCGCCCCAACACGCGCCCGACGGCGACGACGGAAATAGCCGAGCATCAAGAGGTCATCCGCACGCGTTGGTCCACACACCCCATCGCCTACAAATCCTCGAACCGATACATCATCTCGTTGTAATCCACATCCTCAACAGCCACACCCAGATGCCGCAGGATGTTCATCGCCTGCGCCCGATGGTGCACCTCGTGCATCACGAGCTGCGTGAACATGTCCGCCGCCGTCGCGATCACCCGCCGCGGCCGTTCGCCCTCCGTCTTAGAAAGAGTCACCTCGTAGCTCACCTCGGCGCCCCAATCACCCACCGCCGCCAGCGCAGCCCGTGTCTTGCCGGCCTGCTCCAGCCACATCGCCTCGATCACCGGCAGTGCGGGCGGTTTCTCGTCCATGATCGGCCACTGGTCCATCGGCGGAAGCTCGGCCCCAGTCAGCCGCTGGATGTAATACCACTCAGCCCCCGAGATGTGCGCAAACGTCCGCAGCAAAGACCCAAGCCCGATCTCGAACACCTCCGCGTGCTGACGCGGCGTTAGAGGCCTGGCCTGAGCAAACAGCCGCTCACGCGCCTTCACCAGATAGTCGTACGTCTTGAGCACATGGGTGGTCTGTGGCAGCATGCCACAACCATAGCCATGACCCGCCCTCACCCGAGCACTACTTCAGCCCCAGCTCCCGAGCCGCCGCCCGCGCCCGCGTCTTGAGCGCAGTCATCGCCTCGGCCTCATAATACAGATAGATCCCCAGCACCTCGCGATCGGGCCCCACCAGGATCAGGTGCGACGGATGGCTCACGTTGTTCATCGTGCTGCCGTCCTCGAGCGTCACCTGGCGGCTCGAGTCCTCGCCCACGTGGAAGTTCAGGCTGTCACGCACGATCGAGCGCACCCGCTCGAATGGCCCGGTCAGCAGGCTCCATCGCGAAAAGTCCACGCCATTGCGCTCGCCATACGCGCGCAGCACCTCGGGCGTGTCGTTCGCCGGGTCCACCGAGATGCTCAAAAACCGCACCCCCGTGCCCTCAAGCGTGCCCTGCAGCTTGATCATCTCCCCGGTCATCCCCGGGCACGCGAACGGGCAATTCGTAAAAATGAACGTCAGAATCGTCAACTCGCCATCAAGGATCGACTGATCCACCGGCCGCCCGTCCTGGTCCGTCAGGGCAAACTCCGGAATGCTGTACCCCACCAGCATCTCGTCGGGCTGCAGCGGAGACGTGGTCACAATGGCGCCGCCCTGCTGCTGACCTTGTGGCGCCGGCCGAGGAAGTAACACCAAGATCGAGACCATGCCCGCGAGCACGATGCCAACCACCACCATCAGAATCACAAGCACCCGTTCAGGCATGCCTCACCTTCCCCTTCCAACACCCATCACGCCAACAGCCATCACCACACCGCTCAACCCAAACACCCCCGCAAGCCCGAGCGCCACCACATCCACCGAGCCGCCAAGCCCAGCCCCCACCGCACGCTGGCACCACGCCAGCGGATTCACCAGCACCAGCGCCCGCAGCCACCCGCTCGCGCCATCCACCGGAAAGATCGCCCCGCTCAGCAGCCACATCGGCATCAGCACCAGATTCATCACGCCGTGAAAGCCCGACGCGCTGTCCACCTTCCACGCCGCCGCCAAGCCCAGCCCCGTAATCCCCAGCGACAGGCACGCCAGCGCCCCCGCCGCCGCGAGCATGCCAACCAAACTCACATCCGCGCCCACCAGCGGCGAACACGCCAGCAACACCATCGCCTGCACGAAGCCCAGCAGCCCGCCGCCCAC
>JBITAB010000252.1:0-5796 GCA_044439825.1 Phycisphaerales bacterium JB064 | reverse complement strand
CCCACCTCCAGCGGGGCCTGCGCCCAGTGCAGATACGCGTCCGCGAGCGTCGGCTTGCGCACGAAGAACGGCACGCCCTCCCCAGCCAACACCCTCGACCACTCGGCAAGCTGCCCCTCATCCGCCGGCCGCGCAATCCGCGAGCCATCCGCCTGCATCTCCCAGGGCAACTCCACCCCATCCACCGCCGCCCCCGCTGGCACGCCCAGCAGCACATCGCCAAGCTCACCCACGAGCTCCGCCGGCGTGCCCCGCCGCACGATCGCGCCGCTCGACATCATCGCCACGCTCGCGCACCGCTCGGCATCGCTCATCAGGTGCGTCGTCATCACCACCGCAACGCTCGGCCGCTGCGCCCGCAGCGCATCGATCGCCCCCAGCAGCGCCGCGCGCGACGGCAGATCGAGCCCCACCGTCGCCTCGTCCAGCAACAGCACATCGGGCTCGGCCAGCACCGCCCGCACGAACTCCACCCGCCGCGCCAGCCCGCCACTGAGCGTCTTCACCCGGCTGTCCAGCCGATCATCAACCGCCTGCTCCGCGCACAACCGCTCGATGCGCTCGTTCGCATCCGAGATGCCAAACAGCGCCGCCTGCAACCGCAGGTTCTCGCGCACCGTCAGCAGTGGATCGAGGGCCGGGCTCTGGAACACCACCCCCAGCCGCGCGTTCCCTCTACGCACCGAGCCAGCACTCAGCCCCTGAAGCCCCGCCATCACGCGCAGCAGCGTCGTCTTACCAGACCCGTTCGGCCCCAGCAGCGCCACAAAATCACCCGGAGCAACCGAGAAATCAACCCCATCGAGCGCACGCGTGACCGCACCGCGCCTGGCCCGGTGCTCCACCACCGCGCCCCGCACGTCCATCAGCGCCTCACGCTTGTCATTCACCCCAGCACGAGCCCCAGCGCCGCATCGGTCACCCACGCCGCCATCAGGATCGGCAGATAGATCACCGACCCGATCAGCACCCGCCGGGCGTCCGCACGCGTCCGCGTCCGGGTCACCGTGATGGTGAGCCGCAGGAACAACGCCCCCGCGATCACGCCAACAGGCACCGCGATGAACCCGGGCATCGCCTCAACCACCAGCGGCGGCAGCACCGTCACCGGCAGCAGCAACGCCGCCCACAGCACCATCATCGCCCACGTCCACCGGCCCGTCGGGTCGGCGACAGGCAGCACGCGATACCCGCCCGCCGCATAATCGTCCTTATACATCCACGCGATCGCGAGGAAGTGCGGGATCTGCCACACGAACATGATCGTGAACAGCGCCCAAGGCCCGATGTGCGCCAGCGACGCCCACGAGCCCTCCACGCACGCCCACCCGATCACCGGCGGCAGCGCCCCAGGCACCGCCCCGATCCACGTGCTGCTCCACAGCCCGGGCTTGCTCGGCGTATACACAAACAGATAGCTCAGCACCGTCGCCGCGATCAGCACCGCCGGCGCCAGCCCCGCCAGCGCCCACGCCAGCACGACGCCGAGCAGACAAAGCTCCACGCCAAGCACCAGCACCGCGCCAGGCGTCACGCGCCCCGTCGGCAAGGGCCTGGTCATCGTCCGCGGCATCCGCGCATCGCGCGACCGCTCCATCCACTGGTTCAGCGTGTTCGCACCCGCGGCCGCCAGCCCCGTGCCCACGATCGCCACGATCAACCCCGCCACGAACTCCATCGCCCCAGGCCGGAACGTCAACGCCGACAACCCGAACCCCATCGCGCTGGTGATCGTCACCAGCCGCGTGATGCGAGGCTTGGTCGTCTCGTACAGCGCGCTCATGCTCAACCCGCGCGCAAGCGACGGATCCATCGCCACCGGGCCGGCTGTCGGGTCGATACGAGTAATCTGCACGGCGGTCTCCGCGGGGCGCGTCGGCGCGGGTTCTGTGGCACAAGAATCCTTGCGGCCAAACCGCAAAGATTCCACCGCATCAGGCCCGGTCGCACTCACCGCGCCGGCACCGTCAACTCGGCCCACACGGGGAAGTGATCGCTGGGGAATCCCACGCTCCCATCCCTCGCCTCGGGCTCCAGCGTCCACACGCCAGATCCGACAAACCCCAGCCCCACGCTCGGTACCACATAGTCCACCCGAAGCCCAAACCGAGCCGTATCGGTCGGTTCCAGCCCCTCCACCGCCGCCTCGTGCTCTGGCGCCTCCACACGCTGCACGCGACCGTTGCTCATCAGCCGCTTGATGGGCTCACCAACGTCGTTGCCCTTCTTCGGGTCGGCGTTCAGATCCCCCATCAGCACGAACAACTGCCCGCGCTCCAGGCCGCCCTCCACCGCGTCGTCGTCCGCGATCCAGCCCCGATCCATCAGGTAATCGTCCCAGAACCTGATCTCGTCGTGGTTCCGCGCCTTGTTCCGCCCCTCGGGCCCATCAAACGCCGGCGGCGTCGGATGGCTGCACAAGAAGTGCACCACCGTCCCATTGGGCATCCGGATCGGCACGTCCCAGTGGCTCTTGGAGCTCAGCCGCATCGCGGCCCACTCCTCGTCGTCGTGCCAGGGCGTGCCGTCCTCATTCATGGGCCGCCTCGCGTCGGGCATCGCGCTCCAGGGCAACAGCCGAAAGCTGCGGATCTCCTCGTCCAGCACGTCCAGCCGCTCGTCCACTAAGAGCGCCATGCCATACTGCCCGGGATACGTCCCAAACCCCCAGCAGTCGTTGCCAAACGCCCGCCCCTCATCCGTCTGAGCAGCCGGGGCCCCAGACAAAGTCGAACGCCCCGGCCGCGGATACGTCGTCACCGCCTCGCCGCTGTTATCCAGGTCAAAGCCGCTCGCCCGCCCCGTGTTCGAGGGCAGCATGATCGCCCGATACCGCAAGGGCTCCAGCCCCTCGCCCTGGCTCACGCGCAGGTAATGCTCGGCAAACCGCCGCCCATTGCTGCCCTCGGGCTCATCCGTCGGCACCCCCGGCACCCCATGCTCGTCAAAGGCGATCTCGTTGATCAGCACCACCGTCGGCCGCAGCCGCTGCAGCACCTCGGCCACCCGCTGCACCCGGGGCTGGTCGTTCACCAGCAGGTCGGTCGTCCCCACGTCCTCGATGTTGAACGTCGCCACCCGGATCGCCAGGTCGCCATCGGCCTCAGGCCCACCAGCCTGACCACCGGCCTGCCCAGCCGCGACCCTCCCCAGCACCACGCCCAGGGCCACCGCAAGCACGATCTGGAGCCGACCGATCTTCATATGAACGGAGGATAGAACACCCTTGCAGCCGAGTCGGCAAGGGTGCTACCATCCCCCTCGTTCAGCGGCAGGACGGGAGCCGACTGCGATGAGCCAACGGGCCTGCCAACAGGCCCCGCGGGGAGGCGCAGGCAGGGGTTGCCGGCGGGCCACAAGCCCAGACCAGCGATCCAGCTCTAAGAGCCAGCGTGCGAAGCGGAAAGGCGTCGGTCTCCGGCAGCCCCGCGACGCGTCGCCCCGTGCCACCGCCGCGTCGGGATGGTCCCGGCGTGCCCGAAGGCATGGGTCGCGTGCACAGCACGCATGGCACTGGGAGTTTTGGCGACCGCCGCAGGCACACCGAGCAGACCGGCAACCAGCCGATATCTACTGCCCGATAGTGTAATGGTAGCACATCAGTTTTTGGTACTGACAGTCCAGGTTCGAGTCCTGGTCGGGTAGCTTTGCCTCCCCGGTGCAGCCTGCCGCCACGCCAATCCAGCCCACCTGGAGCACCGTGAGCGACACCCCCGCAAACCACGCCGCCAACCCCTGCGCGATCATCCTCGCCGCGGGCAAGGGCACCCGCATGGGCAGCGACCTGCCCAAGGTCGTCCACCCCGTCGGCGATCGCCCCATGGTCGCCATCGTCGCCCAGGCCTGCCACGCCGTCGGCTGCTCGCCCATCGTCGCCGTCGTCGGCCACGGCAAAGAGCACGTCGAGCAAGCCCTCCAGGGCGCCCCGGGCGACATCCGCTTCGCCCTCCAGGCCGAGCAACTCGGCACGGGCCACGCCGTCCTCGCCGCCGAGGCTTCGCTCGCCGGCCTCGACCCAGACACCAACGTCCTCGTCCTCTGCGGCGACGGCCCGCTCATCCGCGAAGACACCCTCCACACCCTCCTTCGCACGCACACCGCCGCCAACGCCGCGGCCACCCTCGCCACCGCCATCGTCGAAGACCCCGCCGGCTACGGCCGGATCGTGCGAGACTCTGATGGCCGCTTCGCCCGCATCGTCGAGCAGAAGAACGCCACGCCCGACGAGCTGGCCATCCGCGAGATCAACCCCAGCTACTACTGCTTCCGCCTGGGCCCGCTCATGGAGGCCCTCCACCACGTCGAGCGCAACCCCAAGACCGGCGAGTACTACCTCACCGACGTACCCGCGCTGCTCCTGGCCGGTGGCGCCCGCGTCGAGGTCGTCGATGCCGTCCCCGCCGAAGACGTCCTGAGCATCAACACGCCCGAGCAACTCGCCCAGGTCGACCGCATCTATCGCCAACGACAACACGCCGCAAAAGGAACGCACGCATGAAGATCGACCCCAACCAGCTCAAGATCTTCAGCGGCCGCCACAGCAAGCACCTGGCCGAGCGCGTCTGCGAACACCTCGACCAGCCGCTCGGCAAAGCGCGCACCATGGCCTTCCCCGACGGCGAACTGCTCGTCAAGCTCGATGAAGACGTGCGAGGCCGCGACTGCTTCGTCATCCTCTCCACCTGCCATCCGGTCAACGACAACCTGATGGAGCTGTTCATCTTCGTCGACTGCCTCCGCCGCGCCTCAGCCCGACGCATCACCCTGGTCGTCCCCTACTTCGGCTACGGCCGCCAGGACCGCAAGGACGAGGGCCGCGTGCCCATCACCGCCAAGCTGGTGGCCAACCTCATCACCGCCGCCGGCGCCGACCGCGTCCTGGCCATCGACCTCCACGCCGCACAGATCCAGGGCTTCTTCGACCTGCCCACCGACCACCTCTCGGCCACGCCCGTCTTCCTCGACTACTTCCGCGAGCACCGCGATCGCCTGGGAGACCTCTGCCTCGTCAGCCCAGACGTGGGCAACGTCAAGATGGCCGAGGCCATGCAGAACCTGCTCAGCGCCGACCTGGCCATCATCAACAAGCGACGCATCAGCGGCAGCGAGGTGATGACCGACACCCTCATCGGCAACGTCAAGGGCAAGACCGTCCTGATGTTCGACGACATGATCTCCACCGCGGGCACCGTCTGCGAGGCCGCCCGCTTCGTCATGGACGAAGGCGCCAAGGAAGTCCTCGTCGCCGCCACGCACCCCGTGCTCGTCGGCCCGGCCATCGACCGCCTGATGGACAGCCCCATCAGCCAGATCATCGTCACCAACACCATCCCGCTCACCGAGCGCGCCAAGCGCCTCGAGGGCAAGCTCGTCGAGCTCTGCCTGGGCGAACTGCTGGGCGACGCCATCCACAACATCCACCACGACCAGTCCGTCAGCGCGCTCCTCCGAGACGCCGCCGGCGCCAAGCGATAAACACCGAGAAAGCCACGGGCACAACACACAGCCCGCCAGGAGAGTCCCAATGCACGAAGACGCACCCGCACTGACCGCACGCAAGCGCGACCGCGTCGGCTCGCGATACGCCAAGCGACTCCGCGACCGCGGCGACATGCCCGCCATCGTCTATGGCCACGGCCAGGATCCCCTGTCCATCGAGTTCAACGCCCACGAGGCCAACATCCACTTCGCCAAGGGCGAGCGCGTCTTCAAGCTCGTCATGGAAGGCGCAGGCGACGAGTTCGTGCTCCTCCAGGACCTCCAGTTCGACCACCTGGGCACCGACATCATCCACGC
>JBITAB010000251.1:0-7736 GCA_044439825.1 Phycisphaerales bacterium JB064 | reverse complement strand
GCCGCGTTAGGCCACCTCAGCCCTCGACCAGCTTGAGGGCCACCAGGTCCTGCACGTCGAGCAGGCCGACGGGCTTGCCGTCCGCGTCCACGATCGGCACCTCGTCCTGCCGGTGCTCGAGCACTAACGCCACGGCGTCGCGGGCCAGGGCGTCGCTCGAGATCGTGCGCGGGCTGCGCGTCATCACCTCGCCGATGGGCCGGTCGAGCTCGCCGCGGTCACGCAGGACGAGCCGCCGCAGGTCGCCGTCGGTGAAGATGCCTGCGAGCTTTCCGTCGCTATCCACAAGTAAGATCGCGCCCGGCCTGCGCCCACTCGCGGTCTGGACCGCACGCTGGGCCTCGATCACTGTGTCGCTCTCGCGCGCCACCGGCAGATGGTCGTGGATGGTGCAGCGGGCGATGTCCATGACCGGCCGCAACGCCCCGCCCAGCGCCCCGCCGGGGTGACGCCGAGCGAAGTCGGCGTCGGTGAAGCCCCGCCGCGCGGCGGCCGAGATCGCCAGCGCATCGCCCAGCGCCAGCGTCGCCGTCGTGCTGGCGGTGGGGGCGCTGAAGCGCGGGTGCAGGGCCTCGTGCCTCAGGCCCAGGTACAAGGGCACGGTCGCCAGCCGGCTCAGCGGGTCGGCCTGCTCGCCCGCTTCCGGCCTCCTACCCGTGATCGTGATGATCGGCAGCCCGTCCTGACGCAGCAGCCCGCACAGCGCGACAACCTCGGCCGTCTTGCCGCTGAAGCTCAGCGCGAGCACCAGGTCGCTCGGCCGGAAGCGTCCCAGGTCGCCGTGGGCCGCCTCCGTCGGGTGCACCAGGTGGCTGGGGATGCCCAGGCTCGCCATCGTCGCGCTGATCTTGGCCCCCACGTGCCCGCTCTTGCCCAGGCCGGTGACCAGCACTGTGCCGCCCGCCCGCGCGCACGCGTCGATCATCTCGACGGCCTTGGCAAACCCATCTGGCAGATCAGCCAACGCGCCAACCGCCTCGGCCTCTTCTCTTAGAAGCCGGCTGGCAAGCTCGAGATGCTCGGTGCTGTGGGGGGTGTCTGGCGTCGTCATGGCTCGGGTCGTCACCCGTCAGGGTACGCGCCACGCTCTGGGCCGAAGGCCAGATCCGCCCCATTGCCCATTACCTCGTGTTACCTCGTGCCCATTGCCCGCTCCCGCCATAACCTCCCCCATGGACGCCACCGGCCCCGCCATCGCCATCGACGCCTTCGAGGGCCCCATGGACCTCCTGCTGCACCTGGTCCGCGTGCACGAGGTCGATATCCACGACATCCCCGTGGCCCTCATCGCCGAGCGCTACATGGCCGCCATCGCCGACCTGTCGACCATCGACATCGACACCGCCGGCGAGTTCCTGGTCATGGCCGCCACGCTGGCCGAGATCAAGAGCCGCGTCGTCGCCGCCGAGAACCTCAGCCCCGAAGACGCCGAGGCCGCCCGCCGCCAGCACGCCAAGGAGGACGCGCCCGCCGAGGATCCCAGGGCCGAACTGGTGCGTCAGCTGCTTGAGTACAAGCGATTAAGGGAACGCGCCGACGCGCTCGAAGAGCGCCTCGAGCTCTGGCAGGCCCGCGCCCGCGTCGCCCCCGCCCTGCGCCCGGCCCGCGACGCCGAGGACGAGGACTTCGCCCTCGACATGGATGATCTGAGCCTGACGGACCTGGTCGAGGCCTTCGAGCGCATCGCCAGCGCCATCCAGTTCGACCGCCTGGGCGAGCACACCGTCACCGACGACGACACGCCCATCGAGCTGCACCAGGCCGACGCCATCGACCGCCTCGAACGCGCCCAGGCCGACACGGGCAGGCCCGAACTGCCACTGGCCGCCCTCTTCACCGGCCGCACCCGCGGCGAGGCCATCGGCATGTTCCTGGGCATCCTCGAGCTCATCCGCAACCTCCGCCTGCGCGCATGGCGCGGCCCCCAACGCGACACCCCCGAGGGCGAAGAGCCGGCGCAGGTATGGCTGGGGCTCGTCGAGGTGGAAGCGGCAGAGGACGCATGAGTTGGTTGCCGCACATCCAACCCACCGATGACCGCGGCAGCGTCGTCACTCTCCACCCGTTCAACCTGCCAAGGAAAGCACCACGGCGCTTGCGGAAACTGAGCGGCGGCATCAGCCTCTTTGATTCCAAAAACATCCACTGGACCGTGGTGCTCGCCTTCATCTCGGTCTGGGCCCTGCCAATCGTCGTGCTGACGATCATCGATCAGCGGGTGCCAGACAGCAGCCTGCCCGATTGGGCCTTCCATGTAGCGATGGGTGGAACCGCTCTGGCCATCGTCTGTTCGTGGAAGCTTGTGCCGTTCATCGCCAAGTCGCGTCAGCGTGAGTTGAACCGCCGCGCGATTGAGGCGTGGTCCAAGGCCGGCCTCTGCCCCGCCTGCGGCCACGACCTCGCCCTCGACGTGCACAACGGCGAAACCAAGCCCGACCCAAACGGCATCGCCGCCTGCCCAAAGTGCCGTGCCCAATGGCAGGCCGCACGCTTCGGCCCGGCCATCGACGCCCACGCCGGAGACTGGCGCCGCCAGTGGCAAGAGTCCCAGCAATCGCGCCAGACCGACGCTGCAAGCTAAGTTACGAGCACCCTGCGTCGAACTCGTTCTGGAACACCAGGAAGTCGAAGATGGTGAGATCGCCATCGCCATCAAAGTCGGCGGCCAGATCACCAGCATCGAAGAGGTCGACGAACCGCAGGAAGTCGAAGACGCTCAGGGCCCCATCCCCATCCAGATCAGCACGGCACCGCTGGCACGCCCAGCGGGCAAAGTAAGCCGACGCTCCGTCGCCAGCCCTGACGAAGTCGCCGCCAGCATAAAGCGCCCGAGGGCCGAGGCCCGCGTAGGACGCGAGCGCACTGACGCTGCCCAGGCCAACACTCCCGGCGAGCCCGGCATCCAGGGGCGTCCATCGGCCGCCTTCCAGCCGTGCGACATTCACGTACGCGTCGTCGATCTCGAATTGGCCGCCGGCGTAGATCGCCGGCTTACGCCCGTCATCATGCGCGGTGAGCGACAACACGATGCCGCGAAGCCTCTCGCCCACAGCGTGCCATCGCTCGCCGTCCCACCGCGCGACATTCGCAAACTCGCCAGAAACCGCATCAAAATCGCCAGCGACATACAACTCGGGCCCTCCACCGTTGTCATAGACCAGGAGGTCGTTGACGCGTGCCCCACGAGCCAGCCCCTCGCCAAGAGACGCCCACTGCTGGCCGTCCCATCGTGCGATGCCCGCGACGTACTCGCCGTCAAGCCTGATGCCGCCCGCCAGGCCGACGTACAACGCCGACCCATCGCCATCATCGAACTCCGCAAGCGAAGCGATGCGGCCGGACACCAGCACGTCGATGCTGGACCACGACGAACCATCCCATCGCAACAGGTCCGAAGCCGGCATCTCGCCGAGTGAATGCAGGCTTCCACCCGCATACAGGGCTTCCCCGGAACCATCGTCGAAGGCCGCCATCGCGAGCAGCGAGCCCCTGATGGGCTGTCCGACCGGACTCCAGCGTGACCCATCCCACCGCGCGAGCGACTCTGTGCCCGCACGGCCATCAAGGTTGAAGCCGCCGCCGACGTACAGGGCGCGGCCGCTGCCATCATCATGCACGAAGAGCGCGGCGGGCGGACGGTTCAGCGGGCTGCCGTCGCGATCCGCGAGTGGCGACCAGTCCTGGCCATCCCACTTGGCGAGCCAACGCGTTTGCTCGTCCTGTGCGAGGCCAAACGAGCCGCCGGCGTACAAGCCAACACCCTCGCCATCGTCAAAGGTCTGCAGCACGCTGACCGTGTCGGTCAACCCCTCGCCATGGGTCTGCCATGAGCCGCCCGACCATGTCGCGATCGAGCCCGCCCATGCGTCACCCGCCTGATCGAAGATCCCGCCAGCCACGATTCCCGGATCTCCACGGACATCGAACCTGGCGATGCTCGCCACGTAGCCAGGCCCTCCGTTGTCAAGAATGCCGGGCGCAAGTTCCTGCCACCGCGTGCCGTCCCAGGTCGCGAGCCCCCGGGCCTGTCCGCCCCCAAACTCGAGCGCCGCACCCCCCGCGATCAGTGTCTTCACACCATCCACCTCGGTCACCAGCAAGCTCGAGACCACATCGGCGTGCAGAGCACCGATTGGCGCCCAACGCTGCCCATCCCATCGCGCGAGGTCGCTGATCTCCATGCCGTCGATCATCCGGAATGCCCCGCCGGCGACCAGTTCGGGGCCATCGCCCGAGTCGTAAACCGCCAACGCATCGATCGAGTCGGCCGGGTGCGACAGGCCCGTGCCGAGATTGGTCCACTCCAAGCCATCCCAAGCGGCAATCCCACCCACCGGTACGCCGCCCGCCCTCGCGAACGTGCCCCCCGCAACAAGCATCGCGCCTCCCGCGTTTTCCCACGTGGTCAGCGCAGACACGGCGTCGTCAACGCCAGCACCAACCGATGACCAAGTGCGGCCGTCCCATCGGGCGATGTTGGAAGCCTCCCCCGTTGCGCGAATCGTGAACCGGCCGCCAGCGTAGAGCGAAGGCCCAGTGCCATCGTCGTGCACATGCAGACATCGCACGCTGCCGGCCAGCCCCTGGCCGAGAGAGGACCATTGCTCACTGTCCCACCGGGCTACGGCATAGGCGTCCACACCGCCCGCTTCGGCAAAGTCACCACCGACATAGAGGTCGGCGCCATGCCCGTCATCGAAAACTGCAAGGGCGTGCGCCCGCTGATCAACGCCCAGGCCAAGCGGGGTCCATTGCTGGCCATCCCATCGCGCGATGTTCCGTGCCAATACCGACCCGGCGGCCTGGAAGCTCCCTCCGGCGAAGACCGCAGGACCGTCGCCGTCGTCCCATACCACCGTCGCACGCACGCCACCGTCAACGCCAGGGCGGCCGAATACCCCCTGGCGCCACCGCGGCTCGCACTCCTGTCCGCTTACTGGCGCGACAACGAGATAGCTCGCGGCCAGTGCCGCTCCGACGCACTTGTTCATGGCTGATGCTCCCCATCCGCTGCCTCAGGCCCAACAGCGGGCCTGTTCGGGGATATATCAGCCGGTGCAGGCCGGGTTGCAGCGCGGTATTACTCACACCCGGCATCAAACTCATTCTGGAACTCGAGGAAATCGAAGATCGTCAGATCGCCATCGCCGTCGAAGTCGGCGGCCAAGTCGCCGGCATCGAACAGGTTCTGGAACTCGAGGAAGTCGAAGATCGTGAGCTGGCCGTCGCCGTCGAGGTCGGCGCGGCAGTCGTTGCCGCCGGGCTGCCACACGACGAAGTTGTCGGGCTGGCTGCCGGGCGTCATCACGATGTCGCCGATCTGGGTGATGTCGCCCGTGTCCTCGATGCGGAAGCTGTAGATGCCGCTCATGCCGTCGAGCGAGGTGGAGTTGTCGGTCACGAACAGGAAGTTGCCCGCCGGCAGGCTCAGCGTGCCCACCGTGCCAAGCGTGCCCTGGCCGCCAACGTCGAACGACACGCCCAGGGCTGTCAGGGCGCCGTCGGCCTGATCGATGCCGAAGCCCTGCACCGTCGCGTCGCGACCATGGCCGGCGTACACGAAGCGGCTGTCCGGGCTCACGGTGATGTACGCGGGAGAATCTCCCGGACTGAAGAACGGCGAGCCCGGGATGATGTCGAGCGCGCCGAACGTGTCGATGGAGAAACCCAGCACGTCGTTGCCCGTGCCGCTGATGCCACCGCCCGAGTACAGCCACGCGCCATTGGGCGCCATCGCCATGTCGAGCGCGAAGTTGGGCGCGGTGAACACGAAGCCCACCTCGGTGAGCGTGCCGCTGGCGCTCACCTCGTAGCTGGTCACGTTCGCGGTGCCGCCGCCAAAGGCCGAGTCCTGCACGAAGATCAGACGCCGGCTGGGGTCGGACTCGACGTTGGTGATGAACGTGCCCTCGGGCGTCGCGTCGACCTCCACCAGCGAGCCGGTCATGGGCGTCGCGCCGGGTGTGTAGCGATACACGCGAGCGAACGACTCGCCAAGGTTCGACTCGGCGACGGCGATGTACTCGTCATCGATCCACGCCATGCCGAGCGGAGCATTGGGCACCTGGAACGTGTCGATGATCTCCAGCGTGCCGTCGGCGTCGACCTCGATGATCGTCAGTTGCTCAGGGTCGAGCGCTGTGGCGTGGCCCGTGGCCAGGTAACGACCGCCGGCCGAGAGCGCGATGCCCTCGACGTTGGTGCCCGGCAGCGAGCTGGTGCCCGCCGGCCTCTCGTCGATGATGAGGTAGTCGACCTGCACCAGCGCGCCCGTGGCGTCGGGCTGCAGGCTGGTGACGGCCCCGAGCAGGTTGCCGTTGTTGCCGACGAACACGGTCGGGTCGGTGGCCTGGCCGAAAGCGGCGGCCGATGCGGCGAGCATGACACAAGCGGTTGGGCGTCCCACGAGCATGGGCGATCTCCTCTCCTTGGTGTGCGAGATGTTCGAGCCATCCCATGCTACAGCAACGGCCCGTGGTGTCGAGCCGTTCTTTCCCGCATGGCCTCACAATTGCGCGCGAGGGCGGGGCTGCGTCTTGTTTTTCGGACGTTGTACGCCGTCAGGCCGTCGCGGGCTCGGGCTGGGGGCTGGCGATCCGGGCCACCATCTCGCCCACGCTGTATGTCACGGCCTTGCCCGCCAGCAGCACGCGATCACCCTGATCGGTCGTGGTGGTATCACAGCGCAGCTCGCCGCCACGCTTGGAGACCTGCCGGGCAGCCAGACGGCTCTTGCCAAGCCTGTTGGCCCAGTATGGAGCCAAAGCGCAGTGGGCGCTGCCGGTCACCGGGTCCTCATCGACACCCGCGCGCGGCGCGAAGAAGCGGGACACGAAGTCGTGGCTCGCGCCCGGCGCGGTGACGACGACACCATGCGCGTGCAGGCGGGCGAGCTTCTTCATATCGGGCGCGATGTCGTGGATGTCACGCTTGCTGTCGAAGACGGCAAGATAGAGGGGGTGGGCATCCTCACCGACGCCGACATTCTCGCTGGTCTTCAATAATTCACTGGGTGTCGCGCCGAGCGCCTCGATCAGCCCGGCCGGCGCATCGCAGGCAACCGTCTTGCGAGCGGGGAAGTCCATCACGATCAGGTCGGCCTCGTGCTGCTTCTCGTGCCACACGGTCAATGGGCCGCCCATGCTCTCGAAGGTCAGCCGCTCGACGACCTCGTCGAGGTGGTTCCACAGCACGTGCGCCGTCGCCAGCGTCGCGTGGCCGCACAGCGGGATCTCGACGCTGGGGGTGAACCATCGTAGCCGACGGTCGGCCTCGCCATTGCTGGGCGGGCCGACGAACACCGTCTCGCTGAGATTGTGCTCGGCGGCGATCTGCTGCATCACCGTTTCGGTCGGCCATTGCTCGACCGGCACGACCGCGGCGGGGTTCCCGCCGAACACGTGGTTGGTGAAGGCGTCGACGTGGTAGATCTTCATGGGGCCCCCTTATCGCTGTGCCGCAATGCCTGACGGTTGAGCGCGCCTTTGAGCCTAGCGCCTGTTGAGCACGGGCTCGAACCCCAGCCCACGCCTCAGGTCGACGATCTGGCCGGCATGGGTGGCGATGTGGAAGCCCATGCGGAGCGCCAGGTCGCTGACCGTCGTTGCGCCCGCGCCCCAAGGCGTCTGGCGTGCCAACGCGTCCTCGCTCGCGTTGCCGAGCGTGTCGGCCAGGGTCGCGTGGGCGGCGTGCATGATCTCGACCGATCGCGCAAGGCTCGGGTAGCGTTCGGGCTC
>JBITAB010000250.1:0-7770 GCA_044439825.1 Phycisphaerales bacterium JB064 | reverse complement strand
TGAGCGCGTCGAACACGTCCGCCACGGCCAGGATGCGGCCGAACAGGCTGATCTCTTCGCCCGCCGCACCGGTGGGATAGCCCTTGCCGTCCCACCGCTCGTGGTGGTGCAGCACGCCCGGTAGCACGTCCTCGAGGCTCGGGATGCCGCGCAGGATGTCGAAACCGATGCGCGGGTGGCGTTTGATCATGTCGAACTCGGCCTCGCTCAGACGCCCCTTCTTGGTCAGCACGGTCTCGGGCACGCCGATCTTGCCGATGTCGTGCAACAGACCGGCCAGGTGGGCGCGTTCGGCGGTCGAATCGTCGAGCCCGATGGCCTTGGACAACTCGCGAGCGCCCCAAGCCACCCGCTCGGAGTGACCGCGTGTGTACGCGTCCTTGGCGTCGATGGCGGCCGTCAGCGAGCCGACCGTGCCTAGGAACATGGCCACCTGCTCCTCGTGGCGGCGCAGGTTGTCGTGGAACACGCCCAGCAGGTCGGCCACAGCATCGAGGATCTGGATGTCGACGCTGTCGATCGCGGTCTTGCGGCCGCTCTTCTCACCGCACACCACCATGCCCACCGTTCGGCCACGGTGCGTGATGGGCTCGATGAGCATCTCCGTCTGCACAAGGGCGCCGATGATCGGATCGGCGGCGTCGATCACGCGCGTCCATGCGTCCGCAGGGTGCACACGAGCGTACTCGTCGCACGCCCTTTCGAGAGACTCCTGCGAGCAGGGCAGCTTCCCGATGATCGTCGACGTGCCAGCGATGCTGTGTGCGGCTCCCCGATCGGAGAGGATGACCATCGCCAGCCAGCCATACTTCATCGTCCGACGCACCTCCTGCGCCACCGTTCGCATGACGGTGAGCGGGTTGGTCACGTGGTTCATGAAGCGGCCGACGAACAGCAGCAGGCTGATGTGCTCGTACGACTCGGAGAGCTGCTCACTGAACGTGCTGATGAGCTCGTCGCGGCCGCGCATCACCTCGAGCTCGCGCGTCCAGGCCCACTGGCCCAGGGATGCGAGCGGGCACGGTGTGGCCGAAGCCAACGCCAGAGCAGAAGTATCGGGGCCTTCGAAAACGTCTTGCAATACGGACAGAACGATGTCGCACTCTCGGCGTGACGTCGGGTCGTTACCCTGGCTGAAACCCACGACGCGGACGCCTGGCGCCAGTTCGGCGTCTCCGGCCGCTGCGGGCCCTTCCCGCGAGATGCGGTCCATGCGATCACGAACGTCGTCGCATGTCAGACGCTCAGCCAGCCATGCGGATCCCTCATCCTTGGCTCGAAAGCCATGCAACGGCGACCATTGCATCGTGATCAGGCCACAACTCTTCGCAGTCGGAGTACTCATGCCGCCTCGCTATTGCGCTCTCGAAATGCTTTTAAATAGTCCGCTGCGAGATCCATGAGCTCGGAAGGGCGGAACGGCTTGCGCAAGATGTGCTCGACGCTCGTATTGACGAGCTCGGTGCGGCTGATGCGATGCTCCAGGGCCGTGAGCAGGATGACGGGAATGTCGGCCGTCGAGGGATCTGCGGCCAGGCTCTGAACGAGCCCGATGCCGTCCATATATGGCATCTGATAGTCGCTGATGATCAGGGCGGGCTTGTGCTTCTGCGCGAGCGACAACGCGCTGCGGCCATCGGCGGCCGTCAAGATCCGCACGTCTTGCGACTTGAGCTTCCACTCCAACATGAAGCGGATGTGGTGCTCATCGTCGGCGATCAGCACGGTCGGCAGGTTTGTCGCTTCGGCGTCATCCACGGATCGCCCCTTCCTGATCACGTATCGACAAGTTGGAAGCCTCCATGAACCTTGAAACCGCGAGGGCCAGCGGTTTATGGGGGCTGGCACGTTCTCGGGCTCGCAACGGCTTGCTACGCTTGCGAACGGGCGACAGCCAGGTGCGGTGGCCGAGTGGTTGAAGGCGTTGGTCTTGAAAACCAATGAACCCGTCAGGGTTCCGTGGGTTCGAATCCCACCCGCACCGTTTCCGATCATCGCCGGCCAACTTCCGAGAAGTTCGCCGGCTGGGGCATCCATCGGGCCATCCCGTGCGGAGGGAAGGGAAAGGCCTGCCTTGGAGAGGGCGGGCTCGCGTTCCCCATTTCCCTCGTGGTCGCCTTCCAGACCCGATAACAAAGAGGAGAGAACCCGATGGTGCGCTCTGCGTCTTGGCTTGGTATTTCTGCCGCCGCGATCCTGGCTTCGGCCGGCCTCGCACTCGCTGGCCCCGATTCGACCTGCCGCGTCGATCTCGACGGTGATGGTCAGCTGACCGTCTTCGACTTCCTGGAGTTCCAGAACCTGTTCGCCACGGGCGATCTGGCCGCCGACTTCGACGGCGACGGCGAGCTGACCCTGTTCGACTTCCTGGAGTTCCAGAACGAGTTCAGCCAGGGCTGCCCGGCCGAGCCCGTCAGCCTGCAGATGGCCGGTGTGCCTCTGGCTGGCTACCCCTACTTCGAGGCAACCCGAGCCTTCAACGCCGGCTCGACCGTAAACCTGGCGATCGATCCGGATCGCTTCCCGAGCATTATCGGAGCTACTGCCGACATCTATATCGTCGCGAGCAAGACCGAGGCCCAGTGGGCCAGCGACCCCAGCCTGACCGACGTGCGCGGCCTGCCCCAGGGCCACACCTTCAGCGCGGTGTCCATCGAGGACGCCGCCGTCGCGCTCACCGGAAGCGACACGCTGGCCTCGGCCAACGGGCTCAACATCTCGACCGGATATGACATCGTGGTCGACGTCGATCGAGACGGCGAGCTGGGTGATGGCGACTACATCGACGGCCTGGGCGTCATGCCCGCCGACGCCAACGGCTTCAGCGTCTTCACCGACATGACGCAGATGGGCCCGCTCACGCCCACCATGATTGACACCAGCACCTCGCGCGGCCCGGTCCGCCTGAACTACCCGGCCGAGATCGCCAGCGAGGGCCCGCTGCCCATCTGCATCATCGTGCACGGCGGCGGCCACGACTACCGCTGGTATGACTATCTGCAAGACCATCTCTCGAGCTGGGGCTGGGTGAGCATCAGCATCCAGAACGACTTCGGAGGCACGGGCAACCGTCCGCTGCAGCACACCGACGCGTTCATCGCCGAGCAGGGCAGCATCGCCGGCGGCGTGCTCAACGGCCTGCTCGACAGCTCGCGCATCGTGTGGATCGGACACAGCCTCGGCGGTCGCGAGGTCGTGATCGGCGCCGAGCGCCTGTATCGCGGCCTGTTCACGCCCACCAACTACTCGATCGATGACATGGTGCTGGTCAGCTCCATCGGCGCCAACAGCGTGGGCGACTTTGGCTCGCTCGTGGCCGACCCTGGGCCGATCAACTTCCACATGATCTGGGGCTCGGCCGACGGCGACCGCAGCGGCGCCCCCGGCTCGCAGACCGTGGCCTTCCGCCACTACGACCGCGCCTTTGGCTACAAGCACTCGACCTACATCCAGGGCGCCGACCACAACGTGTTCAACTGCTGCGGCTTCCGCAACTTCACCGGCCCACCCGAGACCGAGATCGGCCGCCCCGAGGCCCAGCGCATCGCCAAGACCATCTGGCTCTCGCTCATCAAGCACTACGGCGAGGGCAACGGCGACGCCATCGACTACCTGACCCGCGCCTGGGACGGCTTCAAGCCCACCGGAGTTGCAAACGACACGACGCTCGTGCACATGTACCGTCCCGACCCCGTCGAGATGGACAGCATCGTGATCGAGGACTTCCAAGCTAATCCCAGCCTGAGCGAGAGCAGCTCGGGCGGCGCCGTGACGATGAGCGTCTCCAACGCCGTCGAGCTTCGCCAGCGCGACAGCGCCAGCGGCTTCACCTGGACGCCAACCGACCCGGCCAACGGCATGACCTATGCCTGGGAGACCAGCGACACCTCGCGCGGCATGGTCTTCGATTACGACGGCCCGGCGTTCATCGAGTTCGAGGTGCTGCCCACCCTTGGCAACCTCGTCGGCTACGACCACCTGAGCTTCCGTGTGTGCCAGGGCACGCGCCACCCCAACACCATCGCCGAGCTCGCCCCGGTGACCTTCAACGTCACCCTGATCGATGGCGCCGGCGCGATGAGCACGATCTACATCGGCGAATACGCCGCTGGTGCGTCCGAGCCCTACCAGCGCACCGGTTCTGGTACTGGCACGGGCTGGCAGAACGAGTACAACACCATCCGCATCCGCCTGACCGACTTCCTGGCCCAGGACACCGGGATCGACCTGAGCGACGTTGCGGCCGTCCGCTTCGACTTCGCGCAGGGTGACGGCTCGGCTATCGGCCGCCTCGGGCTCGACGAGATCGAGTTCACCATCGATCCGTAAGCATCGGCACCACGAGAAGAGAAGCAAACGGAGGACCACGAGATGCATATGAACGCAAAGCGAATCGCGTGCGCCGCGGCGGGCCTGCTGGCCCTGGCCGGTTCGGCGATGGCCCAGGGGACGTGCCGCGTCGACCTCGACGGCGACGGCCAGCTGACCGTCTTCGATTTCCTGGAGTTCCAGAACCTGTTCGCGCTGGGCGATCTCGGCGCCGACTTCGACGGCGACGGCGAGCTGACCCTGTTCGACTTCCTGGAGTTCCAGAACGAGTTCGCCCAGGGCTGCCCGACCAACCCCACCAACCTGCAGATGGCCGGCGTGCCGCTGGCCGAGTACCCCTGGTTCGAGGCCACGCGCGCCTTCAACTCGGGCGACACGGTCTACCTGGCGATCGACCCCGATCGCTTCCCCGCCATCCGCGGCGTGACGGGCGACATCTACATCGTCGCCAGCAAGACGAGCAGCGAGTGGGCGGGCGACCCGAGCCTGACCGACGTGCGCGGCATGCCGCAGGCGCACACCTTCAGCGCCATGTCGATCGACACCGCCGCCGTCGCGCTGACCAACAGCCAGACGCTGGCATCGGCCGACGGCCTGAACATCTCGACCGGCTACGACCTGGTGGTCGACGTCGATCGCGACGGCCAGCTTGGCGACGGGGACTACATCGATGGCCTGGGCATGCTGCCGGCCGACGGCAACGGCTTCAGCGTCTTCACCAACATCTCCGAGATGGGCCCGCTGACACCCGTCATGACCGACACCACCACGTCGCGCGGCGCGGTGCGGCTGAACTACCCGGCCGAGCTCGCCGACGTTGGCCCGCTGCCGATCTGCGTGATCGTGCACGGCGGCGGCCACGACTATCGCTGGTACGACTATCTGCAAGACCAGCTCAGCAGCTGGGGCTGGGTGAGCATCAGCGTGCAGAACGACTTCAGCGGCACGGGTAACCGCCCGCTGCAGCACACCGACGCGCTCATCGGAGAGCAGGCCACCATCGCCGGCGGCGTGCTCAACGGCCTGCTCGACAGCTCGCGCATCGTGTGGATCGGACACAGCCTCGGCGGTCGCGAGTGCAACATCGGCGCCGAGCGGCTGAGCGAGGGCTCCTTCACGCCGTCCAACTACAGCGCCGACGACATGGCGCTGGTCAGCTCCATCGCGGCCAACAGCAGCGGCGGCGGCTCGTTCGAGGCCGACCCGGGCGACATCAACTTCCACATGATCTGGGGCTCGGCCGACGGCGACATCAGCGGCAGCCCCAGCAGCTTCGGCGGGCAGACCATCCCCTTCCGCAACTACGACCGCGCCTTTGGCTGGAAGCACTCCACCTACATCCACGGCGCCGACCACAACGTGTTCAACTGCTGCGGCTTCCGTAACTTCCAGGGCCCAGTCTCCACCGAGATCGGCCGCACCGAGGCCCAGCAGATCGCCAAGGCGATCTGGACCGCGCTCATCAAGCACTATGGCGAGGGCAACCACGACGCCATCGACTACCTGACGCGCTCGTGGGACAGCTTCAAGCCCCTGGGCGTGATGGACACCACCACGCTGGTGCACATGTATCGCCCGAGCACCGTCGAGGGCGACAGCCGCGTGATCGACGACTTCCAGAGCAACCCGAGCCTGTCGCAGAGCAGCTCGGGCGGTTCGGTCAGCATCGGCGTCAGCAATGCCGCCGAAGTGCGGCAGGCCGACACCAATGGCAGCCTGACCTGGATCGGCAGTGAGCCCAGCAATGGCATGAACTACGCCTTCTACACCTCGGACACCTCGGCCGGCCTGGTGTTCGATTACACCAGCGCATCGTTCATCGAGTTCGAGGTGCTCCCGGCTCTGGGCAACGTCTCGGGCTATGACCACCTGAGCTTCCGCGTATGCCAGGGCACGCGACACCCCAACACCATCGCCGAGCTTGCGCCGTTGACCTTCAACGTCACGCTCGTCGATCGCAGCGGCGGCATGAGCACCGTGCACACCGGCGCCTACGAGGCCGGCGCCAGCGAGCCCTACCAGCGCACCGGCGCCGGCACGGGCACGGGCTGGCAGAACGAGTACGGCACGATCCGCATCCGCCTGACCGACTTCCTGGCCCAGGGCGCGGCGCTCGACCTGAGCGACGTGGCCGCCATCCGCTTCGAGTTCGCCCAGGGCGACGGCTCGGGCATCGGACGGCTGGGCCTGGACGAGGTCGAGTTCACCGTCGAGCGGTAACCGGCTGACATCATCCCGAGATTCACGCAACGCCGGCGACCAGCCGGCGTTCTCATTGGTCGGGGCAAACCACCCAACCCGCGCCCACCCTCACTCCACAAATTTTGTCTTGTGTCACGATAGCAAATCCAGTACACTACACCTTCACGTGTCGGTCGCGATGGCGGGAGGGACTCGCCCGAGACCGGCGCACACATGCGGGAGAAATGCGATATGGTGCAGCTTACTCACACAACGCTGTTTGCGGGCCTGCTCGTCTCGTCCGTGGCGCTCGCCGAAGACCCCAACCTGACCCCAGTGGCCGCCGGCGCCCCAGTGGTGGCGACGTGCGTGGCCCCCAGTTTGCCTGGCGTCGATGAGGATGGGCTGGATATCCGTATCGACTTTGGCACCGCTGCGGGCGCCACGCTGCCCGGCGAGTGGAACAACATCGATAACGCGCTGCTGGCCGGGCGCACCGACAACCTGGTCGATTTCGCGTCCGGTGCTGCGACCACGGTTTCGATCGATGGCGTTGGCGGCCCGTGGCGGTCCTTCGTGGGTGACGACGCGGGCTCTTTCCCCGAGCAGGACTGGTTCGTCCAGCCCGCCACGCGTGACGGCGCGGGCCTGCTCACCGGCCTGTCGGGATCTTACCTCATCGAAGGCCTGCCCGATGGCGAATATCAGATCGAGGTCATCTCCGCCCGCACGAACTTCAATTATCTGAACACGTTCACGACCAACGGCGAACTCGCCGACCGTACCTTCCTGGGCACGGCCGTTGTCACGCCCTGGGGCAGCACACTCGACGGCTTGAACCCAGGGAACTGGCTCATCTGGGATAGCGTGGAAGCCGTCAGCGGGACGATCCGTATCGATCTCCAGGCCGACGCCACCACGCTTGGCATGATCAACGCCATGCGCATCACCATGACCGGTGGCGGGTGCCGCGTCGACCTCGATGGCGATGGCAGCCTGACCATCTTCGACTTCCTGGCCTACCAGAACCTGTTCGACGCGGGCGATCTGGCCGCAGACTTCGACGGTGACGGCGCGCTGACCATCTTCGACTTCCTCGCGTTCCAGAACGAGTTCGACGCTGGCTGCGAGTAATCCGAACTCCTGAAAGCTCATTCATGCGGCCACGGGCGACCCTTCGCCAGTGGCCGCTATCTTTTACCGTGCCATCGTGGATCACCGACAACGCGGGCCTCTTCTGGGCCGTGGGCATCGCCTCGG
>JBITAB010000249.1:3054-7777 GCA_044439825.1 Phycisphaerales bacterium JB064 | reverse complement strand
GAAAGCGGAGAGGGGGGGATTCGAACCCCCGTGACGGGTTGCCCCGCCAACACGGATTCCAGCCGTGCGCCTTCAACCACTCGGCCACCTCTCCGGGGTGCCTGTCAGGCAGGCCCTGAGGGTAGGAGGGGTGGGTGGCCAAAGCGACGCGGCCGGCAATCATCCCCGGTATGGATGACGCCACCCAAGCCGAGACGCCAGGCACCAGCCCGATCAACGGGCTGCTGGTGGTCGACAAGCCGGTGGGGCCGAGCTCGATGGCGGTGTGCGCCCGGGTGCGGGGAGCCCTGCGGGCGGGTGGAGCGCCCAAGCGGGTGAAGGTGGGCCACGGGGGCACGCTCGACCCGCTGGCCAGCGGCGTGCTGGTGATCCTGTGCGGCAAGGCGACGCCCTTGTGCAATCGGGTGATGGCCGGGGAGAAGCGCTACGAGGCGCGGGTGGACCTGTCGGCCTTCACCACCACCGATGACCGCGAAGGTGAGCGGGAAGAGGTGGAGGTTGATTCGTCGCCGACTGATGATCGCGTGCATGAGGCGGTTGGTGGCTTCGTCGGTGAGATCATGCAGCGACCGCCGGCCTTCAGCGCGATGAAGGTGGGGGGGCGGCGTGCGTATGCGCTGGCGCGTCAGGGCGAGGTGGTCGAGCTCGAGCCGCGGCCCGTGACGATCCACGCCATCGACGTGCTCGCGTACGAGTGGCCTTTTGTCGATCTGGATATCCGGTGCGGCAAGGGCGTGTACATCCGCAGCCTCGCGCGAGACCTTGGGTGTGCGCTCGGTACGGGGGGCTCGCTTGCGGCGCTGCGCAGGACGGCCGTGGGCGCCTTCACGATCGATCGGGCGACGCCCATGGAAAGCCTGCCGCGCGTGCTGACGCAGGCGGATCTGCTCTCGGTGGATCGCTGGGTTGACGCCTAGGGCTCAGCCCTCGTCGGACTCGTCGGCGCCCGTTTGCACCTCGCCATCACGGCCGAGGATCTCCAGGTTCATGCGATTGCTCATGGCCTCGAAGGAGAAGGGGTTGCCGCTGGGCAGGGCGGCGCGCAGCTCGTCGAGGCGGAGCATCATGTCGAGCTGGTCGGCCTGCTGGCGGTAGACCTCGACGGTGAGCGGCGTGATGCGGTTGACCGTGCCGATGGCCAGCGTGAGCGTGCTGGGGATGGGCACGCCGATGGTGCGGTCGGGCAGGGGCGTCTCATCGATGAGCACGAATGGGTCGAGGCGGTCGAAGACGGCCATGGCGGCGTCGCGGAAGTCCTCGGTGTTGAGCTCGGGGATCGGGCGGGGCTGGAAGCCGGCGGCCGTCGTGACGGCGCTGGGGCTGACACGCACGGTCTCGGGCGTAGGGGCCTCGCCGGTGGCGCCGATGGCGGTCATGAGCTCGATGGCGGCGGAGGTCAGACCGTCCTCGGCGGCATTGGTAGCGGCCTCGTCGGCACGCTCGCGCAGGGTCTCGAAGGCGGTCAGGGCCTTCCAGTCCTCGACGAGCTGCTCGCGTACCTCGGCCATGTCGTCGGGCTGAGACTCGGGCCTTACGTCGAGCACGGTGTAGAAGTAGACGTTGCCGATGGGATCGGTCGCGGGCACGTCGACGAGCGGCAGGCCCTTCTGGATGGCCAGGCGAGAGCCCATCTCGGGCCGAAGCTCGCGGACGGCAAAGAGCACCTGGGCGATGGGGGCGCGGGCCGAGCCGATGCTGATCTGGGCGCGGCCGAATCCATCGAGCTGCTGGAGGGCCGTCGGCCACAGCCACTCGTCGGGGCGGACGACCTCGGGCGTGGGCAGCTCAACGGTGCCGCCCTGGGCCTCGGGGAAGCGGGTCAGGCCGACGGCCTCGACCATCTTCTGGGCGACGGCCTCGAAGCTGGGACGCTCGGTGTCGAAGTTCTCTGGAAGGCGCTTGTAGGGCCCCTCGGAGACGAGCGTTCGGGTGGCCTCGCCCATGGCGCCCACGAAGGCCTGCTGGGCGGCCTTGATCACGTCGTCGGCGATCTCGCGGCGTACGTTGTTCTCGATATTGGGCTTGGCGTCCTCGTAGGGATCCGCTGTCTGGCCGTTGGCCTCGAACTGCCGGGCCAGCTCCTGGTACCGCTTGCGAACCTCGAGCGGGTCTGGAGTGATGCTGGCCTCGATGGCCTCGCGATCGATCTTGAGATACTCGATCTTGAGGCGCTCGGGCATGGTGTAGCCGATGCCGAACTCGCCGCCGCCGTAGGGGGTGCTGGCGAAGCGCTCGTAGTGCTCGCGGACCTGCTCTTCGGTGGGCTCGCCGGCGATCTCGGCGACGTCGCGACCGTTGATCCAGAAGGCCTCGACCATGGCCGAGCGTTGGAGCTGGGCCGAGTCGATCCGGGCGCGGGTGTCGCTGAGGGGGGCGCTCTCGAAGTAGCTGGCCGTGAGGCGGTTGATGCCGCGGGCGATGCTCAGGGCCTCGTGGTACTCACGCTCGCTGACGTTATTTGGCGGATTGCGGAGGAAGCCCGCGATGCGATCGATCATGTCCTGTCGATCTTGCGGGTTCATCATGGCCCACTGCTGGCTGGCGAACTGGGCGGCAAGCTGGGGGCCGATCTGCTGGGCAAGCTGGAGTTCCAGTTGCTGGCGGGCGATCTGGGGGGCGAAGTCTTCGAGCCAGATCGCTCCGTCGCCGGCCACGCCCACAAGCCCGGCCTTCTCGGCCTCCTTGCGCAGCATCAGCCAGTGCAGGCCCTCGTTCTCGGGGTCGAGCGCGGGCATGACCTGGCTGGGCAGACGCTGGCGCAGCAGGGCCTGCTGACGCTCGGCGTCCTGGAGCTCCTGGATCTTGATCTCGCGGCCGTCGAGCCTGGCCACCGTGCGGTTGGCCACGGCATTGCCGATCTGCTGGATGGCTTGCGGGGCCGTGAAGGCCACCATCAGCAGCACGCCGAAGAAGATCAGCAGCCACTTGCTGTACTTGCGCAGGAACTTGAGCATGCCGCCCGCCTGAGGCCCGTGGACCCTGTGGCTGCCGGGCGCCGGCGGACCGACCGGCCCCGGCATGCGCCTGTGAGCTGACTCTGGCTCTTGCCGCTCTTTAGAAGCGGTAGAACTCGATAACCAGGTTGGTGTTCACGCGGAAGGGCACCTCGTCGGCCTTGGGGGCGGCGACGATCTTGGCCTTCACCTCGCTGGGGTTGAAGCTGATCCACCCGGGGACCTCGTGGCCCGGCAGGCTCTCCATGTTCTCGCGGCAGAGCTTGTGGGTCTTCTCCTTGATGGTGATCTCCATCCCGGGCTTGACCATGAAGCTGGGGCGATCGGTCTTGCGGCCGTTCACGATCACGTGGCCGTGGGCGACGATCTGCCGGGCCGACCAGATGGTGCGGGCGATGCCCATGCGGCGGATGACGTTGTCCAGGCGGCTCTCGAGGAGCACCAGGAGCATGTCGCCCGAGTTGCCGGGCAGGCGCTTGGCTTCCTTCACGAAGCGGCGGAACTGCTTCTCGCCCACGTTGTAGTGGAAGCGGAGCTTCTGCTTCTCCATGAGGCGGATGCCGTAGTCGCGCGGGCGGCGGCCACGGAAGCCGTGGATGCCCGGCGGCTGGCGGACGCGCTCGTTGCTGGTGTGCTTCTCGACGGCCTCGATGGGCACGCCCACGCGGCGGCTGAGGCGGACCTTGGGTCCGGTGTAGTTCGCCATCTCGATATCTCCGTCCCGCGAGAGTGGCCTCTCGGCCGCTTCGGGGGTGCCGGGGCTTGGATCCCCGGCGATCAGGCCGGCTGGCCGCGACTGCGGGCCGGCAAGGTGTCTGATCCGGCCCACGGTGGGCTCGGTGATGAGGGGGTAATTGAAGGCCGGCGGCCTGTCAATAGCAAATGGTCGGGCTTGGGTTGGCTCGGATTGGCGGGATTCAGAGCTCTGGGGCAAACCCGCGTCGCATGGTGTTCTCGCAGCTGGCCCGTGGCTCGACGAACTGGAGGAGGTAGTCGCTTCCGCCGGCCTTGCTGCCTACGCCCGACATGCCGAAGCCGCCGAAGGGCTGGCGGGCGACCAGGGCGCCGGTGATGCCGCGGTTGATGTAGAGGTTGCCTACGCGGAACTCGCGCTTGGCCCGGGCGATGTGGCTGGGCTTGCGGGTGAAGACGCCGCCGGTGAGCTTGTAGGGGTGGTCGTTGGCGATCTTGAGCGCCTCGTCGTAGCTCTTGGCGTGCATGATGGCCAGGACCGGGCCGAAGACCTCCTGGCGAGCCAGGCTCTTGTCGGGCGTGACGCCGCTGAAGATGTGGGGGGCGACATAGGGCTTGCCGACCATCTCGGCCAGGCCGGTGGGCACGTCCATGGCCAGTTCGAGCTTGAGGCCCTCGGCCTTGGCGGTCTCGATGTGGCGGCGGATGTTGGCGGCGGCTTCCTCGTCGATGACCGGGCCGACGTCGGTGCCCGGGTTGATGGGGTCGCCGACGACCAGCGAGTTGGTGGAGGCGACCAGGCGGCGGATGAAGGTCTGCGTGTGCTCGCCCTGTGGGCCCTCAGGATCGACGATGATGCAGCGGCTGCACGCGCTGCACTTCTGGCCCTGGAAGCCGAAGGAGCTGAGGCGCACGCCGAGGACCGCCTCGTCGAGGTCGGCGCTGCTGTCGACGATGATGGCGTTCTTGCCGCCCATCTCGCAGACGACCTTCTTGACGTGCATCTGCTCGTCTGTGGTGACGCCCGCGGCCTTGATGATGTCCAGGCCCACGGCCTTGCTGCCGGTGAAGCACAG
>JBITAB010000249.1:0-2954 GCA_044439825.1 Phycisphaerales bacterium JB064 | reverse complement strand
ACCGCGACGCCGCGGGGCTGGTACCAGACCTCGTCGAGCTCGCCGATGAAGCGGCCCAGGCGGTGGCGGTCGAACAGGCGGACGGCCTCGCGGGCGTAGTACTCGCAGAAGTCGATGGCCTCGGCCACGTCGGCGTCGGCGTTGCGCCAGTCCTTGCCGTTCTCCTTGATGATGATGCCGCTCAGCTCGTCGCGACGCTCGCGCATCGTTTGTGCGGCGCGGACGAGCACGTTGGCGCGCTTGCGCGGGTCGACATCGCGCCAGGCCGGGAAGGCGCGGTCGGCGGCGTCGACCATCTGCTTGCCCTGGTCGGGTGTGTGGTCGTTGGCGACGGTGGGCACGCTCGAGCTCTTGATGGCCGAGGCGAATGTTTCACGCACGGCCTTCTTGGAGAAGTCGCGCATGGGCTCGCTGGTGAAGGGCTTGCCGTCGCCGACCATCGGGTCGGCGTGGCTGAGCTGGTGGCGCTCGGCGGCGATCTTGTAGAGGTCGTCGGCCTTCAGTTCGTCGCCGGGCTTGGGTTGTGGCTGGGCCAGCAGCACGCCCGCGTCGGCCTCGTCGAGGAAGCCGGCCTTCAGCCAGCTCTCGTTGCTGGTGTTCTCCAGCAGGCGGCGCACGAGGTAGGCCATGCCGGGGATCATCTCGCCCACGGGCACGTACTCGCGCACACGCAGGTCCATCTCGGCGGCGGCGTGCTTGAGCTGGTCGGCCATGCCGTGGAGCATCTGCAGCTCGAGGGCGGGACGCGGCAGCTTCTTGCTCTCGAGGTAGGCCAGGGCGCTGGCGATCGAGCGAACGTTGTGCGAACCGAGCGCCAGCTTCACGCCGCCAGCGCCGGCCTCGCGCTTCGTCGGGCCCATGCCGCTCACGGGCTGGCCCACGGGGCACGCGTCGAGGAACACGCGGCACATGTCCTCGAAGCACTTGTCGGTCTGCCACTTGGTGTTCCACACCGGGCAGGGCCAGCCTTCCTGCTCGGCGTGGATGGTCTCGTAGTCCCAGTATGCGCCCTTCACGAGGCGCACGGTGACGACGCGGCCGGTGCGCGTGGCCCACTCGCAGATGCGCCGCGCGTCATCGACTCCGGACTTCAGGTAGGCCTGCATCGCCAGGCCCGCGTGGAAGTCGACCTCTTCGCAGCAGCGCATGAACAGCTCGAGGGTCAGGTCCTTGAGGGCGAACTGCTCCATGTCGAAGTTGACGAAGACGCCCTTGTCACGCGCGACCTCGAGGATCGGCACGAGGCGGGTCATCAGGTCCTTGATCGAGCCCTGGGTGTCGATGGGGTCGCACTTGGCGCTCAGGCTGGAGATCTTCACCGACACGTTGGTGCGCGGGATGCCGCCCAGGTGGTCGCGTTCCAGGCGATCGTTGTTTTTCCAGGCGCCCACTTCCTTGGGTAGGTTCTCGATGAGGTCGAGGTACTTGGCCTTGTAGGCGTCGGCCTCCTCGTCGCTCACGCAGGCCTCGCCTAGAAGGTCGACGCTGAAGGCGATGCCGTCGTTCCACAGCTTGCGCAGGCCGGGCAGGGCGCTGCGTGCGTCCTCTCCCGCGATGAACTTCTTGCCCATGCCTTCGATCTGGCCCGAGATCGTCTTGGTCATCAGGCCCTTGGCGAGGCTGCCGGCACGAAGGCCCAGGTCCATGCCGGCGGGCATGGTGACGTGGTCTTGCCCCAGATAGTCGATCAGGTGCTCGTGCACCATGTCGGGCGTGGTGAGCACGGGGAAGGTGTCGACGAAGCGGAACATCTCGACCTTGAAGCCGTGGTCGCGCATCGACCAGTCCATGAGCTTGTCGGAGTAGAAGCTCTTGCTGAGCAGCCCGGCCTTGTGCCCGCGGGCCCGGCTGAGCATGTCGCGGCCGATGGCGTCGATCTGGGGGTTGAGGGGGTCGGGCGTGACGGTGATCTTGGGGGCGGTGGGGGCGGAGGGAGAAGGGCGGCCGTTGGCGGTCGGGCCCGGCGCGGGGTGGGGGACGACGACGGTCCTCGTGGGCTGCGTAGGTCGAGGCTGCTTGCGGCTGAAGATGGGCATGGGAGCGTCGATTCCTCGCGAGATTTGGGCGCGTGTTGGGGCGTGCGTGTGGGCGTGCGTCTAGGCCCGGAGCGCGAGCGTCGCGAAGGGCCGCGGAGATTGTACGGGGTCATGAGGCTGGCTCGGCGTCTGGAGCGACAGGGTTCGTGGCCGCGTCCCGAGGCCATGACGTTCGACGTACGATCGACCCGTGTTAACCCCAGACCAGCAAACCGGCGACGAGCCGAACATGAGGCTGACGGAAGGCCCCGCCGTGCTCACGGTCGGGGTGTTCGATGGCGTGCACCGCGGCCACCAGGGCCTCATCGAGCGGGCCCGCGCGTTGGCCGATCGCCAAGGTGACGACGCCCGCGTGGTCGTGCTCGCGTTCGATCCCTCGCCCCGGGCCGTGCTGGCCCCCGGCCGCGCGCCGGCCAGGCTGACGGGATTCGAGGCGCGGGCCGACCTGCTGCTGGAGGCCGGGGCCGACGAGGTGCTGCGGCTGGAGCCCACGCCCGAGCTGCTCGGGCTGAGCCCTGAGGCCTTCGTGGACGAGGTGCTGATGCCGCTGGGCCCCATCGCGGTAGTGGAGGGGCCGGACTTTCGCTTCGGGGCGAAGAGGGCGGGCGATGCCGAGACGCTGGCCGGGCTGGGGCGCGAGCATGGCTTCGCCGTGCACGTCGTGCCGCCGGTTGAGGTGTCGCTCAACGACCAGAGCGTGGTGGCCGCCAGCAGCAGCATGACGCGCTGGCTGCTGGAGCGCGGCCGCGTTGCCGACGCGGGGCGCGTGCTGGGCCGGGCCTACGAGCTATGCGGCGAGGTGGTGCGTGGCGACCAGCGCGGTCGCACCATCGGCTTCCCCACGGCGAACCTCAGGATCGACACCATGCCGCCCGGCGACGGCGTGTACGCGTGCGTGGCGACGCTGGACGATGGCCG
>JBITAB010000248.1:1957-7811 GCA_044439825.1 Phycisphaerales bacterium JB064 | reverse complement strand
AAGCACCACGAGGAGCAGAACGCTGGGCAGGATTTTGGCCATGGGGCATCATACCACCAGGGCCATCAGGGCCACCAGCACCACCATCCCCACCGCCCCACTGCCGCACCGCCCCACCATCCGCACCGCCGCACGCCCCGGGCGGATACCTTGCCCCCGATGGCCGATGCCGCCGCCTCCAGCCCGACGGGCCTGCCCAGCCTCGAGTCGCTCGACGACCGGTTCATCCCCGTGCGCGTCGAGGCCATCGTCGACGCCATCGACGCCGACCCGCAGCGCTTCGGCGAGCTCTCGGGCTGGGCCCAGAAGATCTGCCGGGCCGTCGATCGGGTGATCTCGCTGGAGGTGGGCGAGCTGCACCGCCACCTCGACCGGCTGTACGCCGCGGCCAACCCCGACCTCGACGCCCTGGCCGAGCCCAACCCGCCCTGGACCCAGGGCGACGGCACGCTGCACGAGGCGCTGGCCTACCTCTTCGATCGCGCGAGCTTCGGCCAGCTCAACGACGTGGGCATCAGAGAGGCCATCGCCGCGGGCAGCGCGTACGGCCTGCGCGTGCGCGTCCGGCCCGAGCGCGTCAGGAAGCTGGCCATCCACGTGCGCGGCCGCGGCACGATCACGCTCATCAAGCGGGACAAGAAGAAGCCCTGGAAGAAGCAGGAGCTGAAGGTCGACATCTACACGCGCCTGGCCGTCGTCGCGCAGCTCAACGGCGAGGAGGGCGTGCGCCTCAAGCTCTTCCGCGACATCCCCGTCGCCGACGTCGAGGCCCTGCTGCCCCACGCCGAGGCGACGATGACGGTGATGGATCGCGCGCTGGTCGTCGGCCTGGGCGCGGGCTCGCTGGGGTCGCTGGCCAAGGTGGTGTTCGTGGGCGCGGCCAGCACGAGCGCGCTGGCCATCCCCGCGGCCATCGGCTTCGGGGGCATGGCGGTGCGCAGCTTCTTTGGGTATCGCCGCAAGAAGAAGCTGCGCACGGCCCACCGCACCGAGCACCTGTACGAGAAGAACCTGGCCAACAACGCCGCCGTGCTGCACACGCTCTGCCGCATGATCGCCCACGAGGAGGCCAAGGCCGCCATCGTGGCCTACGCCGTGCTGGCCGCCCGGCATGATCTGGAGCCGGACAAACGCTGGCCCATGGAGGAACTGGCCACGCGGGCCACGGGCTACCTGAAGGAGCGCTTCAAGGTCGCCAGCCGCTTCGACGCGTTGACGGCGGTGGCGACGCTCGAGCGCTTGGGCCTGATGACCGACGCGAGCCTGGCCGACCCGGACGCCGCCCTCGCGGTCGTCGAGGCGCACTGGAAGACGCGCGACACGACGGGCGTCCACATGGAGGCCATCGCCAGGCGAGCCGCTCAGGCGTAGGCGTGCAGGCCGGCGAGCAGCAGGTTGACGCCGAAGTAGGTCCACAGCATGATGACGAAGCCCGCGACGCTCAGCCAGGCCGTCATGGCGGCCTTGCCCTGGCCCATGACCAGCCGCACGTGGATGACGATGAGGTAGACGATCCAGGTGATCAGGGCCCAGGTCTCCTTGGGGTCCCACGCCCACCAGCGGCCCCACGAGTGGTCGGCCCACCACGCGCCCAGCAGGATGCCCACGCCCAGCGTCCAGAAGGCGAGCTGGAGGGCGGTCATCTGGGCCTTGTCCAGGTCGTCGAGGGTTCGCGCGAGCGTGCGCTGCGCTCCGGTTTCGGCGGGCGACTGGCCATGCAACGCAACGCTGGCGGCGAGCTGCGCCCCCTGGCGCTTGCTCATGAGCGAGACGAGCAGATAGAACACGCTGCACAGGAAGCCCACGGTGATCAGGCCGTAGCTGACCAGCACCGTGGTGACGTGGTACTTGAGCAGCACGCTCGTGTTCAGGATCGCCGCCTCGCGGCCGATGGATTGGCCGGGGATCGCCGTCTGCGTCGCGGCGATGAGCACGAGGAAGCCCACGCCCGCGGCCGCCGCGCCGAAGAGCCACTGCCGCTTGAGCAGCATCAGCCCCGTCGCGACCACGGCGGCGAAGAGGCTCAGGCCCACCATCGACTCGAACTGGTTCTGGATCGCGAAGCGCTCGGCGATGACGCACCGCAGCACGAAGCCCGCGCCGTGCAGCGCGAGCGCGCCGAAGAGCAGGCCCACGCCCAGCCCGATGAGCCAGGTGCGGCCCGTGCCGAAGGCCAGGATGAGCGCGAGGAAGCTGAAGCCGTAGGCCCACATGCCCAGGTCGAAGAGGTTGCCCCGGTTGTACATGAGCTCGAGCCGGGCCTTGCCCGCGGGGTGCGTGCTGGGGTGGATGGCGTTGAGTTCCGCCGCGAGCGCCGCGATGGCGGCGTTGGCGGCGTCGGCGTCGAGGGTTCGCCACGCCGCGCCCAGTTGCAGCGCGGCCTGCCGCGCGGGATGGGCCTGGGGCAGGTCCTCGATGTGCACCCAGGGCTGGTCGCTCTGCTCGGGCGCGACCACGCGCAGCGACGCGCCGGCGTTGGCCGCCGTGCGGAGCGCGCCATCGGCCTGGCCCAGCGACTGACGTACGGGCTCGAGGTCGCCGTAGCGCTCGAAGATGGGCTGGCCGAGCGTCTCGACCATGATGGGGCTGACGCGGGTCATGCGCAGCCAGAGGTCCTGCCGCGCGGCGTCGCCCGGGAAGGCGGCCTGCAGGAAGTACTCGCGCACGGGCAGGTAGTCGATGGCGATGAGCGGGCGGTCGGCGTAGTGCACCGGATCGATCGAGAGGTCGAGCAGCACGAAGAGCGCGTCGAAGCGGGCCTTGTCGAAGCGCTGCGGATCGGCGCTCGCGTAGCGATCGGCCTCGCTCGTAAGCGGGGTGGCGCCTGCGGCAAGCACGAGGTCCTCGTAGCGCTCGCGGCCCGTCAGCGTGCGCAGGGTCTCGCGGGCGAGGGTGTCCATGATCTTGACGCGGCCGTTGTGGAAGACGGCCGAGGCGCGCAGGGGCCCAAGATCGATGGCCTGGGCGAAGGCGGCCTTCTGCTCTGGCGTCTGGTTGAGCAGCCGTGCCGGGCCGAAGGGCGCGCTGTGGCCGTGGGCGTCCACGTCGGCGCTGGCCTCGGGGTGCTCGTTGCCGGCGGGCGCATACTGCGCGAGCGCGGGCGCGCCGAGCAGAACGAAGGCCACGATGATCAACGCGCGGATCATGCCGACTCCTTCTCTGGAGGGGTTCGAGCCAGACGCCGTGCGCCCTTGTGCTCGGCCGCCAGCCTGGCCTTGCGACGCCGGAGCATCCAGGGCTTGACGTAGAACGCCCATGGCGTACCGACACCCATCAAAACGCCGCCCAGCGCGATGACGTGGATGCCCGGGTTGTTGCCCACCAGCAGGATCGTGAACTGGGCGTAGGGCTTTGGGATCAACCCCTGGTCGGCCATCGCCTGCGTGCGCTCCCAGCCCTGGGCGTCCCACCCGGCCTGGGCGAACTTGAACTGGGCCGGGTCGAGCCGGCTGCCCAGGAAGCCCACGGTGTTCATCACGACGTTGCGCTCGTCGCTCCACACGAATGGCGCCCGCAGCGGCGCGTTGAGCTGGGTCTTTCGGACGTAGGGCTCGAACCACTGGTTGACGCCGCTTGGTTCGACGCGGATGGTCGAGCGGTAGTCGCGCGGCGCGCCGCGGTGGTCGTAGGCCACCATCTCGAAGTCGACCATGCGCACCTGGAAGCCCGGCAGCGCCCGCCGCGCGCGGCCGAAGGCAAGCCGCACGCTGCGGCCATCGGGCAGGTCGATGCTCTGGGCCTCCTGCTGGCCGATGTTCAGGTACTTGAGGAAGGGCAGCCACACGACACGCGACCAGTCGCCCTGCTTCACCTCGACGGCGAGCATGGCCCGGTCGTGCGTGCCGATGAACTCGCCCTCGCGGTCGATCTCGGGCACGGGCACGGGCCGCTGCACCTTGACGGCATGGGCCCACGAGCCGGCACGCCTCAGGTCGATGGCGTCGACGATGGTGAAGCGTTCGCCCTCGGCGACGGAGTCGATCACGCGCACCGTGTTGCCCGGCTCGCGGATCGCCACGCGGGCGACGCCGTCCTCGCGTTCGTCGATCACCACGTGCAGGCCGGTGAGGTCGAGGTAGCGCACGCGCACGAGGTTGTCGTCGGCGGCCTCGCGGTTGGGCCGGCCGTCGGCCTGCTCGCCCTCACGCCCCCCCTCACGAAGGTCCTGGCTGATCTCGGGGAATCGGCTGTACACCCAGCGCGTGATCACGTCGTCGCCGTTGGTGATCTTGACGATGGCCACGCTGCTGGTGGTGTTCTCGTAGCCCGGGGTGATGATCGGGAAGGGCGGCTCGGGCAGCAGTTGGTCGACCTCGAAGCTCAGACCGCCCCACTCGAAGCTCTGCCCCTCGGCCACGGGCACGATGGTGGGCTGGGTCTCGCCCGGCATGGTGATGGCCAGCGCGTGCTGGGCGCCGCGCGGGGCGGGCGCGGTGGCCTCGCGCCAGCTCTGCTCGTCCATGGCGATGCGATAGTCGATCACGAACAGGGGGATCTGCGACAAACGCAAACGCGGCTCGCCGGGCACGAAGAAGAACCGCAGCAGCGGGCGGCTGTCGTCCACGGGCTGATCGCCCACGGGCACGCGGCTGAAGAGCTCGACGAATCGCAGCGGGCTTGGCGTTTCGCCCGGCAGCGGCTGGGCCTTCACCCAGTCGGTCCGCTGCTCGGCATAGGGCGCATAGCCCACGATGCGATACTCGATGTCCTGGTCGTTCACGCCGCTCTGGCTGGGCGGCACGCGCAGGCTCAGGCCTCGCTCGGGCTCGCTCGAGGGGCGGATGACCTCGGCGGTTTCCAGCGCGCTCTCGCCCACGCCCGCGCGCAGGTTGTAGGCGTTGTAGCGTGGCACGCCGCTGAGGATGCGCTGGTCCCAGCCGCGTCCCTGGCTGACCCACAGCGCGACCTCGCCCCGGTCATAGAAGCCAGCTTGCGGCGGGCCCTCGCCGGGCAGGCCGTCTTGCCCGGGCGAGCCGGCGAGCAGCAGCACGTCGCCCTCGAGCTTCATCGCGCCGTAATAGAGGCTGCCGAGCCCGAGCAGGATGATGCCGGTGTGCACGGTGAGCACGCCCAGGTTGGGCAGGTTGAAGGCGATGCGCCGCACGGTGCTGACGATCATCGAGATCACGAACAGGACGAGCACCACACGCAGCGGCCACCACGAATAGAACTCGAGCTCTGTCATCTCGAAGAACGGCAGGCGACGCAGGGTGACGTTGGCGTAGCGGTCGGCCACCGCGCCCATGACGCGGAAGCCCTCGCCCGTGGCCGGCTCGTATCGCAGGTGGGGCCAGAGCAGTTCGTACCAGCCGAAGGCGGCAACCGCCGAGCCGACGAGCAGGCCCGCAAGCAGGAAGAAGAACCGCCAGCCCGGCTCGCTCGATTTCGTCAGCCGCGCCGCCGCGACGACGGCCACGCCGCCCACCACCGCCATCGAGGCGATGAGCGTCAGCCCATAGACGCTCCAGGTCAGCCCGCTGACGAGCAGGCCCACCGGCAGGCTGGCCAGCGCGCCATAGAGGGCCACGAGCACGAGCAGGCCCACGCCGAAGAGCACGCTGGAGAAGAGCCGCAGCGTCCACTTGAGGGGCAGCAGCGGCCCCTTGAGATGCTCGTCGTCCCAGCGTTTGACCTGCTGCCACTTTCGGCTCATCGCGACTCCGGGGAGGGTTGGGCAAGTGTAGGGATCACGGCTTGGCCCGCTTCTCGCAAGACAGGAAAAACTCCAACACTACAGGAACGCGATCGGCCCGGTGGAGGCCAGCAATCCCCGGGCCGGATCGCCACCGGCCGCCGCCACGGCGATCAGGCCAGGGAGTTCCGCACCCACATCAAGGTGGAATGCCCCGAGCCC
>JBITAB010000248.1:0-1857 GCA_044439825.1 Phycisphaerales bacterium JB064 | reverse complement strand
GCACGCCTTGAAGAAGATCACCAAGGTGCGCTACGGGCGAGCGGCCGCTGCCGAATTGCGCGGCCACGCCCTCGCTCCACAGCCCCAGCCCGGAGAGCATGTCTCGGATGGGGCCCTCGCCACGAGCGACCAGTTCACGCTCGGCCATGCTCTCGGCCAGGTGCGTGCAGATCGGCAGGCCAGACGCGCGTGCCCTGCGATATGCGCCGAGCGATACCGAATAGGGCGCATGGGGCTCCAGGCCCAGACGGATGGTCGTGGGCTCGAACTCGCCAGCCCGCTCCAGCGCGCGATCCAGGCCGGGCGAGCCATCGGGCGCAAGGCCGAAGAACTCCAGGAAGCTCACGCCCTGGATGCCCGCCTCGTCGAGCACGCGGGCTGGCGCGAGCGAGGGCGCGCCCATCACCGAGCCGGCGATGTCCCCCACCACCAGCGTACCGCCGCGCCTCAAAAGCTCGACGCCCTGGCGCACGCTGCCGGCGATGGCCTCGTCGTCGGTCAGCCGCCCGCGCCGCACCATGTCGATCCAGGCCGCGAAGCCGCCCTCGCCCATGGGCTGTGGGCCGATGTGGGTCAGGTCGAGGTGGGCGTGGGCGTTGACCAGGGCGGGGGCGACCACCTTGCCCGGCAAATCGATCGTGCGTGCCTTGGCCCAGGCGGGATGGGTTCGGACTTCGTCCGCCGAACCGATGGCCAGCACGCGGCGGGCGTGCCCGCCTGTCGTTTCCAGCAGCAGGCTGTCGCTTGTGCCAACGGCGCCGCGGGCATCGGCAATTCCTGCGCATCGCACGGCCAAAAGGCCGCTTGACGCGTCTGAGGATGCATAGTGTGGGCCCAGCATCTCGCTGGGGCCGGCGGAGTCTGCCGGGCCCTGATCATCGGGGGCGCTTGTGTGATGGGGTTCGTGCACGGACCCCGATAATACGGAAGTCGGCACACGCCCCACGGCAGACAGACGCACTCACGGGCCAGCACGGAGGATCCCATGTCCCGCACGCCAACCAGAATGACCGCTCGTTCCCGCTCGCTCGCCCTGCTCACCCTGGGCGGGCTCTTGGTTTCCACGCTCACCGGCTGCGTGAGCCAGGGCCGCTTCGACAGCGCCGAGCGGGACAACCGCATGCTGCGCGAGCAGCTGGCCCAGCTCGAGCAGGAGCGTGACAGCTACCAGGGCCAGATCGACAGCGAGCGCCGCCTGCGTCAGCAGGCCGAGCGGGCCGCCCAGCAGGCCAACGCCGCCCTGGCGGGCGCCCAGGGCGACCTGACCTCGATGGAGTCCCAGCTGACCGCCCTTGGCAACTCGCTGGACAACGTGGCCCTGATGAGCCTCGACCGCCGCACCGACGCGGCCCTGCGGGCCCTGGCCAACAAGTACGCCGGCCGCATCTCCTACGACCCCGACCGCGGCATGCTGCGGTTCAGCAGCGACCTGACCTTCGCCAGCGGCCAGGACACCGTGACCGCCGAGGGCCGCCAGACGCTGACCGAGCTGGCCGAGATCTTGAAGGCCCCCGAGGCCACCGGCTACGAGTTGGAGATCGTCGGCCACACCGACAGCCAGCCCATCAGCGCCGGCACCGCCCAGCGCCACCCCACCAACATGCACCTGAGCGCCCACCGGGCCATCTCGGTCCGGCGTGAGCTGGTGACCATGGGCCTGCCCGCCAACCAGATCCGCGCCGCGGGCTGGGGCGAGCACCGCCCGCTGGTGCCCAACACCACCAGCGGCAACACGCCCCAGAACCGGCGCGTGGAGATCTTCATCCGCCCCAGCACCGCCGGCGGCCAGAGCGGCTACGCCACGGTCCCCAGCGGCGGCATCGACGCCACCATCGACGACGCCCGCGGCACGAGTGG
>JBITAB010000247.1:3885-7825 GCA_044439825.1 Phycisphaerales bacterium JB064 | reverse complement strand
GGCGCCAGCCAGCTCGTCAACAGCCCCAGCGGCGGCGGAGAACGCATCGTGGGCAGCAATCTGGGCTTCCGGGCCCTGCCGCTGCAACCCGCGGTGCCGTCCGACCCGTAAAAGCTGTCAGACCCACACTCGTGGAGGCACTCGCCATGACGCTCCCCATCGTGATCCGCGTAGCCGTTCTCGTGCTCGCTGTGTGCCCATCGCTCGCGACCGCCCAGGAAGCGCCGCCCGACCAGCAGGCCCGCATGGACGCGATGATCAAGGCGCGTCACTTGGCCATGGCGGTGACCATCTATGCCCACACCAACAGCGCGATGCCCGCCGACGTCAAGACCATGGCCGACCACGGCATCCTTTCCGACGACATGGGCACGCCCAGCGCGGACGGCTCGGCGCTGATCGTCGATGGTGTCTCGTACGGCTACCTCGGTGTCGAGGGCGTCTCGCCCAGCGAGGTGCCCGACTGGGGCGACATCGCCATCGCGTACCGCTCGCTCGAGCATCCCTTCGCCGTCGAGCCCACGCCGGACAACCCAGACGGCGCCCTCGTGCCAGTGGCCTTCCTCGATGGCCACGTCGAGATGGTCTCCATGGCCGAGGCGCGCTGGCTCATCGAAGACGCGAAGGAGACGTTCACCGCGTTGCGCGACGGCGGGCCCATGCCGATCTACCGCCAGCTCGAGATCGACGCGTCCCGCATCGCCCAGGCCATGCTCAGCTACGCGGCCCAGCACGACGGCGCGGCCCCGCCCGACTGGGCCGCCACCTACGCGCACCTCGACGCCAACCCAAGAAATCCCGACGAGTCCGATGCAGACCGCCTGCGCATCTTCCTCTCGCCCAAGTCACGCGACGCCACGTTCATACCCCAGTTTGAGAGCGAAGCCGAGCGCGACGCGTGGATCAACGCCAACAGCATGTGGCGCACGGACACCGCCGGCGCCAACCTGTGGCAGGTGCCCAATCCGATGTTCACCGTGCTGATCTACACGCGCCCCGACGTGTGGGTCGAAGCGCCCGACCGCCGCCTGCGCAAGCACGTCCGGCGGCACGCCTTCGCGACCGTCGACGCACGCGGCGAGATGGCCGACCTGGACCTGCTCAAGCCTCGCATCAGCCATGCGAGTGAGCTCTACACCTGCCTGCGCGACGGCACGCCGCTGCCGCCCTTCGACGACGCCATGCACGACCTGCGTGTGCTCAGCCGGGCCATCGCGGCCTATGCGCAGGCCAACAAGGGCTTCATGCCGCCCGATCTGGGCGAGGTCATGCCCTACGTCGGCGAGCTCTGGGGCGTCCACGATCGCCAGCCCGCGCGCATCTTCCTCATTCGCGACGACGAGAACGAACAGAGCGTCGCAGAGATACCCGACGCCGAGTGGATCCGTGCGCACTGCTCGTACGTCTACCTGGGCGATGGCAACCTGCGCTTGCGAGACCTGCGCGGCTCCGACGCCGGCGTGCTCATCCATGCGCCGCTCGATCGGCCATTCGACTTCACCGTGTTCGGCGAGAACCAGCCGCGCGTGCCCTATGCCGGCCCGTTGCTGCGGAGCATGGCCAACGGCGGCGAATGGGCCGCGCTGCCCATGTTCGCGTTTCCCCCAGACCTCTTGGCCGAACAGGTCGAGGCCTCGCGCGAGGCGATCCGGGAACTCGCTGGCAACTGAAAACCCCCTATCTTCACGGCCAAAACTGGCCAAACGCGTTACCGGCCGTCGTTCTCTCAACATCCCGAAACACTCCGCATCGCCCGGCGTATACCTCTCTCGTTCGAGGTTTGGGGCCCCTGGCCCGTTGCACCCAATGCACCCAAAGGACTGGGGAGGTCCCGCCATGTCGATTCGTACCGCTCTCGCGGGCTGCGCCTGCGTTGTTTCCGCGTTCTCGTCTTTTGCGATGGCGCAGGACGCCCACTTCGCCCGCTTCTTCCCGCAGCACGAGCGTTGCGGCACGCCAGATCCCAGGCTGCTGCCGGGCATCGATGCGCCCAGCGACTGCTCGCTCTTCCGCACCGTGCCAAGCGCCGAGTACGACCCGAGCATGGGTGTGTACCGCATCCCGGTGGTTGTGCACGTCATCCAGCGCACCGACGGCACGGGCAACATCCCCGACGCCCGCGTGCACTCGCAGATCGACATCCTCAACGAAGACTTCCGCGCCATCGCCGGCACGCTGGGCGAGCCCGGCACCGACACCGGCATCGAGTTCTACCTTGCCACCGAAGACCCCGATGGCAACCCCACCACGGGCATCACGCGCAGCACCAACAACACGTGGTTCAACGACGGCGGCCGCTACTGGGAGTCGCTCGCCTGGGACACGAATCGGTACATGAACATCTACACGAACTCCGCCGACGGCTACCTGGGCTACGTGCCCGACCTGCCCCAGGGCGGCATCGTGGGCTCCAGTTCCGATCGCGTGGTGATCCTGCACGAGGCTTTTGGCCGCGGTGCGCCCTTCCGTCCCTTCGATCTCGGTCGTACGGCCACCCACGAGGTTGGCCACTACCTGGGCCTGTACCACACCTTCGACGGCGGTTGCGGCTCGTCGACCAGTTGCAACACCACCGGCGACCTCATCTGCGATACCAACGGGCAGGACTCCCCGACGTGGGGCTGCCCGGGCTCGGCCACCAGCTGCGGCCGTCCGGCGCCCTTCGACAACTACATGGATTACTCCGACGACCGCTGCATGAACAAGTTCACCGCGGAGCAGGCCCGACGCATCCGCTGCACGCTGGAGAACTACCGCACCGAGCTCTACAGCACCGAGCCCTCGGGCTGCTCGCCGGCCGACCTGGCCGAGCCCTTCGCCGCGCTCGACGTGTTCGACTTCCTCGCGTTCCAGAACCTGTTCGATTCGGGCGATGCCGCGGCAGACCTCGATGGTGACGGCAGCCTCACCATCTTCGACTTCCTGGCGTTCCAGTCGGCCTTCGACGCGGGCTGCTAACCACCAGCGCCGTCGCCTGCGGCTTCTTCGTCACCCACGGGCCTGGTCATCTCGATGATCTGGTCGAGCCGCGCCGCGATGATGCCCGCCAGCGGCGCATCGAGCGGCGCGGTGAGCGTCACGTCGATGTTGGCCGTGCCTACCGGATCGAGCAGCGCCGTGCTGGCGCGCGTGAGGCGCAGCGTGCCGCCGCGCAGCACCGCCGCCAGCGGGTCATCGCCCGGCCGGCCACGCGGACGCAACAGGCCCGATCCGCCGTACACCGCCAGCACGCCGTCGTTGATGACCGCGTGCTGGATGATGGTGTTGGCCGCCGAGTTGCTCACGGGCGTCTTGCCGGCGATGGGCACGGTGAACATCTTCACCCGCACGATCTGCCCGGTCAGCCCCTCGAAGCCCACCGCCGGGTCGAGCGACTCGATGGGCAGGTCGGTGGCCAGCAGTTCCGCGTGGGTGTCGCCCTGGGTGCGATAGGCCACCATCGTGGGCCGCAGGCTCAGCCGCCCGCCGGCGCCGCCCTCGACCATGCGGATGCTCTGCACGGTCACGCGGTCTGGCCCGACCCCGCACCCGGCGAGCCCAAGGGCAAACCCTGTGAGCCCGATCACAGGCCCCACAAGCCCGACAAACGTCCTTGTTCGCATCACGCTCGGCATGCGTCCCTGCGCTCCATCCGCGTGCCCATCGCACCCGGGGAAGGATTCCCTGCGTATCGAGATTCACCCACACGGGTGTGGCTCGCTGCGGCTCGCACGCCGCAACCCCACACTAGGTCGCCCGGTAGACACCTCCCGGCCGAGACCCACCAGCCCGTGAACTCGACACCTCAGCCCGACAACCTCAGCCCCCGACCACGAAGGCGGCACCCAATGCAAATCCTCCCCAACGCACTCCAGCACACCATCGCCATCCTCGCCATCGCGGGCCTCGCGGCATCGGCCGCCGCCCAGCAGGGCGTGCGATCCAAGATGCCCCGCCGCGA
>JBITAB010000247.1:0-3785 GCA_044439825.1 Phycisphaerales bacterium JB064 | reverse complement strand
TACTACTACGGCAACAACCGCCGCCAGGTGGTGCAGAGCCCCACGGTCATCGTCATCGATCGCACCGGCGTGAGCACCAACGAGGTCGACCCCGCCGAGCCCATCAAGCTCGACGAGGCGCAGCGCATCAGCCCCGACAAGCTCGGCCGCCAGGCCCTCTACGCGGGCGACGCGAGCCAGGCCGTCGAACTGCTCACCGAGCACGTGCTGGCGAACGAGGGCGATCGCCAGGCCGAGCGGCTGCTGGGCGTGGCCCTCGTGCTCGACGGCCAGACCGAGCTTGGCATCGCCCTCATCTCGCGTGCGTACACGGGCGACCCCGAGCTCGCGTTCAAGCCGCTGACGCGCGACACGATCGACTCGCTGAGCAGCTGGCGCCGCGTGCAGCGCGACATCCAGCGCTACGCCAACGTCCAGCGCACGGCCTCCTCGTGGCTGGCGGCCATCGTCATCACCCAGGACGAACTGCCCAATCGCACCCACGCCGACCGCCTCGAGCAGGCCCGCCGCGCGGGGCTCGACGTCGACGTCGCCGACGCCTTCCAACGCTACCTCGAAGGCGGGGAACCGATCAAGAAGCCCGAGCCTGCGACCGAAGAGGTTTCGGAGATTGAAGCTCCTATCGGCGATCAGTAGCCACCCGATCCAGCGAGCTACGTGACCGAAGCCACCGAGGCGTGCTCTCGAAGGGCAAAGATTCCCCGGAGGCCGCTATCAAGATCATCGGCCCCGGCGAGACCTGCTTGCGTGCAGCACGACGTGTTTGGCGTTTCGCACGCCGACGCCCTGTGCTCGCGGCATGGCTGGGTTTCGTGCTTGCCGGGTCGGGCTTGCCATTCCTCCTGTTCGCAGTTGTGTACGAGCCTGACGACCATGGCGCATGGGTCCTCACAGGTGGGGCAGTCTGCCGATGGTCCATCACCAAGGCCCAAGGCGCTCAACTAGGTGAGTTCGACACCGTGGTGCGATGGGAGCCCAGCACGGACCAGTGGATCGGGTTCTATGGCAACTCCCTCAATCTCTCATACATGATGTCGCCGGGCACGACGTATATCATCGGCGCCCCGCCGTGGACCTTCCTTCTTGTACCTACGGCGATCTTTCTCGGCGTGCAGCGTTGTCGCCATGCCGTACACAAACGGCGACAGAGCCGCGCACGTGCTGCCGGTCGTACACCCTGCGTTGTCTGTAGTTATGATATGACCGGGCTCCAGAAGTGCCCCGAGTGTGGCGCTGCCGTTCGACAGGGTGATGTTTAATCGCGTTTCAGTCGCAGCCCGCATCAAACTCGTTCTGGAACGCCAGGAAGTCGAAGATGGTCAGCTCTCCATCGCCGTCGAAATCGGCGCTGGGGTCGCCCGCGTCGAAGAGGTTCTGGTACTCCAGGAAATCGAAGATCGTGAGCTCGCCGTCCTGGTCGAGATCGGCCCGGCAGCGCGATTGGCACCTGTTGCGCAGCAGGTGCACCACTGGCTGGCGGAAGTCGCCCACACCGATATCCACCCGACCGTCGCCATCGAGGTCTGCGGCTACCAGCCCTTGGGCGACCTCGGCGATCGTTAGCGCCGGGGCGAACGCGAAGCCGCCAGCCCCGTCGCCCAGCAAGCTCTGTACGCCTCCGCGTGTGGTCAGCGCGGCCAGATCCAATGTGCCATCGCCATTGACATCTCGCAGGGCCGCCATGCCGATGAACTGGCCTGTGCCGCTGAACACGCGCTGGCCCAGTCCGCCGCGGCCATCGCCAGGCCAGACCGCGATGCCCAGCTCGTCGCCATCGTTGGCCACCAGATCGGCGTAGCCGTCGGCATTAACATCAGCGAGCGCGAGCACCCGGCCGTCCCGACCGATCGGAAAACGCCCCTGGGGGATCAGCTGGCCCTCGCCCAGCTCGTAGACGACGGCCAGGCCATCATCGCGCGAGCCTACGGCGATCGCCGCCCGGCCGTTGGCCTCCAGCAGACCGGCCGCCAGCGACGTGGGATTCTCGCCGATGTCGATCAGCAAGTCGCCACCAAAGACGCCCCGGCCGTTGTTAAAAGCGACGCGCACGCCCCGCGATTCCCCGAGCATGATCGCGTCCAGGTCGCCGTCGCCATCGGCGTCGATTAGTTCGAGCCCCGACTCATCGGCGTTGACCTCCGAGCGTCCCGCCGACCGCCACGCGCCGTGCCCGTCGTTGATCAGGCTCTCGACGAACCCGCCGCGATCGGTCAGCACAAGCGCGTCCGAGTCGCCGTCCATGTCCAGATCGCCCACGGCCAGCCGCGCCGGCTCGCCGCCCAAGCCGATCGTCTGATCGATAGAGAAGCCGCCCGCGTCCTGGAGTAGGACGCGCACCGTGGCCGAGCGGGCCGAGGCAACCAGTAGGTCGTCGTCGCCATCGCCATCAATGTCGGCCGCAACAACGCCGCGAACGATCTCACCCGCGTCGATGCGACCGGCGCCGCCGAAGCTCCCGGTGCCGTCGTTGATCAGGATGGCCGCGTCGTTCGCACGGGCGTTTGGCACGGCCAGATCAGGGGCGCCATCGCCATCGATGTCGGCGGCGACGACCTGTCGCGGCTCTTCGCCGGTGAAGACGCTCGTCGCCACCGTGAGCGTCCCATCACCGGCGTTCATCAGCGGGTACACCTCGAAGTTCGCGAAGTCGGGCACGGCCACGTCCTGGTCGCCATCGCCGTCCAGGTCGGCGATGGCGAGCATCTCGGGCTGCTGGCCCGCCGTAAAGCAACGCTCGTCGACGAAGACGCCACCCTCGTTGCGGCTGACGCACACCTGGCCGACGCCCTTGCTCCACAGCAGGTCCTCGTCGCCGTCACCGTCCATATCGGCGAAGGCCACGTCGCGGGTGATCGAGTCCAGGGGGTACTCGTCCGGGTCGCCGAAGCGGCCGACGCCATCGTTGCGGAACACGCGGACGATCGGGTTGAGAAAGTCGAAGCTCGCCGCGGCCAGGTCCAGGTCGCCGTCGCCATCGACGTCGCTCCAGGCCGTGCGCCGCGGGAGAACGCCCGCGGGCAGCGTCTGGGCGAGTTGGAACCCCAGCCCGCCGCCGGTGTTGCGCAGCAGCGTCAGGCTGTTCGAGAAGCCGTTGCTCACCGCCAGGTCCAAGTCGCCATCGCCGTCCATGTCACCCGTCGACAGGTGGCTGGGCGCCGAGCCGAAGGTGGGGAACACTCTCGGGGCCGCGAACGAGCCCGACCCGTTGTTGAGCAGGACCCACACCTCATTCTCGAACTGTTGGAGGAACGCCAGGTCCAGGTCGCCGTCGCGATCGAGGTCGGCGGCCACCAGGCTGCGTGGCGCGGTCCCAAATGGGAAACCGATCGTCGAGGTCTCGAACCAACCGCCGCCGATGTTGCTGGAGATCGTCAGGCTGTGGCTTGTTTCGTTGGCCACCACCACGTCCGCGTCGCCATCGCCGTCCAGGTCGCCCACCACGACGCTCGTGGGCTGCTCGCCCGCGGGCAGCGCCCAGGCCGCGACGAAGGGCGACTCGCACGACTGGCCCCCGTGGGCCGGCGCGATGGCCACCAGGGCCATACCACTGGCGACTACCAACATCGCAGAAACCGCTCGCTCTGGCATCCAGATCCTCCCCGGCCCGGCAGCGCGCCTGGGCATGCAATCAACCTACCCGAACCCGCCCGCGCCGTCAAGGGAACCCGACGCCCCCATGCCGCCCGTGTTGATGGTTATGGGCGAAACAAGACGCACCGCACCGTGCGCCTCTACGCCGGCTCTCGGGTGCGTGCCGGTTGGTGTCCGGAAGGAGCGCCTTCCAG
>JBITAB010000246.1:5312-7851 GCA_044439825.1 Phycisphaerales bacterium JB064 | reverse complement strand
CGCTCGGCGATGCGAGCCTCGAAGGCCGCCCGCTGCAACTCGATGGCCTCGCCCAACCGATCCGCCTCGGCACGCTCTCGCGCCAGCAGGCCGCGGAGGTCTTCGAGCTCGCGCATCGCCCGCGTCATGCGCTGGTCGGCGGCCATCGCCGCCTCTTGCTGCAAGCGCACGAGTTCCTCAGCTGTCATGGGCGAGGTCATCAGCGTCTGCACCTGCTCTTCGAGCTTTGTGATCTCCTGCTGACGCTGCTCCTCCTGCGCAACCTCGCTCGAGAGGCGCGCTTCGCGTTCTTGTGGAGACTCAGCGAGCAATTGCTTGAGGTCCTGCAACCGCTCGCGATCGAGCCGCCCGCTGGCGCCCAGCCACCCCACGAACGAGCCCAACGCGAACAGGTTCGCGATCGCCAGCACCGACACGATGGTCCACAGGTTCCGCATCGCTTAGCCCTCCGCCGCGCCGTGCCCTCGACGCATCACCATCAGGTCGTCCTGCTCCAGGCGCTCGGCCTTGTCCTGCTCACGCTTCCACTCGGCCAGCCGTCTGTCGCGCAGCTTCTCGATGGCCTCGCGTTGCACCGATGCGAGCTTGAGCAATTCCCGCGCCTTGTCGATCCGCTTCTGCACGCCCGCAAGCTTCAACGCCAAGGCTCTCGCCCTGCGATCGGCGCCAAGCTCGCCGGCCACGTGCTCGCGCAGCGACCGAGCGCTCACACGCCCCACCATCAATCCGCGGGCCACGTCACGCTCGGCTTCAACCCCACGGCGGAGCTCGGCGAGTTGATCCTCGATGGCCTGGCGCTCGCCCTGCACCGCCGCCAGCACGCCCTGGGCGTGGCGCTCGGCGCGCCGGCGCTGCTCGAGCACGGCCTGGAGCTCGAACACGAACCTTCGGCTCATGCCTTCACCCCTTCACCCAGACGGGCCGAGATCTCACTGGCAAGCATCACCAGCCTCTGCCGTGCCTCATCAAAACCCGTGTCGTCATCGACCGCCTGCTGCAGGATCGACTCGATCCTGGGCATCAGCTCGATCGCGGCATCGACCTCTTTGCTCGACCCCTTGGCGTACGCGCCGATGCGGACCAGGTCCTCTGACTTCGCGTACGCGGCCAACAATCGCACGACCTGCGTTCGGGCCCGGGTGTGCTCGGGGTCCATCAGCCTCGTCGCGAGCCGGCTCACCGATCCCAGCACGTCGACCGCCGGGTAGTGTCCCCGAGTCGCGAGATCGCGAGACAGCAGCACGTGCCCATCCAGCACGCCCCGCACCGCGTCGGACACCGGCTCGTTGAAGTCGTCGCCCTCGACGAGCACCGTGTACAACCCGGTGATCGACCCCACGCGCCCGCCGCCAAGCTCAACCGCGCCCGCGCGTTCCAGCAGCGTCGCCATGTTCGCGAACACGCCGGGCGTGTACCCGCGGCTCGTTGGCGGTTCGCCCGCCGCGAGCCCGATCTGCCGCAAAGCGTGCGCATACCGCGTCAGCGAGTCCATCACCAGCAGCACGCTCATGCCGTGATCGCGAAAGTGCTCGGCGATCGCACAAGCCGCCCGCGCGGCTCGCGAACGCACGAGCGGCGGCTCGTCGGCCGTCGCGCACACCACGACGCTCCGCGCGAGCCCCTGCTCGCCCAACGCGTCCTCGATGAACTCGCGCACCTCGCGGCCACGCTCGCCCAGCAGCGCGACGACCACGACGTCGGCATCGGTCTGCCGCGTGATCTGCCCCAGCAGCGTGCTCTTGCCCACGCCCGGCCCGGCGAAGATGCCCATGCGCTGCCCGCGGCCGATGGGCGTGATCAGGTCGATCGACCGAACCCCCGTGCGGAGTGGTGTCGATATCGGCTCACGCGACATCGGCCCGACACGCAGCGCATCGAGCGGCGCCCAGCTATGTTCGCGCGCTGCCGGCTTGCTATCCAGCGGCCGCCCCATCGCGTCGATCACCCGGCCCAGCAGCCCGGGCCCAACGGCGATGCTCGCGCCCGCCTGCAAACCTTCGACAACATCGCCCGCGCGGATGCCCTCGCCACCGCCCATCAGCATCACGATCGAGCAGCCGTCGGCAAGTCCCACGATCTCGCCAAGCTGCTCGCCCCCGCCGGCCAGCGACGAACGCACGCGCACCACCGAGCCCACCGGCATCGGCAAGCCACGCACGAGCAGCGTCGAGCCACGCAGCGTCGACACACGACCGCGCACGCCCATGGGCATCGTCGCATCGAGCGTCACCCTGGCGCGATCGAGCACGCTCACGGCGTCTCGCCCGGCAGCAGTGACTGCACGATGCGCTCGAGTTGCGTCTCGATCGTCGCGTCGATCCGCGTCTCGTCGGCCTCAACGATCACCGAGCCATGCGAGAGCGAAGCGTCCTCGATCACCACGACGCTCGCCGACTCGTGCAAGCGGTCCGAGAGCGCGGGCAGCGCGGCACGAACGGCCTCGGCCCCCTCGGCCGCCACACGCACACGCACACGCGATGGCGTCATGGTGAGCTCGATCGCCTCGACGAGTTGGCGGGCCGCCGCCTCGCCATCGCCC
>JBITAB010000246.1:0-5212 GCA_044439825.1 Phycisphaerales bacterium JB064 | reverse complement strand
GCGATCAACCGCTCTCGCTCGGCCTTGGCCTCGTTGACGATGCGTTCGGCCTCCGCCTCAGCACGCTCGACGATCGAACGCCCCTGACGCGCAAGGTCGCCAAGGTCGAGCACGACCGCATCGCGCGCGAGCGTCGCGGCGTCGGCGCGGCGGATCATCGGCATGACGCACGCTCCGCTCGCATCACACCACCAACTCGGTATCGCCACGGCCCTGGATCATCACGTCGCCGGCCTCCTCGAGCCTGCGCACGATGTCCACGATGCGCTGCTGCGAGGCCTCCACGTCGCTGATGCGCACGGGGCCCATGTACTCCATGTCTTCCTTGATGAGCTCGGCGGCGCGGGCCGACATGTTCGTGAAGATCTTCTGCTGGAGCTCCTCGCTGGCCGTCTTGAGCGCGAGCGCGAGCTCGTCGTTGTCCACTTCCTTGAGCACGGCCTGGATGCCCTTGTCGTTCACCAGCATGATGTCCTCGAACACGAACATCAGGCGGCGGATCTGCTCGACCAGGTCCGGGTCCTCGGCCTCCAGCCCTTCCATGATCGCCTTCTCGGTCGAGCGATCGGCCAGGTTGAGCATCTCGGCCACGGTGGGCACGCCGCCGCTCTTTTCCATGCTCTGCATCAGCATGTTGCTCAGGCGGCTCTCGAGCCCTCGCTCCACCTCGCGGATGACCTCGGGGTTGGTCTGCTCCATGTTCGCGATGCGCTTGATCACCTCGATCTGCTTCTGCATGGGCAGGCCGCTGAGCACCTCCGCCGCCTTGTGGTGCGACAGGTGGCAGACGATCAGCGCGATCGTCTGCGGGTGCTCGTCCTGGATGAACGTCAGCAGGTTCTCGCTCTCGGCCCGCTGCAAAAAGCTGAAGGGCGTCTTCTGCACCTGCGTCTGGATCTGCGCCAGCACCTTGTTGGCCTGCTCGGGGTCGAGCGAGTTCTTGAGCAGTTCGCGTGCAAAGTCGAGGTTACCCTCGCCCGCGTACTCGTTGGCCACCGTCAGGTCATAAAACTCGCGAACAACCGCTTCCTGCAGCTTGCTCGGCACGCGCCCGAGGCTCGCCAGCTCGCGCGTGACTTCCTCGACCACTTCGGCGGGCATCGCCTTGAGCACCACGGCGGCCTTTTCCTGACCAACAGCGAGCAGCAGGATCGCGGCCTTGGTCACGCCATCGAGGTCGATGGGGTTCGACGGCAGCTTCTCATGGGGCTTGCGTGGCACGCGACTCTCCGATCAACCGTTGCGAACCCACCCGATCAGTCCTCGCTCGCGGCGATCCAGCTCTGCAGCAATACCGACGCCGTCTCGGGCGACGCGCTCACGAGCTCGCCCACCTGCTCGAGCATCTTGCTCGAACGCACCTGCTCCTCGTCGAGCTCGATGCCGCTCATGGCCACGTCGCCCTCGTCGGCCTCGCCATACAGATCACCATCGGCCTGCAATGCCGGCGGGATGCCCACGAGCTCTTCGGCCGTCGGCAGCTCGGTCCGCTTCGTCGCCTTGCGCACCAGCATCGCCATCATCGCCAGGCTCACCAGGGCGAGCACGCCCAGCACGGCCTTGTCGATCAAACCGCCGCCGGCGAGCCCCATCCAGCCGCCACCGGCCGAGCCCGCGCTGCCACCAAGACCAAACCCGCCGCCACCAGTGCCGCCGCCGGTCATCGCGACATCGCTCAGCATCGACACCATCACGGCCACATCGGCGGGGTCTCCGGTCACGACGTTGCCAAGGGCCACCTGGATGCGCCGCTCAAGATCGCTGCGGATCAGGTCAAAACGCTGCGCGATGTCGGCCGCCGAGATCGCCGGCGCCTCTTCGCCCTCGGCCACGGGCTCGCGTTCCTGCTCGATCAGCCGCCTCACATAGCTCCGCGGCACGCCGAGCATGACAGACACGCCCTCGAGGTGCCCACCGGGGTCCTCGGTGTTCTCCGTGGTCGAGCCGAACTTGTTCTCGAAGCGGCTCTCCTCGGTCGTCTCCACGAACGAAGAGCCATCGGCCGAGCCCTGGCTGATCGACATCGACTCGTTCGAACGCGTGCCCGCCGCCCCGCCTTGCACCGTGCTCTGCTGGGTCTGCTCGGTGCGGCTCTCGCTGATGATGCCCGACATCGGGCGGTCGAACGTCTGGCTCTGGGCCGTCTTGCGCGAGTGATCCACACGCGCCAGCACCGCCAGCGACATTCCGGGGATATCACGCAGGAACTCGCGGATCTTGACCTCGATGGTCGACTCGAGGGCCAGGCGGTGGTCGAGCGCCCCGCGCACGTTCAAAGACTGCCCGCTCTGGGCGATGTAGCCCATGCCGCTCACGCCGTCGGAGATCCGCACGTCGTCGGCCTCGAGCCCGGCCACGGCCGCGGCCACGCCCGTCGCGATGGCGTCCACAGTCTCCTGGGGAAGCTCTCCCGCAACGGGCCACACCATGACCGACGCCGTCGGAGCGCGGTGCGTCCGCCCCAGCCCGCTCTGCTCGGGCATGTCGATGAGCACCTGGGCCCGGCGGATCGACTTCCAGTGCGACAAGAGCAGCGAGATGTGCTCGGAGTACAGCGCCCAATATTGCTGGTGGTTGTCCTGGCGGCTGTTCATCCAACTGCGAGACTCGATCAGCTTCTCGATGAACGAGGCCGTCTGCAGCGGCACGATCTGCTGCTCCATGAGCAGCGCCTGGGCCATGGTGGCCTGCTCGGGGGACACCATCAGCTCGCCCGTCGCGCTGGCCTTGGCCTCGATGCCCACACCCTTCAAGAACCCGATCGCACGCGCACGGTCGCCCGCGTCCTCCACGAGCGCCGCCGGCACCGCCGACCCCTGGCTTGCGTATTGGGAGACCAGGAAGAAGGCCATCGCCACGATGACCACCACGCTGGCGGCCAGCAGCTTCTCCACCGTGCCCAGCCGGCCGAGATGGCTCAGCAGATGGCGCAGCCGTTCCTTGGGTTGTTTCCGGGCCGTCTCCACGCCCATTGCTCCCTGGCGCGTTCCACGCGCGCATGACACGCCGGGCAGATCCCGCCGTGTCTCAACGTGGTCGGCTTACCGGGGGCCTGGGCTTGAATAGCCGACAGGCCTGTCGCTTAAGAGGGGCAGAAACCGCGCCCAACGCGCAAAAACCGCGCGTCGGTCACACCCGCATCTGCTGGATCTCCTGATACGCCTCCATCACCTTGTTGCGCATCTGCTGCAACAGCTGGAATGCCGTATCGGCCTTCTGGGTCGCCAGCAAGACGCCCTCCAGGTCGGTCCGCTGGCCGGTCATCAGGTCTTCGACCGCCTTGTCGGCGTCCTGGCGCATCTCCGAGGCCTGCTTGAGCTGCCCGAAGAGCGCCTGGCGGAACGCGTCGCCGTCGGTCGGCTGATTCTGCGCCTTCTGGGGCTGCCCATCGCGCAGGGGCCCATTCGCACCGCCAATCAGGCCAACTGGGTCGCTCATGCCGCTCCGCCTCCACATCCAGCCGCTCAAACACCGGCTGGCGAGTCATCTTACGCGATCAACCGCAAAGCCTGGGCCAACATCGCCTTGCTCACCTCGGCCGCCGCCACGTTGGCCTCATACGCACGAGCCGCTTCCATCGCGTCCACCTGCTCGGCCACCGAGGAGATGTCGGGCCCCATCACATACCCGTTCGCGTCGGCGTGCCGGCTGCTGGGGTCATAGCGGGCCCGAAGCGCGTTCTCGTTCTTGTAGATCTCTCGCACGTGCACGCCCAGGCTCCGCCCATCGCGCGACGGCGCCGACGGGTCGCCCGCCGACAGCACGACCTCGCGCCGCAGATACGGCGCGTAGTTCCCGAACTGGTCCTCGATGACGTTCGCCCCGGCGATGTTCGCCGACGCCGCCGTCAGGCGGATGCGTTGGGCCACCATGCCGCTCGTCGAGATGTCCAGGCTTCCAAACATGCCTCACACCCCTTACGCGATCCGCTGGCTGATGGCCGTCCGCAGCACGCCCACGCGCGACCGCATCAGGTCGTTGGCCACGCGATACATCCCATAGTTCTCGGTCATGTCCTGCATCAGCCGCTCGACGTCGCGGTTGTTGCGGTCGTGCAGCAGCACGCCCCCGTGGTTGCGGTTGGGCAGCAGGCTCAGCCCGCCGTCTGGACGCACACGCACCTCGCGGGTATTGCGCATCTCCAGCCTGCCCTCAACACCGCCGGTCGCCTTGCGCCGCTTGTCCACCGCCTCGGCCAGCATCTCCTGGAAGCCCTGGGGCGACACGTCGACGGTCTGGAAGTCGGGCGTGGTCAGGTTGGCCACGTTATGGGCCAGCAACCGCTGCCGCTGCCCCGTGAAGCGCACCATCGCTTCGAGAGCAGGAAGGGAGCCGGCCTGGATCGTCTGCTTCAGCATCGCGTGCGAGGCACCGCAAACCGCGGGCCACTTTGAGCCTCCGTCACCAACTTCTACAGGTCGTCGGGGATGGCCCCCTCGTCCTTCCACTTCTTGAGCTTGATGCCAAGCGTCCGCACGCCGATGCCCAGCGCATCGGCCGTCCGCTGGCGGTGCCCCTGGTAGCGTTCCAGCGTCCGCACGATCGCGTCGCGCTCCATCGTCTCCAGCGTCGTCGAGCCCGGCGCAAAGGTGATCGAGCCGTCGTGCCCCACCGCGCTGCGCGGCGCCGCCTCCACCACCGCCGACGCCGGCCCATACCCATTGCCAGCGACCGCCATCGCCACAGGCTCGGGCCTGGGCTCCTCACGCCGCTGCACGGGCGTCGTCTGCCACGCCAGCCAGGGCTCGATCATCTCGCGCTTGATGACCACGTCGTCGTGCCGCGAGCCCGAGGCGCTCAGCACCACCGCCCGCTCGCACACGTTCTGCAGCTCACGCACGTTGCCGGGCCACTCATACCCGCACAACAGCTCGATCGCCCCGGGCTCCAGCCTCACGCGGCCGCGGCCCTCGCGACGCGCGATCTGCGCCAGGAACGCCTCGGCCAGCATCGGCACGTCCTCGAGCCGGTCGGCCAGCGCGGGCAGGTGGATGGGCAGCACGTTGAGCCTGAAGAACAGGTCCTGCCGGAACTCGCCCGCCGCCACGGCCTTGGGCAGGTCGCGGTTGCTCGTCGCCAGCACGCGCACGTCCACCGAGATGGTCTGGCTGCTGCCCACGCGCTCGAAGGCCCGCTCCTGCAACACACGCAGCAGCTTCGCCTGGATGGCCGGGCTCACCTCGCTCACCTCGTCCAGCAGCAGCGTGCCACC
>JBITAB010000245.1:3479-7927 GCA_044439825.1 Phycisphaerales bacterium JB064 | reverse complement strand
GGCACGCGGCGGATGTCCTCGCCACGCTGGAAGAGGCCATCGATGATGCTCTCGACGCGCGAGGCGTCGGCGTTGCTGAGCGGGAAGATGCGGGCCACGACCGCTTCGCCCACCGGCAGTGTGTCGAGCGTGGTCACCAGGTGCTCGACGGCCTTTACGTTCGCCTGCGAGGACGCGATCAGCAGCGAGTTGGAACCCTGATCGATGCCGATCTGCACGGGCACGGTGAGGTCGAACTGCGGGGCGCTCTCGCCATTGCCCATCTTGCGGCGGCGGACCTGCTCGGCCAGAGCCTGAGCGGTGGCCGTCTGGCCCTGCTCGGCCCGGGGCGAGAGCATCTCACGCACCACGCGAGCGACCTGGTCGGCGCTCGCCGTCTTCAGCTTGATGAGCGAGACGGTCTGGGCATCCTTGATGCCCCCATCGTCGAGAGCCTTGACGAGTTGTTCGACGCGGTCGGCGTCGGCAACGCCGGCCACGACCGCAACGGCGCTCTGCGCGGGCAACGCGACAATGGTGATGGGCTCGCCCACGACGCCGGGACGATCGGCGGGCGACTGACGCGTGAGGCCAAGCTGGTTGGCGAGGTTCACCATCTGCTGGGGCGAATGGCTGGTCAGCGTGATGATGCGGATGGCCTGGCCGAGCCCCAACGGATCGGCGGGTGAAAGGCCTTCTTGTCCCTCGGCGTCGCCGGCCAGCTCGCCTTGCAGCGTGTCGACGACTTGCTTCATCTCGTCGTAAAGACGCTCGCTCGATGCGATGACCAGCGCGTTGCTGTCGCGATCGATCTCGATGCCGAGCCCCTCGCCAAGCTGCTGGGCGCGCACGCGGAAGGCGTTCAGCAGCGTGTCACGCATGCGTGCGGCGGGGATGCCCTTGACCACGAGCGTTCGCACGCGGACGTCGGCGGCCGAGCTCTCGGTCTCGAGCGTCTGCACGAGGGCCTTCACCTGCGTGAAGTCGCTCTCGGAGCCCCGGAAGACGACCATATTGCTGGCATCATCGCCATACACAACAGGCGTGCGCGGCCCGCGGCGGCCGAGCGGATCGATGAAGATGCGCTGCACGGCCTGGGCGATGCGCGACGCGCGGCCCGAGCTCAGCGCGATGACACGTGCCTGGGGAAGCTGCCCAGCGCCCTCGCCATCGAGGGCTTTTGCAATCGTTTCGATGCGTTCGAGGTCTTGCACGTTGGCGAAGACGATGAGCGAGTTAGTCTCGACCTCGGCCGACACCACGGGCGTCTCGCCCGGATCGATCAGCACGGTTGGCAGGTCTTGCGACACCTGCCGGCCATCGTTGCGCGGCTGGCTCTGGCGGCGGGCCTGCTCACGCTGGATCTGCTGCTCGAGCGGGGCGCGGAAGCCATCGTTGAGCGCATCGGCCACGTTGCGGGCGTCGGCATTGCTGAGCGGGATCACCCGGAGCTGGCGGCCCGTCGAGTACGCCTCGGTATCGAACTGGTCGAGCAGGTTGCGGATGCCCTCCCACTGCTCCTCGCCCGCGGCGATGATCAGCGTGTTGGTCACCGAGTCGCTCAGGATACTCACGTCGCGAGCCGCCTGGCTCTTGGCCTCGATGGCGCGCGGGCCATAAAAGAGCTGGAGCGCCTCGGCCACTAGCTTGGCCTCGGCAAAGCGAAGCTTGACGAACTGCGTCGTGCGTTCGCCTCCGGTCTCGACGTCGAGCTCGTCGATGATCTGCACGAGTTGCTTCATCTCGTCGGGCTTGGCGGTCAGCAGCACGACGTTGTCGCGATCGCTGTACTCCACGCCTGGAGCGGGGTCGCCCGGCTCGCGCCGCTGGGCACGCACGGTTTCACGCAACGCCAGCCACACATCGACGGCCTTGGCGTGATCGAGCTGGATGCGGCGAAACTCGGTCGCCGGGGGCGCACTGACCACGTCGAACTGGGCGATCTGCTCCTGCACCCACGCGACCGATTGCTCGTTTCCGCCCGAGATAATCAGCGTATTCGTGCGATCGACCGCCGTCAGCTCGACGTTCATGCCGTCGGGCAGCGCGCGGGTCAGGTCTGCGGCGACCTGCGTGGCCCGGGCTTCCTTAAGCTGCACACTCACGAATGGCAGAGCCGAATCGGTATCGATCTTCTCGAGCAGCGCACGGATGAGTGGGAACTGCTCATCCTGTGCGGACACGATGATCGCGTTGCGGCTGGGCTGCGGCGTGACACGGATGGCCTCGGCCTGCCCCGTGCTGGGGATCATGCTGCGGATGGCGTCGCTCGCCTCGCGCGGGTTCATCGACCGCAGCGCGAACACCTCGATGCTCCGCCCCTCGGGCAGGTCGGGCTGGTCGATCTGGGCGACCATGTCCTGCAGCAGGGCCATGTCCTTCTCGCCCGCGGTGGCGATGAGCACGTTGCCATCGGCCGAGCCGATGACGGTCACGTCGCTATCGCGCCGCCCCTCGGCACGCGCACGCTGGCTGAAGAACTGGCCCAGCGTGCTCTGCACGCGCTGCGCGCTCGCGTGGCGCAGCTCGATGATCTGGATCTGCCGCTCCTCGAGGCCGGGCGTCGCCGCCAGCGTCTCGGCATACTCGACGGCCTGATCGACCTTGGCCTTCTCGCCCACCATGATGAGCAGCCGACGCTGGCGATCGATCGAGACGTTCACGGTCTGTTGGCCAAAGCTGATCCACCACCGGCCGCGATCGTTCTCTTCGAACGCCTGACGGATGATCTGGGCGATCGCGTCGAGGTCAGCATTCTCGATCTGCACGGTGCGCACGATCTTCCGGGTAACGTCGCTTCGCTCCTGATCGAGGTCATTGATCAGGCCGAGCACGATGTCCATCGTGTCGCCCTGGCCGATGACCACGATGCTGTTGCTCGCCGCGTGCACGGTGGTGTAGATCTTGTCATCTGGCGGCGCATCGGGGCTGCGGTTCCAGTTTCCCCACACACGCTCGTCGTAGAGCTGGGTCACCAGGTCGCTGATCGCCTGATTCAAGTCCTGGGCACGACCATTCACCACGCGCACGATCTCGACGCGAAGGTCTCGGGCGGCCGCGGGTAGGTCGAGGGCCTTGGCCAGCTCCTCCACCTGCGCGAAGTCTTCGTCCGATGCGGCCACGATGATCGTGCCGCTGCGACGCTCGCCCACGATGCTCACCCGCGTCTGGCCCCGGCGACCACGACCGGCGGACTGCGCACGATCACGAAGAAAGCTTTGGATCGCGGAAGCCACGGTCGGTGCGTCGGCTGTCTCGAGCTTGATCGTGCGGATGGGCGCACCCTCGACGCTCGCGCTGTCGAGTTCCTCGGCCAGCGAACGCACCTCGACCAGCAACTCGGGCTCTGCCCGCACCACCAGCATGCCGGCTTCGTCGTCGGCCGACACGCTCAGCTTGCCCTTGCGGCCAGGATCGTTGCCAATAAGCACCTGGTTGATGACCTGGGCCACCGTGCGCGGCAATGCGTTCTGCAGCGGGAGGATGGCCAGCTCAAGGCCTTCATCGCGTGCCGGCGCATCGGCATCCGCCAGCAACCGCGCGATCTCCACGTGCTGCTCGCTCGAGGCCGTGATCAGCAGCGCGTTGGTGCGCTGATCGGCGACAAAGCTGGGCTCGGGCAGGTTCTGCCCACCGGGCCCGCGACGCTGGGCGCGAAAGAGGTCTGTGAACGCGCGGGACAGTTGCTGGGCCTCGGCGTTCTCAAGCGTGTAACGGCGGATCGCCAGCCGATCGGCCAGCGGGCTCTGATCGATAAGACTCACGAACGAATCGATCAGCGGCAGCACATCGCTGGGCGCCGTGACGACCAGCCGCGTGCCGCTCGGGTCGGCCAGCACACGCACCTTGTCGGGATCGATCGAGGCCTGCACGCGCTGGCCATCGGGGCCGAGCAGCGTCAGCTCGCTCGAACGCGAGGGCTGCTGCTGCCAGCGAAATCGGCGCGCCTGCTGCCCGGTTGGCTGGGCGCTCACCAGATCGTTGATGGAATCGGCCGCGTCGTCGGCGTCGATGTTCACCAGCGGATAGACCTTGAGCGTCAGCTCCTCGCTGGCTTCGAGCCGAGACACCGCCGCGATGAGCTCACCGAGCATCTGAAAATCGGTGTCGTTGGCCCAGACGATCAGCGACGAACCTATCGGATCCGGCACAACATCAGGGCGCCCGGTAAAACCCGACGGGTTCTCCGTGCTCGCCTGGCCCACACGCTGCACCGTCTGACGCATGATCTGCGCAATGGCGTTGGCGTCGGCGCTGCTGGGCAGACGCACCACGCGCGTGCGGGTCGCCTCGCGCGGCATCTGCTGCTGGATCTGCTCGGCCAGCGACGCGAGGCGGTCGGTCACGCGCGGCGAACCCACCACAACCAGCGTGTTCGTGTTGGGATCAACGGCGATCGTGATCGTGGGGGATTCGTCCTGCTCCTGATCGACCTCTGGCGCGGGAACAACCTCGGCCGGCTGCTCGCC
>JBITAB010000245.1:0-3379 GCA_044439825.1 Phycisphaerales bacterium JB064 | reverse complement strand
AGCGTGGCCGAATCGATCTGCTTGGCGAGGTCCTCGATCTCGGACATCTGCCGCGCGGTGCCGCGCACGATGAGCGTGTTGCTGCCGGCGTCGACACGGATGGTCGGGGGCTCGACGCCACCATCGGAAGTCGTCAGCACATCGGCGAGGTTCTGAGAAACCTGGGCCGCGTCGGCATTGCGTAGCGGGATCAGCCGCACCATGCGTTCACCCGCGGCGCCATCGCCCTCGGCAACGTCGAGTTCGGCAGCCACCTGCTCGGCAAGCTCGAGCAGCGGACGCGGCGCGGCGACGACGACGGTGTTGCTGCCGGGCTCGGGAATGACACGGATGGCCGGCTTGACGGCCTGGTCGGGGTTGCGGGCGGCGAAGTCGCCCAACGCCCACCACGGGAGCAGATCGACCACCGACTCCTGCGCGAGGATGGCCTCGAGGATCGGCGCCAGCGTCTCGGCGCGCGTGTGCTTGAGCCGCAGCGTCAGCACGCCGACGGCCTCGGGCTCCACCTGCACGTCCATCTCGTTGATCAGGCCAACGGCCTCTTCGATCTGGGCGTCGGCCGCGGCGATCACGATGCTGTTGCTGCGCGTCTCGGCACGCACGCTCGGCTGGGGCTGGCCAGGCTTGAGCCCGGCGCGCAACGCCTCCTGCACGGCGTTGGCGACCGAGGCCGCATCACCCTGCGTCAGCCGCACGAGGCGCACGCCCATCTCGCCCTGGCCATCGGGGTTCGAGTCCATGGCCTCGATCAGCTTGCTGGCCATCGGCATCATGCTGCTGGGCACGCTGAGCACGATGCGGTTGGACTGCTGGTCGGCGCGCACGGTCGGCCGAGGGATCGGCATTCCCGCCCGCTCGGCGCGGACGAGTTCCTGCGGCCAGCGTGCACGATCGTTGAGCAGCGGCTCGATGGTCTGCGCCACGTTTGCGGCGATGGCGTTGCGAAGCGACACAACGGTCACATCTGCCATGGGGGCCGCGGGCGTCTGGTCATCGAAACGCTGCAAGAGCTCGACGGCCTGCACGGCAGCACGCTCGCTGCCGACCACGAGAACCGCGCCGGTGTTGGGCTCGGCGGTGATCTCGAGGCCCTGGCGGTCACGCTCGATAGTCTGCTCGGCAACGCTGCTGACGGCCTGGGCCAGCGACTGCGCGTCGGCGCGGACGGGCGTGTAGGTGAGCAGCGTGCGTCCGCCCTCGACGGTCGGGCGATCGAGCCGCTCGATCAGCTCGCGCGCCAGCGTCACCATCTCGGCCGGCCCGGAGACCAGCAGCGTATTCGTGTTCGCATCGGCCTCAACACGCACCGGCGTCACCTGAGCGGCGGACGGATCGCGGCGGAGGATCTCACGCAAGATCGCCAGATTGCTCTCGCGCTGCTGGGCCAGCAGCCGCTCGATGACCGGGCCGATGCGCGTCGCGTCGGCGTGCTGCAGCTCGAACGTCTCAACGCCCACGGCCTCGGGATCAAAGGGCCGCGAGTCGAGGTCGCTCACGAGTTCGCCAACGAGCTCCAGATCGCCCTGGGCGCCGGTCAGGATCAGGGCGTTCGCCCCACCAACGGCGCTGACGCGCACCGTGCCCGCGCTCGGCAGCACGAGCCCGGCGATGGCCCGCTCCAGCTGCGGGGCGATCTGATCCGCGCGCCCGTAACTCAGGGGCACCACACGCACGACCGGCGCACTAGCGCCCACCTCATCGGTATCGAGCGCGTCAACCAGGCTCTGGGCCAGCTCTTGCGCGACGGGCGGCGCGGAGATGATCAGCGTATTGGTCGCCGGCTCGGCGCTGACGGTCAGCAATGAGGCCACGTCGGCGACACCCAGCCCGCCCTCCACTTGCTGCTGCTCGCGCAACCGCGTGGTCAGCAGGTCTCGGAGCAAGGGCTCGAGCCGGTCGGCACGCGCGTGCTGCAGCTTGTACAGCTTCACCGTAGATTCCGCACGCGCCGGCGCCCCGTCCAGGTCGGCAAGCAGGGCCTCGACCTGATCGAACGCATCACCAGGGCCGCTCACGATGATCGCCCGCGTCGCGGGCTCGACCGACACGCTCAACGGCGTGCGCGGGCTGCCACCCAGCGCACCGGTGCTGGCGAGCTCGCGAATGGCCGTTGCAACCGCCTGCGGCTCGGCCCGCATCGGGCGATACGTGCGCACCACGACGTCACCGGCCAGCTCCGAACGGTCGAGCGACTGGACGATCTGCTCGAAGCCCGTCAAACGCCGCGAGGGCGCATCGACAATCAGGGCGTTCGTCGCGCGATTCGCCCGGACGACAACCTCCTTGGGCTGACGCAGGTCCGGGCGCGGCCGGCCGCGGGCGTCCACGGGCATGGGCGGCTCGGGATACATCTCGTCGATCGTGCGCGCCAGTTCCTCGGCCCGCGCGTGCTGCAAGGGGAAGATGCGGATCTCGCGATCCTCGTCGTCGATCGTCCGCGCGTCGTTCAATTGGCTGACGACGGCCTCGATCTCGGGCATCGCGTCGGGGTGGGCCGAGACCAGCAGCGTGTTCGTGGCCGCATCGGCCTGGATATCCACCGGCTTGCGCGCACGCTCCTCGGGTGTACGCCGCTGGTAGCTCTCTTGCAGCATCGAGGCGATGCTGGCCGCCTCGGTCGTGCGCAAGCGGAGAATGCGCAGCGGCTGGCGACCCGCGGACTGCTGGCGATCAAGGTCCCGCACGAGCTGCTCGATGATGCCGAACTGCGCGGGCACCGCCGCGGCCAGGATCGAGTTCGTGCTCTCGATGGCCTCGAACACCGGCTCTGGCCCGCCCTGCTGACGCAGCGATGCGCTCGAGCCCACGATGTCTCGCAAGAACTCGATCACGTCGGCGGCACGCGCCTGCTGGAGCTGGATCAGACGCGCCTCGCGCGGCGGGCCGGCCTGGTCCTGCAACAGATCGAGCACGCCGAGGAAACGCTCCATCGCCTCGGCATCGGCCACGATCTCCAGCGCGTTGGTCGTCTCGTTGACCGAGAGCTCGACCTCGCCCGCGCCGGGCACGCCGGCCACCTGGGCCTGATAGATCGAGAGCGCACGCTCGCCGACCTGCATCGCATCGGCGTTGGCGATGGGCACGATCGCCAGCTCGCGCTCCTCGGGCACGGCCGAAAGATCCTCGAGCATCGCCTCCACGCGCTGGAAGGTCACGTTGTCGCCCGCGACGATCAGCGTGCCGCTGCGCGGCTCGGCCTCGATCGTCACACGCACGCTCTGCCGTCCGGCCTGGGCCGGCGCGCTCAGGTTGCCCTGGCGGTTCATGCCCTCCAGCACGCGCTTGATGGTCTCCACGTCGGCGTCGACCACGCGATAGGTCCGCAGCTCGGCGCTGGGCGGCACCTCCACCTGATCGAGCTGGCTGGCAAGCTCGCGCA
>JBITAB010000244.1:0-7933 GCA_044439825.1 Phycisphaerales bacterium JB064 | reverse complement strand
CAAGCCGCACGCGAAGCGTCGCAGCGACACGGCCGAGGCCCTCACGGTGATCGCCGACGTGGCCACCGGCCCCAACCTGCGCGCCAAGGACAACCTCTACCAGGCCATCTTCATCCTGGTCTGCCTGATGATCGCCGTTCCCACGGTGTGGATCCTCAGCGGCCACTGGATCGGCGGCGTGCTCGGCGGCGGCCTCATCGGCCTCGTCGCCGGCGTGCTGCTCAGCGGTGGGTTCCTGATGGTGTACCGGTTGTTCAAGCACTGAGTCGCCGTGTTCTTTCGCCGATCATCGCGCAAGCGCCAAGACGCCGCGGCCGAGCCGGCCGTCAGCCTGCCTGAGCCGCTGGCTATCGACGCGATCTCGCCGTTCCTGCGCACCCACCTCGGCCTGCCACACCTCAATTGGGCAGAGTCCCTCGATCACATCGGGCGCGCAACCCAAACGGAATCGGACGCCGACGACCTCGCCTACGCCATGATTGCCGGCTGGATGGGCGCCCTTGCCCAGGCGCTGCATGCCAAGCAATCGACACCGCTGGCCCACTGGCGCGACACGAACGTCGAGGGCCTCGCGCCGGCCGCCGACCGGGCCCGGATGCAGCGATCGACCACCAAGGCGTTGGCGATCATCGGCAACGCGCTCACGCCCATCCGAGGCGAGCCCGAAGAGAACCCCATCGGCCACATCACCATCATCGTCGCCCCGACACTCGACGTGTACTACGACCTGATCGACGCGTACGCCCAGAACGACGGCGACTTCGCCACGTCCGGCGGTATGTACCTGCAAGCATCGCCGCGGAACCCGCCGACGCTGATCGTGAACGTCGGTGGCTACGCCCTCGAGCACACGCTCGCCCACGAGCTGACCCACCACGCGCTCAGGCCGCCGTCCGAAGACGCCGGACGCTTGCCACTATGGGCCGAAGAGGGCCTCACCCAGATGATGGAAGAGCGCGTGACCAACCATTCCAATTTCGAGTACAAGCATTCGGTCATGCAACGGCATCGCGCACTCTGGCCGTCCATCGGCCTTGCCGGCTTCTTGAACGGCGAGACATTCTTTTCGCCCGTCGAAGACCAACAGGAACTGTCATACAACCTCGCCCAGGCCGTCACACGATCCCTGCTCGATTCCAGACCGGCCGATTTCTTTGCCTTCGCGCGTGCGTGCCTGGGCGGCCAAGAGCCCGCAGCGGCGGCTCTCGACCATCTTGGCCAGTGCGAAGAGGACATCATGATGCGATACCTCGGCCTGGAACCCCACACGTAACATCACGCCTTCTTGCTCTCGGCGGATCGACATTGACGAACAGGTCCCGCGGCATATACCGCCTGGCCCGCCCCGGAGCACCCAAGGGTGGTTCAGCCGCAACGCGGATGACACGGGATCCCCTGGAACCAGACGGCGCTGGGAACGTCAAAGCCCTGGCGAACGTATCGCACGTTGGCCCCGTCAACAAAACGGGCCAAACGGGGGATATCACCATGCGCATGCCGCTCGCTCTCGTCTTGCTGGCCGTCCTCTTGGCAACGCGTGCTCACGCCCAGCACATCCTCGATCCCCAGACGTACACGTCCCCATCGGGCCAGTACGAGCTCTTCGTCGACCCCTCCGATCGCGAGGGTGTCGGCCCCGCCACGCTCACCATGTCGAAGGATGGCCAGCAGCTCTGGCAGCGCGAGCAGCCGTTCACCCTCTGGCACGCCCACATCACCGACGACGGACGCGCCATCGGCTACACCTATCTCCACGGTCGAGAGGGGTCGTCGGCCATCGCTCGCGACCTGCGATACCGCAACACGGTCGACATCGTCTTCTGCGACGCCGCCGGCGACATCATCCAGCAGTACCCCATCGAGCGCAAGCATCCTGCGGTCATGGCCAACCCGCCCGCACCGTACGAGCCCATGGTCAACATGGTCGTGCCCGTCCCTTCGCATGATCTGGTGATCGTCAAGCTGCTCCACTCGTGGGACGACTCGCCCGAGGACTGGCTGCTCTTCAGATTCACCACCGGCGACTACCTCAAGACGATCGACAACCCGTCGGTTCCAGAGTTCGAGGAGGAGTACGGCTTCGTCAAGATCTTCAACATCCAACCCATCGGCGACCTCCCCTTGGTCGCCCGTCATGCCTACATCGCGACATTCCAAGAAGGTGGCAAAAGCACCGACTCCGCACACATCTCGGTGCTCGACCTGGACGGCAACCAACTCTGGGGAACGAACATCCACAACGAGTACCAGGGGCTGGACCGCGGCTGGCGATGGAACAAGGAGTATGGCCAGGATCGCCAACTCGCCGACACACCCAACGGCTTCACCTTCCACTCCTGGTCGGCCGCAGAGCGCATCACCTTCGCATGCGAGCGCGACGGCGAGGGGTGGACCGTTGCCGAGGTCGGTCGACAGCCGGCGCCATTCGGGCCCAACATCGACTCGCGCATCACGCTGGAACGGATCGAGCTGGAACTCGCGGGCACGATCACGTTGGGCGCGTCGCAGCCCGCGGTCTTCGGCCATGTCGGCGGGTTTGACCTCGATAGCGCCGGCAACATCGGCCTCGTTCCGTGGCAGCAGCAAACGCGTGCCTTCACACTGGTGAGCCCGCAGGGCCAGATCATCCACAGGAACGACTTTGCCGAATTGGGCGAAGGCGGCGCACCATGGCTCGCCGACGCCGTATGGGCCGGAAACGAGCAAAACCCAGGCCGATGGCTGCTCTACCAGGGCTGGCCTTCCGACACACCCTCAGCCGCAGCCTGGTACGACACCGAGACGCGCACCGCCACACCCCTTCAAGACCTGAATATGCCGCGCGTGGACGCCATGTGCCCCATGCCCGACGGTGGGGTCGCAGTGCTGGGTGCTATCGACGAAAGCCTGCGAAAGGACATCGTGGTCGTCGATGCATCGGGCAAGCGACGCTGGATGCGACAGCTCTTCTCGCCGAACGACATCACCGTCACCTCTCGCGGCGAGGTTGTAGCCGTCGACGTGATCCGCCACGAGCTGCTCTGGTTCAGCCCGACCGGCACGCTGCTGCGAACGACCGATCTCGACGAGACGTTCGAACGCGACGCGAGCTATCCAACGGCCGTGAACCCCGATGCCGACGGGGGCGTTATCGTCCACGACTTCGGCGGCGATCCGACGATCTACCGCATCACACCGGACGGCAAGGCCACCGCCTCGTTCACGCCCACGTTCGAGGACGGCCGGGCCTTCGTGCTGTACGGCGATGTGATTCGCGCCCCCGACGGAGCGCTATGGACCAGCGACAGCGCAGCGCTGCTCGAGCTCGACAATGCCGGTGTCGTGCGGCGCGTGGTCGGCGAAGAGCCGAGCAAACGCCCGCTGCGTGAGATCCGCGCCCTCACCATCGGCCCAAATGGTGACATCTACGCCGTCAACGAGCACAACGCCGCCATCCACGTCTTCGATTCGGCCGGCACGCCAAAACGCATCTTGACGCCCGGGGCCGGCGTCAATCGCGGCCCCGAGGCCATCACCGTCGACCGCGACGGCCTGGTCTACGGCCAGGCCCCGATACAAGGCGAGCCGGTTCGTTACGACGCCGATGGAACTCCGATGCGCCCACTCAGGTACGCCATCGACACCATATCCGAGGAGTGGCTCATGCAGCCGCTCGACGCGGTGGGCTGGGCCATCGGATACGAGCACGCCGCGCTATTCGAGATCAAGAAAGACGACACGTTCCACATCATCCGCGCCATCGAACGGCGCCCGGACAATACCTGGATCGGACAGGCAAACGAGGGTGCGGTCGCGGCGGATGGGTCGCTTGCGTTGATCGCAAGCGAAGACCTCCGACTTGGCACGGATCACCCAAAGCTGTGCGTGTACGACCCCAAGGGAACGCCCATCACGCAGTTCGACATGCCTGGCCAATCGACGTTTAGTTCTGTCGCCTTTGTGTCGCCGTATATCGTGACCTTCGACAACGGGCGCGAATCGCCATCAGCAAACCTCTACGACATCCGGACCGATGCGCCACCTCGTCGCATCGTGTTCCCCGAGTCCATCGAGCTGGAAGACAAGTGGTGGCTCGTGCATCCCTCGCCCAATCCCGGCGAGTTCCTGTTGCGCTCGTCGGACGCGTTGGAGTTGTACCGCATACGCCTGCCGAAGGAGTTCTAGCGGTCACAAGTAGCTCCCGGCCTTCAACGACCCCGGTCGGTCGAGGTTGGTCACCAGATACCGCAGCGCATCCACGGCGTGGTCGGGCCCGTCCTTGGCGGGCTCCTCGCTCATGGGGCGCTGCATGTCGTAGTGGTAGCGTTCGAGGCTCTCGATCAGGTGCTCGCAGGCGGGCGAGACGAAGAGCGTCGGCTCGCCGGTCGCTGGGCGCAGGCGGGCGCGGAGGAGATCGAGGCCTGCACGGATCGTGGTGCGCCGGGCGCGCACCGCTAGGCCCGCGCGTTGGATCTGCTGGGCGTCGCTCAGCCCCGTCTGCGCATTGCCCTGCCAGCCGGCGGGGTCGATGCCGATCCAGTCGGGCTTGCGAGCGTCGTCTTCCAGGATGGCGTCGATGTGCTCATTGAGCAAGCAGCGTGAAGCCACACGCTCGTGCACGATGTGCAGCACGCCCTCGGGGCTCAGCGCGCCCCAGACGATCACGGTCGGCGAGCGATAGCCGAAGTCCATCCCCAGCACCCAGCGCCACTCGTCATCGACCTCTGGCGCCGGGCGGACGTGCGTGTCACGATCGAACTCGGGCAGCACCGCGTCGTCGCTCTTGGGCCGCTCGCATCGCATCTCGGCGTCCCAGGTCGACATGGACACCCGACCCTTCAGCGAGATGGCGTCGGCGATCGAGAGATGGCCGGGTGCGCGAGCACTGTCCTTGGCCGAGCCCTGGCACTCGTTCCAGAGCGGGCAGCCATCGCACGCGTAATGGTCGTCGCAGTGTTCGAGCACGTCGACCACGCCCCACTTGAACAGGCGTCTCGTGCCCTCGTTGGCTTGTTCGACCACATCACGCATCAGCCCATGGGCGCGGTGCATGGTGCTGAGCGCCTCGATCGAGCCGCGGATGGTGTAGGTCGTGCCGTCGTACTCGACGGTCTTGCTCCGGGTTGTCAGCTGGGCGGCGTCCCACACGGCCGGATCGAACAGCTCGACCTCGTCGCAGCGCAGCTTCTGGATGCGCGTGCCTCGGACGGATGCCTGGGACTGGGCGAGCAGTTCCAGACGCGATCCATTGATGAGCTCGAGCTTGCGATCGGTGACGCGGCCCTCGATCAGGTCGCTGACGGCGGGCATGGCGAACAGCCGCCGCAGGTGCGCGTGCATGCGCTGGGCCTGCTCGAGCGAGCCGCCCAGGATGCGCACCTCGATGCCCGGCTTGTACACCAGATCGAGCAGCGTCGCAACGGCGCCCAGGAACGTCTTGCCTCCGCCGCGATTGGCCCAGACCACCGCATCAATCGCATCGTCTGGAGTATGGCCGAGCGCTCCGGGCATGTGGTCGGCGAAGAACGCGTGCGCGAGGTACTTCAGGGGCAACGCGCTGAGCTCGACGTCCAACGCCTTGCGTACACATTCGGAGAGCTCATTGACCGAGGCCGGGCGAGCCGGCAGGGCGGTCACGACGCGCTCCGATCGTGCACGAGGGCGATGGGCGGGTGCGTGAGTGCGGCAAAGGCTCGGCCCGCGATGTCGCCGCCGCGCAGCTTGCGCGCACGTGCCCAGGCGCGCAGCGGGGCGGCCATGCAATCCGACGGATCGCTCAGCAAGTCTGCCGCATCGAGGCCATGCCGCTGCAGCGCACGGAGCAGACGGGCGTCGGTCTTGCTCGGCGGCAGGTCGATCCGCCGCATGCCCGCACGCTCGAAGAAGGGGCACGCGTGGGCCATCGCGGCCACGGCCTCGGTGCGCGTGGTGCACGGGTTTTCGAGGTATGCGCGGACTAATCGCACCGCAACGCCGCGGCCCCGATACCGCGGGTCGACGATGACGCGGGAGATGACGCGCACGTCGCGATTGAGGCGGGTGGCGTTCAGCCGCTGGTCTGGCGTGTCGTACTCGGCCGGCCACGCGATGGCGCGCCATCGGCCGTTGAGTGTTGGCATCGAGGCGACCAGCACGCCGATGGTGTCGCCGTCGTCGTGGGCGCGCAGGATGCGCGCGATGGGGCCTGGCTTGCCCGCGGCGTAGTGGAAGCGGGCGAGCTGGTCGAGGTCTCGGGTCGAGCCTTGCTCGATGGTGATGCTGGTGGATTCGGTCAGGTTGGCGAATCGGCGGGACAGTGCGTCGGCCACGGGTTGGCTCCGCGGGGGGCGCGGGCGAGGATGATGGGCGGCGACGGGCGTTCGCCGGGCAGGGGCAGGGCGACCAGGAGGTCGGGGCGCAGGGCTTCGAGCGTGTCGTCGTGGGCGGCGGCGACGATGAGCGTGACATTGGTTGCGCGGCACCATCGCGCGAGCGCCGACGCGAGCGAGCGCGCCGTCACGCGGTCGAGCACGGCGGCGAACTCGTCGGCGATGAGCACGCAGCCTGGGGTGCAGCGGTCCATGGCGGCGGCGATGGTCAGGCGGGCGAGTTGGCCCGTGCTCAGCGCGCCGGCGGGGCGCGGGAAGAGGGCTGCCTCGGCAAGACCCGCGGCGCTGAGGATGTGCAGCGCGTCGTGCAGGTTTTCACCCACCTGGTCGATCGTGGCGCGCCTTCTGGAGAGGTGCGCGGGCGGGCGGACGACCGCACGCTTCTGGCGTGCCAGGCGGCGGCGCAGCATGGCCAGGGCGGTGCTCTTGCCGCTGCCGCTGGGGCCGGTGAGCAACGCGATCTGCCCGGGCTGGAGCGAGGCCAGCGCCTTGGCGGCGTCTCGGGCCGAGCGGAGGGCCGCACGGCGGGCGGGATCTGCCTTGCCTTGTGGGAGGGCGAACAGGGCGCGGGCGTGTGCGGAGCGGGTGGTCACGCCGGCGCTCCCTTCGGCGGTGGGGGCGCCAGCAGGCCGGCGGCGGTGGCCATGTTGAGGAAGGCCTCGCGGTGCTTGCGGACGCTGTAGTAGCTTGCGCCCAGGCGCAGGGCGGCCTGCCGCACGGGCAGCCCCTCGATGATCGTCAGGCGGGCGGCCTGGCAGATCGGCCGGGGCAATTCAGGCCCGAGTTTCACGGCCGCATGGAACGCTGGGTCGCAGACCCTGCGTACAAGGGCTTTGACGCGGCGGCGGAGCTGGCGCTCTGGGGTGCCCAGCATGACCGCCGCGTCGGTGACGGACATGCCCCGGCCATAGATGGCCAGGAGGAGCTGGCGTTCATCGGGTGGCAGGTGGTCTGCGGCATCGAGCACCTTGGCCACTAGTGCTCTGCGGCGTTTGCGGCGCATGTCGAGTGTGGCGTCGTCCAGTCGGGTCTGCATCGGAGTGCCTCCATGGCGTGCAATCGTTTACTACACAAGATCCATGAACGGCTCTATTGTCGACTGGATTGAAAACAAATGCAAGGGTATTGTATGGTATGACCGCGAGATTGCGCGCCGTGGCGGTCTTGGTGGTAGACAATACATGCTTCGCGGCGCAAGCCACCCCCAATACTGGGGATGTGAACGCAAGGGGCGGCCATGCCCGGTGACGCTGAACCAATCGATCGGTCGCTGGCGGCCTTTGGGGCCATCTTGCGTCAACGCCGATTGCAGCTCGGCCTGAGTTTGCGCGAAACGGCGGAGCGTGCGCAGTGCACCAAGGGATATCTCTCGCTCCTTGAGCGCGGGATGCGTGGGATGCCGACGGGCAAGATGCTGGCGCGGCTCGAGTCGTCGCTCGAACTCGAGCACGGCGCGCTCGCCGAGGCCGTCGAGGAGCACACCACCCCGAAGCGGGTGCGAGAGGAGCTCGCGCAGACGCGTGAGCAGGCCGAGGCGGCGCGGCAGCTCGCGGCGTTGTTGCGCGGCGCGGGGCCGGGGGGGTTGG
>JBITAB010000243.1:5760-29477 GCA_044439825.1 Phycisphaerales bacterium JB064 | reverse complement strand
ACCTCTTCTGGCGCGATTTCTGCGATTGGTACCTCGAGGCCATCAAGCCCACCGTCCGCGAGGACGCCAGCCAGCGCGGCGTGATGCGGGCCACACTCGAAGCCATCTTGCGGCTGGCCCACCCGATCATGCCGTTCATCACCGAGGCCATTGGCGAGCAGCTCTCGCAGCACGCGCTGCCCGAGATCTCCGGGCTGACGCTGAGCGCGCCGACGACCGGCGACGTGCTGGCGACGGCGGGATGGCCCGTCGTGGACCCGCAGATCACCGACGGCGACGCGGCCTCGCTCTTCGAGCACGCGCGAGGGCTCGTGGGCGCCGTGCGCGAGGTGCGTGCCAAGCACAACGTCAAGCCTCGCCGCATGATCACGCTGCACGCCCCGCTCGAACTGGCCCAGGCGATGGAGCCTGTGTCGGGCGTCGTGCGCACGCTGGCGGAGCTCGAAGCCATCACCACAGAGAGCGCCAACGGCGAGGCGGCGACCTGCGCCTATGAAGGCTGGGAGCTACGGCTGACCAACCTGGCCGACGAGGTGGACGCCTCGGCCGAACGCGAGCGTCTCGAGCGGCAGATCGAAGAGCTCGACGGCTCTCGCGCGACGCTCGAGTCTCGGCTGTCGAACCCGGGATACACCGACAAGGCGCCGGCCAAGCTCGTCCAGCAGACGCGCGATCAGCTCGATCGCGTGAAGCAGGAGCTCGCGACCGCGCAGCAGGCGTTGGAGCGACTGAGCTGAAGCGCGCCCTCCCACTGCTGCTGGCCGTTGCCTCGCTGTGGATGACCTGCTGCGCCGCGCCGAGCAGCCCGGACGGCGTGCAACGCCGCGAGCCCTGGCCCTACATGCAGCGTGAGGGCGAGCAGATCACCACGCGGCACTACCAGATCCTCACGACGGCGCAGCACCTCCCGATCGCCCAGGCGCTGCCGGCGTTCCTTGAGGCCTCGCTGGCGCGGCATCGGCAGTTTGCGGGTGGTGGCATGGGCGGCCCTGCCTTGCCGGCGCCGCCCGGTCGCATGCAGCTCTTCCTGTTCGCCGATCGCGAAGAGTGGGCGCAGTTCACCCGTGCGACGGTCGATGAGAGCGCGCATCCGCTGCTGGCGATCGAGGTTGGTGGGTATTCCGCTCAGGGCCGGGCCGTTCTGTTTGCCCTGCCACCCAGGTATGAACGGCTCACGCTGAAGATCGCCGCGCACGAGGGCTGGCACCAGTACGTGCAGCGTGCGTTCAAGGAACCACTGCCGACGTGGGCCGACGAGATGATCGCGGTGATGGCCGAGGGGTATCTTGTTGATGCCGAAGGGCAGTACCGCTTCGAGCCCGTGCTGAATCCCGAGCGGATGTCGCAGCTCGAGACCGTGCTGCACGAGGGCCGTTGGCGTTCGCTCGAGGACATGCTCGCGGGCGACCCCACGCGGCTGCTGGGCAGCGAGCCCTCGCGTGCGGTCGATTACTACGCGCAGCTCTGGGCGCTGGGGGTATATCTCGCGCTCGAGCCCCAGAGGTGGGCCGGCGTCGAGCGTCTGCTGCGCGATGCCGCACGCGGGCGCATGCAGCGTGAGCTTGGCCATCCCGATGCGGATGAACTCGGGCGGATCGCGTTCACGCGGTACGTCGCGAGCGATGTGAAACGGATCGATGCGGGCTACCGGGCGTTCGCAAGGGCGCTCGTGGACGAGTCGTCGGCCGAGAGGCGATCGGGCTCGACACCCAGGTAGGGCAGCGTCTGCTCGACGATGCGGCGGACCGCTGGGCCAGCCACGCTCGAGCCGTAGTAGCGATTCTGACGCACGGTTTGCGGGCCTGGGTCCTCGATGCACACCATCACGACGACACGCGGATCGGCCAGCGGCGCACCGGCGATGAAGCTCGATACGTACTGGCGCTCCAGATATCCGCGAGCTCCCGGCGGGCGGCGCTGCCAGTCCTCGGTGCGTTCCACCACGACCTGAGCCGTGCCGGACTTGCCGAACATGGTGTAGCCGAACGGGCCTTCCTTGCGCATCTTGTCGTCGAGATTCGCGGCGATCTGGACCATCACCTCGCGCGTCTTGAGCGCGGCCTCTTGCGAGACGGCGCGACGCGCGATCAGGCCATCGGGTCCCTCGACGCCCACGGCGTTCAGCCGCATCGCGGGCACCGTTCCGGCGTTGGCGCCGTTCCGGGCGAATGCGCAGAACGCGCGAGCGATCTGCGCAACGCTGGCGGTGACTTCCTGGCCGAAGGCGATCGAGACGTGCGTGTAGTTGTTCCACTGCTTGAGCGAGCGGAGCGTGCCCTCGGCCTCACCGGGCAGCCCGACGCGCGGCGCCTGCCCGATGCCGAAACGCTCGAGCGCCGCACGAAACTCCGCCGGCGTGAACTCCTGGGCGCCGATCGCCATGCCGATGTTCGACGAGTTGACCAGCACCTCGGGCCAGGTCTGCTCGCCATTGGCGCGCACGTCCTGCAGCCGGCGACCATTGATGAAGGTCACGCCGCCCGGCGCGGGCTCGAAGATGCGATCGAGCAGTTCGGGATGCGCGTCGGTCAGCGAAGCCCACACGAACGCCTTGAACGTCGAGCCCGGCTCGTACGCGTCCTCGACGACGCGGTTGCGCGCCACGGCCGCGTCCTGCTCGCGCAGCGGGTCTGGCCGGACGAACTGGAAGCGGCGGAAGAGGTCGACGTGCCTGGGCCACTCTTCACGTGGCTTGCGCGTGTCGACCCAGGGATAGGGCTCGTTGGCCACCTCGCGCAGGGTGTCGGCCATCGCCAGCACCTCGCCGGTGGCCGGGTCGAGCACGATCACCATGCCACCAGCCGCGTCGGCCTCTTCCACAGCACGGCCGAGTTCCTCGATCGCGATGCGCTGGATCTCAAGATCGATCGACAGGTGCAGCGGCGCGGCCGGCTCGGGCGCTTCGGCGGCGCCGCGAGCGATCCACAGCGCCTCGCCGCGCGCATCGTGCGTGTAGGTGATCTTGCCCGAGTCGCCCTCCAGCCGCTCGGCCATGGTCGCCTCGATGCCGTCGCTGTACTGCGGCTCGCTGCCCACCTTGCCCACGATCGGCGCGAGCAGGTCGCCCGCCACGCGGTCGCGCACGGCCTCGCGCTCGAGGTGGATGCCAGGCAGCGGATGCGCACGCACGATCGCCAGCCGCGAATCGTCGAGGAAGCCGCCCACTCGTATATATCGCATCAGCGGCTTTGGCCCCGGCTCGCCCTCGGCGAGCGTTTTGCCCTTCGCGGCGTCAATGGCCTGCTGACGCACGTGGTTCTCGCCCAGGGCGATCTGCACGCGCCGGTCGATGTCGAAGTCGTCCTCGCCGGTCATCCACGCCATGGCGGCGACGAGCTCGTCGATGGTGATGCGGCCCTTCTCCAGTTCCGAAGCGACCTCGACCGGATCGAAGAACACCCGATGCACATACCGTGACACAACCACCGGCCGGCCTCGGCGATCGAGCACGTCCGCCCTCGGCACGCCGATGGTGTGCTGCCGCTCACGCGCCTCGAGCACCGCGAGCACGCGTTGATCGGGGATGGCCTGGAGCAGTGCGACGCGCACCACGATGAGCGCGAACATGGCCGTGCACGCCACACCCAGCGCTGGGGCGACCCAACGCACACGAGCGCCGGCCTGGCTGGGCTCAACGCTCACCGGCGTCTCCATTCTGCTGGAGGCCGACGAGGGCCGCATCCTGCCCGTCCTCACCAAGAGCCTGGGCATCGAGCTCGGCAAGACGCTCGCGGAGCTGGGCGGGGCCGACGTGCCGCGCGATGTCGGCACGCAAGCGAGCCGATGCCTCATCGACACGCATCACGCGCAAACGTAGCGTGGCGAACTCGTGGGCCGCCTGGGTTCGCATCTGCCGGATGGTGAGCAGGGCGGCGGCGATGCCCGCCAGCGCGACCACGCAGAAGGCCAGCTTGCAGCCGAAGGCCGCCCCGATCTGGGCTTTTGCACGCGCCATCAAGAGCTCGGCAGCTTCAGCACCATCCCCGCACGCAGGTGGTCAGGGTCCTTCAGCACGTCGCGGTTGAGCGCGATCAGCTCGTGCTGACGCCGCACGGTGCCCAGCAGCTTCTGAGAGATCTCGCCCAACGTGTCGCCCGACTGCACGGTATAAGTCATCGGGCCCTGCGGCTGCTTCGTCGCGGGCTTCAGATCGAGCTTGGTTCCACGGTTCGCCTCGGGCCCGGTCACCGGCACGAACGCGGGCTTGCGATCATCGCGTGCGATCGTCTCGCCGGCCGGCACGCCCCGCTTGGGGTCGACGATCCGCAGGGTCACACCCTCACGCACGGCCCCGTTGTCCGCAACGCGGCCCTCGTTGTCCTTCGCGATGGTGCGCCACTGGTTGCCGTCGCCGTAGTACTTCTCGGCGATCTTGTACAGCGATTCGTTGGGCTGCACATGGTGCTGCACGACCACCGGCGCCACGCTCGCTGTGCGAGACTCGGCGTGGCGGGGCAGGTTCTCGAGCGCTCCCATCGCGACCGGAGCGTTGTCGCCCGCGCTGCCGGTGAGGTCCTCGATGCCCTTGCCAACAGAGTTCAGGCCGTTAGCGATGGTCTCGCCCAGCTTGCCAATCATGCTCTTCTGCTGGCCAGGCGACTCGATGCCACCGTCCGAGCTGTTGCGAAAGACGATGGGCATGGGCTCGGGATCGATGGGCTCCTCGACGATGGGCGACTCGAACTCGGTCTGGTCCGTGGGCAGGTCGGCCTGGGCCAGACGCTGCACGGGGCGGCCGCGGTATTCATCGCGAGGCTGGTCGACCGGTGTGGGCAGCGTAACCACGCGCCGCAGGGCCTGGCCCTCGGTGGCGTCGACGACCACGGTGCCATCGTGGGGCGCCTCATCGAGCACGGCAGACCGCGTGGCGGCCATGTGGTCGCTGATCAGCAATCCCACGATGAGAACGGCGGCAAAACCCAGAACCAGTGCCAGCTTCTGCTCACGGGTCAACGCGGCTGTCCCCCTTCCAACGCTGGGGTCAATTCGATGGCTCGCAGGCGGGCCGAACGGGCGCGACGGTTGGTGGCCACCTCGGCCTCACCGGGCACGATGGGCTTGCGGGTCAGGCGGCGCGCGAGACCGGCGTCGGCCAAGCTGCCGAACGCCTGCTTCACCATGCGATCTTCCAACGAATGGAAGGAGATGATCGCCACCCGTGCCCCCTGGGCCAGCCACTGCTGGCCCGTGTCGCTGCTCCGGCCCCCACCCTCGTGGGCCGATGATTCCGTACCGACCATCGACCTCGCTTGAGCCGCAATCGCCCCAAGCAGGGCCGACAACGCGCCGAGCTCGTCGTTGACGGCTATCCGTAACGCCTGGAACGTCCGAGTAGCCGGGTCGATGCCGCCACCGGATGTGCAGGACCGGACCAACTCGGCCAGCGCGCGTGTCGTGGTTATCGGTTGGCGCTCGCGCGAAGCGACAACTTTCCGGGCGATCCGTCGGCTGCCGCGCTCCTCCCCAAACGCCCACAGAATCTCGGCGATTTCCGCCTCACTCGCCGTCGCCAACAGCTCCGCCGCGCTCACGCCCTTGCTCGGGTCGAGCCGCATATCGAGCGGCCCATCGTGCTTGAAGGAGAACCCGCGCTGCGGGTCGTCAACCTGCGGGCTGGCAAAGCCAAGGTCGGCAAGCAACGCGTCGCCCACGAGCCCACGTTCGGCCATCGCCGCCGGCAAACCTGCGAACGATCCATGAACAGCCTCGACTCGCACGTCGGGCTGGGCCTCGATCACCCGAGCCGTGGCGCGTTCGAGCATCGAGGCGTCCAGGTCGTTGATGACGATGGCCCCGCCTGGCCCGACGAGGCCGGCCGCCGCCGCGGCATGCCCCCCAAGCCCGGCCGTGGCATCGACATACACCTGCCCGGGCCGCAGCGAGAGCAGGTCGAGACACTCGGCGGCAAGCACGGACTGGTGGGACAGGGGAGGTGGCATCGCTCGGAGATGATTGCACGCCGGCGTCCCGATGGCAGTACAGTGCGCCCATGAAGGCGATCTCACTCCCGCTGATCCTGCTGGCCGCCCTGCTGACCATCCCGCTCACCCTGACCGGCTGCTCGCCGGTCGGGCTCACCGTCCGCCTCGGCGCCGTGAACGACCAGATGGTCGCTTCGCCCGTGCTCGAGATCGGTGAGGGCCAGGGCAAGCCGCGGGATCGGGTGGCCATGATCGTCGTGCGAGGGCTCATCACCGACACGCCCTCGCAAGGGCTGCTGGGAGACTCCAACGCCCCCATCGATGACATGGTGCGCCAGCTCAAGTTGGCCGGCGACGACGAGAGCGTCAAGGCGCTGATCATCCGCATCGATTCCCCTGGTGGTACGGTCGCCGGCAGCGCCACGGCCTATCGCGAGGTGCGGGCTTTTGCCGAGAAGACCGGCAAACCCGTGGTCATCTCCATGGGCGAGGTGGCCACCAGCGGTGGGTACTACCTCGCGCTGGCGGGCGACCACATCGTGGCCGAGCCCGGGACGCTCACAGGCTCCATCGGCGTGCTGATTCCCAGCTTCAACGTCAGCGAGGGGCTGGGCAAGCTGGGCATCCACACCCGCTTCCTCACCAGCGGCCCAAACAAGGACCTGGCCAACCCCGTCGCCCCGATGCGCGAGGAGCATTACGACATCCTGCAAGGCATCGTGCGTGAGTACTACGCCAGCTTCCTGTCGGTGGTGCTCCGCCGCCGGCCGGGCCTGCTGCCCGAGCACGTCGCGCAGGCCACCGACGGGCGGGTCATGACCGGCGACACCGCGGCTGCGATCGGTCTGGTGGACAGCGTGGGCGGCATCCGCGAGGCGGCCGACAAGGCCATGGAACTGGCGAGCATCGAGCACGCCGTCCTCGTCCGCTACGGCTCTCGCGCCAACGCCCCCCGTACGGCCTATGCCACGGGCACGGCGCCCCAGCCGTTGATGGCCGACCAGTCGGTGAGCCTCTTCCGTCTCGAGGGCGGCGGGCTCGCGCCGGGCGCTCTGGGCCTGCGGCCCGGGGTTGGCTACTACGTGTGGGTTCCCTGACGCGATCAACCCTTTCGCTCACTTTTGCACGGTGAAGGCCGCGCCTCCCGATAGGTTCTTCCAGAGGTGCGCCCAGGCTGGACCATCCTGCTCTGCGTGCTGACGCTGCTTGGCGTCGGGCTGGTCATGGTGCGCTCAGCCGACGAGAAGGTGAACGCCATCCCTACGCCCGAGGCGCTGGACTTCAGCCAGGGCGCCGCGTTGCTGGTGGTGCCCGACCCGCCCGCGCCTGAGGACCCGACCTTCCGCGAAGCGCTCAAGGACATGCTCGCCTCGCGTTCGGTCGTGTACGCCGCACTCGCTCTGGTGGCGACCATCGCCGTGGCCCTCATGCCCGCGATGGTGCTCGACCGCTTCGACGCGATGGCCGGCGTGAAGCGGCCCGCGATGTGGCTGGCCATCGGCGTGCTGCTCATCGTGGCCATGCTCGCCATGGTGTACGTACCCGGGCTGCAACGCGAGGCCAAGGGCGCCAAGCGATGGGTGGAACTGGTCGTGCCTGGCCTGGGCGTCGTGGGCTGGCAGCCCAGCGAGATCGCCAAGTGGACGCTGCCGGCGGTCATCGCGATGTTCGCCGCCGCCCGCGGCGTGCAGATCGGCGCCATTTTCAAGGGATTGCTGCCAGCCGGCCTCGCGGTCGCGTTCGTCTGCGGCCTGGTCATGCTCGAAGACCTGGGCACGGCGGTCATCATCGGCGCGGCGTGCGGCGTGGTGCTGCTGGCCGCCGGCATCCGCTGGTGGCACGTGGCCGTGCTGGGCGTGATCGCGATCGCTGGCGCGGTGCAGGCCATCCGCACGAGCCCCTACCGCATGGATCGCATCACCAGCTTCCTCGACCCCTGGGCCGACCCGTCGGACACGGGCTACCACATGATCCAGAGCCTGGCCGCCATCTCGAGCGGCGAGGTCACCGGGCGAGGTCTGGGCAACGGGCTGCACAAGCTGGGCTATCTGCCCGAAGACACGACCGACTTCCTCTTCGCCATCATCTGCGAAGAGCTCGGCGTCATCGGGGCGGCTGGAGTCGTAGCCGTGTTCGCGCTGCTCACCTGGGCGTGCATCGGCGTCGTTCGCCAGGAGAAGGGCGCGGCCTGCCAGCTCATCGCCCTGGGCATCACGGCGACCGTCTCGCTCCAGGCGTTGATGAACCTTGCCGTGGTCACGGGCCTTGGCCCGACCAAGGGCATCGCCCTCCCGCTCGTCAGCGCGGGAGGCACGGGCTGGGTGCTGACCGGCGCATCGCTGGGCCTGCTCATCGCGATGGACCGCCGCCAGGCCGCCCGAGCGCCGGCTCTTGCACCACAGCCCGATGCTGCGCCCCAGTCCGAACCCGTGCCCCAGCCCGAGCGCAAGCGTCGCCGAATCGGCCACCCGGCCGAGGCCATCGCGTGACCGATCGATCCCCCCTGGGCATCGCGTTCCTCGGCGGGGGCAGCGGCGGGCACATCTACCCCTCGCTGGCGGTCGCCGACGCGATCTCACACCTGGAGCCAAGAGCCAAAGCCGTCTTCCTCACCGGCGATCGCGCCGCGGACGAGTTGGCGTTGCAAGACCAGACGCCCTTCGGCCAGCCAGCCAAGCGCGTCGCGTTGCACGCCCGACCGCCGTCGGTCAGGCCGCGTGCGATGGTCGCCTGCCTGCGCAACTGGGGCGGTGCCGTGCGCGACAGCCGGACGGTGTTGCGTGAGCTCAGGTCCACCTGCGATCGCGTGGTCGCGATGTCCACCGGCGGGTACGTCTCGGCTCCTGCCGCACAGGCCGCGCGTGTCGAACGCGTGCCGCTGGTGCTGGTCAGCCTCGACGCCCGCATCGGCAAGGCCAACCGCTTCGTCGCCAAACGCGCCCAGCACAGGCTCGTCGCCCAAAACGAGGCCCCCGCCGGCTGGAAGCCCATCGGCCCGATCGTGGGCCAGCGCGCCCTGCCACCCGGAGACAAGCCCCACTGCCGCCATCTGCTCGGGCTCGATCCCAGCCTGCCCACGCTGCTGGTGATGGGCGGCAGCCAGGGCGCAACCTCGATCAACCGCCTGATGTGCGAGTTCGCCCGGAAAAGCCCCGGCCTGCTCGACGGCTGGCAGGTCATCCATCTCGCCGGAGACGCGCGAGCGACCGCGGATGTCCAGCATGCCTACGACGACGCGGGCATCGCGGCGTTCGTCTCTCCGCTGCTCAGCCCCATCGGCCCGGCCTGGGGCAGCGCCGACCTGGCCATCTGCCGCAGCGGTGCGGGCACCGTGGCCGAGGCCCACGCGAGCGGCGTGCCCTGCGTCTTCCTTCCCTACCCCTACCACAAGGACCAGCACCAGGCCGCCAACGCTCAACCGCTGGCGAACGCCGGCGGGGCGATCATCGTCCAGGACGCGATCGAGCCCGGGGCCAATCTCGAGCGTCTGTCGCCCACGCTGAGCGAGCTGCTGCCAACCCCCACAAAGCGGGCAACGATGGTGCAGGCCCTGAGCAATCTGCCCCGCCAGGATGGCGCTTCGGCGTGTGCACGCGTGCTTCTCGACACCGCAATACGAATCTGAGCGCGGGCGGGCCGCTGGCTCTGGTATACTCTGGGTTGATGGGGCAAAACGGCCAAAACGGTTCTTCCGTCGCTCGCGCCACCGGCCCGTGCTGCGTGCTCTGGATGCCGGCGGGGCAGGAGGCTCCCAAGGAGCTCATCGCCTCGCTCGAACGCCGCCAGCTCCGCTGGACGCTCGCCCAGGACGGCTACGCCGCCATGGCTGAGATCCTGCTGCGGCTGCGAGCCGGCGGGCCCAAGTCGGCCGTCCTTGTGCTGGTTCACCCGACCAAGCTCGATTTATCGGGCCTCGTGGTCGACTCCCTGGCCCGCTATGGCGGTCCGGTAGCCATCTGGCGGTTCGATCCTGAGGCCCACCCGGTGCTCGCCGCCGCCCAGAGGCATGAACTGGCCACCGTGTTCGTGCGAACCGGAACCACGGAGGCCCGGGCCATCACCCCGCGGCCCACCAAGCCCACGCCCGCCGCTCCGGCCGAGCCATCTGCCCCAGTGCAGGCAGAGCACGAAGCCGAAGCGAGCGAGCACGAAGAGGACGAGCCCACCGCCTCGTCGCTGCTCAGCGAAGAGGAACTGAGCATGCTTTTGGCCGATCGGCCCGCCCGACGCCTGTGACCTTTTGACTGTTTCAGCCGGAGCCAACGTGGCCACCAACGGATCCGCACAACCCAGCACCCAACCGCACGCAGCCCCGCGACCGGAGGGCCCCGCGCGCATCGTGCTCGTGGGCCGGACCGGCCTCGACGGCGTGCTGGCCGCGCCCGCCACGACCGAGCTCGTGCGTGTCCGCACCGGCACCGACGCGCTGGGCGAGGTCTCGGCCTGGAAGCATGGGGCGCGCAGCGCGGGCGAGCAGGTGATCGTGCTGGGCGAGGCGCTCGACGCCGACCCGTCGCTGCTGCGTGCCCGCCGATTCGTCGAGGCCCTGCGCCGGCTCGACCCGGACGCGCGCGTGCTTGCCGTCGGCCGCCCGCTGCACGACGAGGGCGACGGAGCCGAAGCCTTCGACGGCTGGCTGGACGTCGACGATCCGGTGTATTCCTCCAAGGTGCTGCTGCAAGGCCGTCGTAACGGTCGCGTTGCGCGCGATCCCTCGCCCGCGCCCCGCCCGGTGGAAGTCGCCGCCCCCGAGCCGGTGTTGCCGCCCGCGGCCAACGACGACAGCGAACTGGTCGAGCGGCTGGTGAACGGGGAGCCGATCTCGGCCGCTGCGGTCGAGTTGGCGTCTCGCCGCCTTCGCGTGCCGCTGAAGCTCGAGAAGGCCAGCGACGCACCCGTCGGCCCGGGGCGGGCTCCATTGCCAGGCCATACCGACAAGGTACTTGTCGGCCCGCGTGCAACGGGCGAGGCCCTGGAAGCAGCCGCGGCCTGGCTGAGCGGCTGGATCGCCCTCGAGCAGCGTCAGCTCGACCTCGAGAAGCAGGCCAGCACCGACGCGCTCACGGGCGCCCGCAACCGTCGCTTCTTCGATGTCACGCTTGCCGAGGCCATCGAGCACGCCAGCCACGCGCGGCGCGACGTCTCGGTGCTCGTGTTCGACATCGACGACTTCAAGCAGTACAACGACCTGCACGGGCACGAGGCTGGCGACGAGATCCTGTGCGAGGTCGTGCGGCTGCTCCAGAGCGTGATCCGCCCGAGCGATCATGTCTGCCGCATCGGTGGTGACGAGTTCGCCGTGATCTTTGATGATCCCGCGGGCCCGCGCGAGCCCGCAAGCCGGCACCCGCGATCGGTCGTCGACGTGGCCCACCGCTTCCAGTCCCAGGTCGCGGCCCAGCGATTCCCCAAGCTGGGCATGGATGCCCCCGGACGGCTGACCATCTCGGGTGGCCTGGCGACCTTCCCCTGGGACGGCCTCGATGGCGCCTCGCTCTTGCGTGCGGCCGATCAGCGTGCGCTCGAGTGCAAGCACCAGGGCAAGAACGCCATCGAGCTCGGCCCGCCGAGCGCCTGAGCCCGATCAGCGCAAGCGACCGACACCGATGCGCAGCAGCACCGTGCCGCCCATGGGCGCTGCGGGATCGCACACGAACGAGCTGCGGTCGGCGGCCGCCGCGGGGATGACAACGGTGTGGCCAGCATGCACGGGCAGCGCGGCGTCGTCGTCGCCCTCGACCATCACCTCGCCCACACCGCTGATCAGCATGAGCACCTGGCAACGTCCGTCGAAGCTCAGCGGGATCTCGTCGCCCCCATGCGGGCGCGCCTCGTCGATCGTGAACGCGTCGAGCGAGCACAGCCGACCGGCGTCCTCGCCCGGCACGATGCGCCTCGTCGCGGGAGGCGGGCCTTGCAGGATGCACTGGACGGCCTGATCGAGGTGCAAATCTCGCCCGGCCCGGCCCAGTTCCTTGGCCCAGTCGTACACACGAAACGTCGTGTCGCTGGGCGTCTGCACCTCTGCGACGAGCGTGCCCGCGCCGAGCGCATGGATGGTGCCTGTGGGTAGCTCGTGCAGATCGCCCACGACCGCGGGCGCGCTGTGCAAGAGCGAGGGCACGTCGCCATCGCCGAGAGCCGCGGCGCGCACGTCCTGCGGTGACACGCCGGGCATGAGACCCTTGAGGATCCTGGCGCCGGGATCGGTTTGTGCGACGTACCAGCACTCGGTCTTCTCGTGCGCATCGGGATGCGAGGCGGCATAGGCCGGGCTCGGGTGCACCTGGATCGACAGGTCCTCTCGCGCGTCGAGGTACTTGACCAAGAGCGGGAATCGCCCGTCGTGCGTTCGTGTCGTGCCGAGGAGGTCATCGCCCCACAGCGTGATCGCCTCGCGGATGCTCTGGCCCGCGAGCGGCCCGCGTGCGATCGCCGAACTAACCGAACCGCCGCCGGCGCCCGACGCGCTCGTCGCGTCGAGGTCGGCCAGTTCCCAGCTCTCGCCGATGTTCGCGGCAGCTGGCAGGTCCTTGCCAAGCGTGGCCAGACGCCGACCGCCCCAGACCTTCTCAAAAAGCCTGGGTTCGAGGACGAACGGGTTAGGTTTCGGGGCGGGCACGATCGGGCAGGTTTAAGAGCCGGGATTGTCGACCGCGTCGATGGCCATGCCCGAGACGGTGGCCTCGAAGGCGATGCGATCGCCCACCATGCCCTGCACGTTGGCCGTGAAGCGGCGCCGACCGAACTTCACTTCCTGCCCGAGCACGATCAGCTCGTCGCCCGGCGCCACCATCGAGCGGAAGGCCGCGTTCTCGATGCGAAGGAACGCGGCGAGATATGGCTCGCTGTGCCTGATGAGGAACATGAAGCACGCGAGCTGCGCGCCGGCCTCGATCTGCAGCACGCCGGGGAACATGGGCTTACCCGGGAAGTGACCCGGCACCCAGAACTCGTCGGCCTTGACCGAGCGAGCGGCCACGGCCTGCGTGTAGCCCTCGTTGTGCCATACCACGCGATCGATGAGGCGCATGTCGCCGCGGTGCGGCAGCACGCGCTCGACGCCCTGGGCGTCAAAGATCTGCGACGACAGGTCGATACCGTCGAGGGAGAACAGCAAGCCCTTGACCTCCCCCGCCGTGGACGCGCCGCCACCGCGGACGCTCCCGCCCGTCTGGCCGCTCATCGAAGTGTCGCTCGAGATCGTCGGCATAAAGACCGTCACTCCTGCTTGCGCAGCTCCAGCACGTCCTTGCGGATCTCCGTGGCCAGATTCTTGATGTCCTGCATCGCCGAGCGAACCCGGGTGCCAGCGGCCTTATTGCCGGCCTGCACCTTGTCCACATCCTCGGTGATGGAGGCGAGGATCTGCTTCATCTGCTCGTATTTATCCATGAGCCATTCTCCCACGTCTGGACTGGTGCTGGAAGCCAAGGCCGAATCGGCCGGCTGTGATACTTCCCACGCCCGATGGCCCGGGCAAGTTTGGGCACGCCCACAACACGCTCAGAAACCCCCAAACCCGCAAATCAATCCAAACAATACCCGGCTTTGAGGCCAAAAACCAGCCCCTAGCCGCCCAGAGCCTTGATCGACCGCTCCAGCACAGCCAGCGAACCACTCAGGTAGATCCCGTCTCCCTCGTGGTCGAGATTGGCCGGAGCGGCCGCGGCGGCGATGAGCCGCTTGCAGTCCAGCAGCCGCTTGTAGTCGCTCTCTACGGGCAACCCCGCCTCACGACGGGCCCGCGCGATCATCGAGACGGGCTTGTGCCCATGCAGCCGCTCGGCCCTGCCCCAGAACTGACGCTCGAGGTACAGGCCATCCTCGGCCCAATGGCCCGCGTGCACCATGCCCAGGTCGATCAGGGCGCACCGCTGGCCCACACGGCCGTGCCCATTCACCGCCTCACGCCACATCGCATTGGCGGGGTGGAGATCGCCGTGCAGCCACGCGTTGACCGGCCGGGCCTTCCACGTCGCCAGCGCCTCGGGCAGCAGCCGCTTGGCGTGCTTGAGGGCGTTGTTCCAGTGCTGGGCATCGGGCACGGCCCCGTCGTGCGCGAGCTCTCGCGCGTGCTCGTGGGCCTTGGCCCAATCAGGATCGAACGCCTTGCCGCAGGGCTTGGAGAACCGCTCGGCCCGCATCTGGAAGTCGCTGGCCGCATGGATGAGGGCTTCGAGCCCATCGGCGTCGAAGTTCGTGGCGACGGTGCCGCCCTCGAAGCGTTCGACCACCAGCCAGCACAGGTCGTACGCGCCCAGTTCGTCGGCCGAGGCCAGCACGCGGGGCGTCGAGAGCCCGGCACAATCGCCAGAGGCCCAGCCACGCTTCCAGCAATCGCCCAGGGCGCTCGCCCAGCGGCGTTCGACCGGGCCAACGGGCACTTTCACCATACAGGGAACCCGCGAGCCGTCCTCGAGCGTCCACGTCGAAAAGCCGGTGGCGGCGCCGCCGCGCTGCCAGCTCGTCCTGAACCACTCGATGTCACCAAGATTGGGCCCGGCCGCGTCACTGACCGCCGGGGCGAGCATCGCCCCGAGCGCCAGCGGGTCGCTGGTGTCCAGGGCGGTCGCATTGGGCTGCGGATCGGCCATCGCCAGGTGGCGCCCTCCTTGCCCGCTGTCCGGTTGTGCCCAGAGGCCGTCCTAGCCCCCGCACGCACGGACCAACACACTGTACACGCCCAAACCCAGCCGACCGTTTCCGCTGCGCTCGGGGTGCCATTGAACCCCTACGTAAAAGGGCCTCGAAGGATCGTGGATGACCTCGATCACCCCATCAGGACCTTCCCCAGAAACCGACAGGTTACCGGCCCGAGCCACCGCCTGGCGATGCCGGCTGAGGGGCGTCTCGCTCGATCCTTCCGTGAGCCAGGCGGGAGCGTCATCTCGCGGCGTGATGGCGTGGGGCCGGTGCCAGTGGGCCTGCCAGCGGTCTCCAAGGGTGTCAGGAAGGTGCTGGTTGAGGCTGCCGCCGGCGACCAGGGCCATCATCTGCATGCCGTAGCACACGCCGAGTGTGGGAATCTCGGGATGGTCATCCAATGACCGCAGCAACGCCACGTCGTACGACTGGCGGAGTTCTTCGACCAGATTAGCCCGCCAATCCGTTGGTTCGCCGAAGGCCTCGGTCCTGGGGTCGTCGCCGCCGATGAGCACGACGCCGTCGACCATCGCCAGTTGCTCTTCGATCAGATCGATCACGGGAGGCAGCACGATGGGCAACGCGCCGGCGGCCACGAGGGCATCGACGTAGCTCATGCGGCAGCAGCTGCGCAGCCCGGGGGGTGCTTTGGCGTCGCCGGCGGAGGCCACGTCCACGTCGCCCGCGATGCCGATGATCGGTCGCCTGCTGGTTCGTCGGTCCTCACGCTGGCCCATCGCAAGCCTCCTTGCCGATGCTGCACCCGGCCCCGCGTTCCGTGGGGCGGGAGTATCCTGCGCCGATGCCTACCAGGCCGGTCATCCTTGCCCTCTCCGTGGCCATCGCCGTCGTGGTGGCCTCGATGTGGCTGCTTCGTCCTGCATCGACAACATCCGCCATCGGCCCCCAACCGGTGCTCGACCTCGACGCCGCCTCGATCACCGCCCTTGAACTCACAGGCGATGCCGAAGCCGCCGCCCGCGTCGAGCGCACCACCATCGGGTGGCAACTCGTGCGCGACGGCGCTCCGCCCTGGGCCATTCAGGAAGGCCGGGCTCGCGCCGCGGCACGCATCCTGGCCGACCTGCAAGGCCGCCCGGTCGAGGGTTCGCAAGACCTCCCGCCCATCGCCGCCACGCTGACCATCCGAGATGCGCGAGGCCGAACGATGTCCCTCGGTCTGCGAGAGCCGGTCGTGGGTGGACGCCGTGTGATCGACCGGGTGGATGCCCAGGGCAACCTCGCGCGATTCTCGATCGACGAGCCGCTGTATGAGATGTTCGTCCAGACCGGGCTTTCGGCATGGCGCGACGAGGGCCTGCTCGGCGGGCTCGCCGGCCGGCCCGCACGGGTGGAACTCGCCCGCGGCTCGTCACGCACGGAGATCGCCCGTGTCGATGGCGCGTGGTCGCTCCGCTTCCCGGTCGCTACGCGCGCCAACGAGCAGGCCATCGACACGCTGCTTGCTGCGATCGCGGGCCTTCGCGTCGAGCGGTTCGACGAGCCCGCCCCCCCACTCGTCGACGCGAGCGAACCGGTCACGATCACGATCGAGGCCGACATCGTGCAGCCCGGCGAGGGTGAGCCCGTGCGCACCACCGAGCGGCTGGTGCTCAGCCTGCACGGCGCGGCGGACACCAGCGGCCGCCTCACGCTCGTTGGCGTCACACGGGAGCGCGAGCAACGCCGCGCGGGCGCGACAATCGAGAGCCTTGGCACGAGCTACGTCGCGATCGACCTGGCATCGCTCGAGACCGTCGCACTGGATGCACGCAGCTTCGTGGCGCGGACCACGCTCGAGGGTGATGCCTCGCTGATCTCGACGCTCACGCTGAACGAGCGAACCTACACACGCACCGCCGATGCATGGGCCGAGGGCGAAACAGAACTGCCCGCCGAACGCACCGCCGCGCTCTCGGCCATCGCCACGATGCTCACCGAAACGCAGATGGCCGGCGTCGAGCTCACCGGCCAGCCGCAGCCGCTCGGCCGCCCGAGCGAGCCCGTGGCGATCCGAGCCGAGACCATCACCGGCGAGACGCTCGGGCCGGCCGAGGGGCACGTGCTCTACATCATCGAGGCCACGGGCGGATCGGGCGTGCTGGTCGTCGGCGAGAACGTGACGCGCGAGTACCTGGATGCTCAGAGCCTGGCCATCGGGCGCGCGGCGCTCGTGCTGGCGCAGCCTGCCGAAGCGCCCGACCCAGGCGATCAATAGCCGCTGCTGACCATCTTGGCCGCCCGCTCGCGGATGCCGTCGAGCAGATCGCGCACCTCGACGGCCATGCGGCTGTTGGGAAACTCGGCGATGATCCGCTCGCCGTGGCTGGCGGCCTCGATCCAGCGCTTGTCGCGGACGGCCAGCTTGAACTTGGCGCCGAGGTTGTCTCGCGCCTTGCCGATGACGCCGCGGGCAACCTCGCGGAAGGGCGCGGCCTCGTCCTCGGTCAGGTGCTGGTCGAGCCGCTTGAGCAGTTCCATCGCTTCTTCGACGCGCTCGTCTTCGGCGGCCTCGAGGAACTGGCGCTCGAGGTCGGCCTTGAAGCGCGCCACCTCGCGCTGCACACGCTCGGGTGCGGCCTGCGCGCGAGGCGAATCCGGGAACGCGCGGGCGATGCGAGCCGCCTCGCGTTGGCTCTCGTCCCATTGGCGGTGCAATACGAGATCCTCGAGCCGGGCCATGGCGTTGTCGAGTTGGTGCTCGAGCGTCGCGCGGCGCGAGCGGTCGATGCGACGGCGGAAGTCCTCGGCGTCCTGGCGATAGCCGAAGCGGTCGGCCAGTTCGCCAGCCAGCACGAGAGCGGCGTCCCAGTCTTCGGCGTTGATGTCCTCTTCGATGGCACGCCGGAGCAGCGTGCGCTCGCGCGTGCGGTGAAGCACGCGCCGGGCGTCATCGCTGAGCGCGGCGTGCTCGCCCATGGCTCGCAACGCGGCGGTCGTGGCGCGAAGGTCCTCGCGCGTCTGACGCACGTCGCGCACGAGATATACCAGCCCGACCGATGCGGGCGCCAGCACCACGGCCAGCACCATCGCGAGCAGTCCTGCCACGCCCAGGCTCTCGGGCACCATGAGGCTCATCGTCGCCGCAGCCTCGCCCGGGGTGAGTGCGCTGGCGTCTCCCGAGAGCAGGCTCTCGAGGTCGATGCCCGAAGCCGAGGCGGCGGCCGCGGGCCTCAGGGCCCACACCACCACCGCCGCCAGCCCGATAGCGAACACGAAGCCGTGCGCCAGCAGCACCAGGGCCATGGGCCAGCGGCTGGGGCGGGCGACGGGCACATTGGGCTCGGGGCCATCGCCGCCGAGATGGGTGTTCAAGATGGGTTTGGCTTGTGCTGGCTGGTCCATGGTTCGGCCCTCCATGCCGTTGTCGCCTCTTCGCGACGCATCCCCGCCACCCTCACTATAACGGCCGCCAGCCCATCCTGATGCAGTGAATCCCGCATTCCCGTCGCCCACGCGGGCGTTGGCGGGCCGGTCGGTCGGCAGGCGTTCGCACGCGCCGCCCCAGCGTGTGCCATACAGTGGGCCGATGCAGCCAATCGATATTTCCGGACGTACGCCCGACCAGCACGAAGCGGCCCGCCTGTGGGCCGTTTCGCTCGGGCCCTTCGAGACCAACTGCTACCTCTACACCCCAGATGGCGCCTCCGCGTGGATCATCGACCCCGGTGCAGGACCCGAGCCTGTGATCGAGCACGCCAAGAGCGAAGGGCTGAAACCGGCCGCCATCATCCTGACCCACGCCCACGCCGACCATGTGCTGGGGCTCAGCGCGGTGATGGACGCATTCCCCGGCACGCCGCTGCTGATCCATGAGGCCGAGCGGGACTGGCCAAGCGACCCGGCGCTGAACCTCAGCGCCATGTTCGGCATGCCCTACAGCGGGCCCGAGCCAACGCGGCTGCTGCGGCACGGCGATGAACTGGAGATCGCGGGCGAAACGTGGCAGGTCCGCCACACGCCTGGGCACAGCCCGGGTGGTTGCGTCTTCGTCGCGCCCAGTGGGCAGATGGCGGTCGTGGGCGACACGCTGTTCGCCGGCAGCATCGGACGGACTGACTTCCCGGGCGGAGACTTCGACCAACTGGCCGAGAGCATCCGCCGCGAGATCTACACGCTCGACGCCGCCTGCCTGTGCCTGCCCGGCCACGGCCCGACGACCACCGTCGGCCACGAGCGGCAGCACAATCCGTTCGTGCGGCGCTGAAAATCACAAACCGGGGCTGACCCAAAGGCCAGCCCCGGTTTGCTCCAAGGAGGGGACGATTCGCGTGCCGGCGTGCCTTAGCAGCCGGTGTCAAAGGCGTTCTGGAACGCCAGGAAGTCGAACAGGGTCAGCTCGCCATCGCCATCGAAGTCGGCACGGGCGTCGCCGGTGTCGAAGGCGTTCTGGAAGGCGAGGAAGTCGAACAGGGTGAGGGCGCCGTCGCCGTCAAAATCAGCCCGGCAATCGCCGCACTCCAGCCCGATGATCGACAGGGCGTCGATGCCGGCCTCGGTGATCGAGTCGTTGGGGCTGTCCGACACGGTGAAGCGCAGCTGCACCTGGCTGGTCAGGCTGATGATGTCGGCCAGGTTCCACCGCATGGTGGTCCACTGCTCGCCGCCCATGGCGTGGTCGACGCTCTCGAGCATGGTCCAACTCGAGCCCGCGTTGTCGGAGATCTCGATGACCAGGCGGTCCTGATCGGAGATGCCGCCGCGCTGGTCGTCGTTGTAGAACCAGCGGTCGTAGCTCAGCACGCTGTTGGCCGGAGCGCCGCTCAGATCGAATATGGGTGAGGTGAGCACGGCCGGGCCGCCGTCGAGGTCCTGGCCGCGGTCGGCGCCCGTGATGTAGGCATTGCCCGAGCCATCGCCGTCGCCCGAGGGCGCGCCGCGGAAGCCATCGGGCTCGCCGAGCTCCCAGCCGCCATCGCTGACGGTCGAGCCGACGGTGGACCAGCCGGGCGCGGTCTCGAAGTCCTGGCTGGCGCTGGTGATGACCGCCGACGCGCTCAGGGCGTCGTAGGCGGTCGCCGGGGCGCCGAAGGGTTCGATGGTCTCGCGGCCGTCGCTGGTGGCGCGGACGTAGTACTCGACCGTCTCGCCGCAATCGAGCGCGGGGAAGGTCGCCTGGAAGCGATCACCGCCCAGGGGCACGAGCGCGGCGGTCTGGTACGCGCCGCCCTCGATCGAGTAGAACAGTTCGGCCGAGCCCGGATCGAGCGGGCCGTCGACTTCCATGATCACCACTTCGAAGTTGAACGGTGCATCGGGGCCGACCAGATCGAGGTCAGGAACGGAGATCTCGATGCCGCGGATGGGCGGGCAGCACACGCCGCGCGGATCGGCAAGCGCGTCCTGCAGCGCGTTATGGTCGATGGCCGTGCCGTTGTTGCCCGAGGTCGTGCTGCAGCCGGCGTGGGTGTGGATGCCGATGGCAAGGCCGGTGGCCTCTTCCAGCACGGGCGAGCCGGAGTTGCCACCGGTGGTGTCGGTCTGGTACGAGATGCCAAAGCCGTCCTTCTCGACGAACGGGCCCGTGTGCGTCTTCTGCACCTGGTTCCACGTCAGCGGCGCCCCGGTGCCGAACGTACTGCCGTAGCCGGTGATCCGGATGTCGCCGGCCGACGTCGGGGCTTCCAAGGCAAGGCGGTAGAACTCACCCTGTGCCTGGCCAGCCGTCAGGCCGGTGTCGCTGTTGGGGTGGGTGCCGAAGTAGGCCCAATCGTTGCCGATGCCCAGCCCGCCGTTGCTCTGCATCGAGGCGTCGTCGACGGGATACTGGTCTTCGGGTGCGGCAAACACGAGCGAGCCGCTCGAGGAGCTCAGCGGCACGTTGAATTCGACAACATCAGCACTCGAAGTGCAATGGCCTGCCGTCAGGAAGCACTTGGCACAGTCGTCGATGATCCATGCCGTGCAGCCCACCGGCAGCAGCCGGGCGTTGCGCGGGTCGCTCGAGAGCGTGCGGTCGTCGACCGAGCCGCAGATGCTGTCGAAGCCGGCTTGCTGGGTGAGACCGCTGCCCGCGATCAGCCCGTCGATCACCACGCGGCCGACCCCCTCACCCGGGCGCGCGAGCACCTCGATGAGGATGGTGTCGCCGTTGAGGTAGGCCGACTTGTGCTTCCACTGCTCGATGGTGTGGCTGGTGAGGTGCTGGTCGTTGTTGTCCTTCAGGCTCGTGATGCGAAGACGCATGTTCGAGGGCAGCACGGTGCTCTCGGCATCAAACCGCGCACGGGCCCAGCCGGCGCCCGGGGCGGTGAGCGTGGCGCTGAAGACGACCTCTTCGGCTCCGCCGGCGGCGCCAGGCAGGCCCAGCGGGCCGCTGTCGATGCGGTTGATGACGTCGTACTGCTGGAGCGGGTCGGCCTGGGCGCTCGCGGTCTGGGCAACACCCAGCACGCCGCCGGCGAGGCAGGCCATCATGACGGCAGCGACGCCGCCGCGTTGCATCTTCTTTGAAACCCCGGTGAGATCGGTCACGGTCCGCTCCTGGATTGACCGGGCCCTTGGAAAGCCCGTGTGCCGAAGCACGCTTGGGGAGACCCCCAACATACAACACCGCTCAGGCGCTCCCCAGTCATGCCCGGCGTGCCGAGTGGTCTACGCCGGGGCTCGTATGGCCGTTTCGCGCCATTTCTCTCCGGTTTGCCCCACCCGGCAGGCAACTGCTCGGGCAGAGTCCGGGTATCGTGGGGCATGAGGCTGGCAACTTCTCCCGAGGCCGTCGCCGGCCGTGTCCGGCTGCTCCGCTCGTTCACGCTGTGGAGCACCCGGGTGGTCGGCGTGGCGATGCTCGTCCGAGGCGTCTACCTCGTGGTCAACAGGCTGGTCTTCGGGCTCAGCCAGGGCAGCATCGAACTCGGCTGGAACGCCCACATGGGCGTGGGCGAGGAGCACATGGTCGCTGCGGGTGTCGGTGCCTCGCTCATCGGCCTGACACTCATCCTGCTTGCGCGCCCCATGAGCCGCCTGTGCATCCCCATGCCCGACGCCGGTTGCCCATCGTGCGGGCACACGGGCGAGGTGGATGGGCAGGGGAGGTGCGTGGAGTGTGGGTGGAAGCTGGTCACGGCGAGCCGTTCTGCAGAAACGGCCGAGTGAAGAAACGAAGTAATCCCGACGCGTCCAGCGCATCGTGCGAAGGCTGGCACATCCCGGCCATCACACTCCTGATTGCCTATGACGAGATTGCGGCCTCTCCTTCACGTTGCCAGCGTTCCATGCAGCCTACAGCACAAGCGCGGTGCGCAACGGGTCGTTACTCTTGGAGCACAACTCAGCAACCTGCCCCAAACGCCGACTGGAACGCCAGGAAGTCGAGCATGGTCAGTTCGCCATCACCATCGAAGTCGGCCCGCGAGTCGCCGCTGTTGTAGAGGTTGATGAACGCGAGGAAGTCGAAGACGGTGAGCACGTCGTCGCCGTCCAGGTCTGCCGGGCAGGGGTCGCAGGCGTTCCAGCGGGCGATGCCGGTGGAGGCGACGCCGCCAGCGGTCGAGAACACACCGCCCACGTAGAGGGCCGGGCCGGAGCCATCGTCGTGCACCGCGAGGGCCTCGGCGTGGTCGTCCAAACCCTCACCCAGCGGCGACCAGTCGGTGCCGTCCCAGCGTGCGATGTAGAACGCGCGGCGGTCGTCGCCCAGACGGAAGAACGCTCCCGCGGCGTAGAGGGCCGGCCCAGAGCCATCGTCGAAGCCGACCAGGGCGTTGACGTCGCGCAGCACGCCGACGCCCACGGGCGACCACTCGGACCCATCCCACTGGGCCACGCGGTTGGCGGGCATGCCATCGATGTTCAGGAAGTCGCCCGCGGCGAAGAGCCTTGGCCCCTCGCCCACGTCGTAGGCCACCAGCGCGAAGACGTCGTCGTCGGCGCCCGGGCCCTCCTTCACCGGCGACCAGGCCACGCCGTCCCAGCGCGCGAGGCGCCTACCGGCCGTCCCGCCCGCGACGCGGAAGGTGCCGCCGGCGTACAGGGCCGGGCCCGAACCGTCGTCGAAGACCTCCAGCGCGCCCACAGCGCGATCGAAGCCCTCGCCGATGCCGAAGCCCACGGTCGACCACGACGAGCCATCCCAGCGCGCGATGAACTTGGCCAGGCGGCCGCCGGCTTGGGTGAACTCGCCGGCGACGTAGAGGTCCGGGCCATCGCCGTCGTCGTAGACGGTCATGGCGCGCACGGTGCCGTTGAGACCCTCGCCCAGCGGCACCCACGCCGAGCCGTCCCATCGTGCGATATGTGACCCTGGGCCGCTCGTGCCGGTAATTGGGCCCCCGCCCGCGTAGAGGGCCGGGCCCTGGCCATCGTCGAAGACCGCCAGCGCGTACACCGCGGTGCCGAGTCCCTCTCGCAGGGCCGTGCCCATCGGATGCCATCGCTGGCCATCCCAGCGGGCGACCTGGTTGGCCGCCGTCGAACCCGCGCGCTCGAAGCTCCCCCCGGCGATGAGCTGCGGGCCCGAGCCGTCGTCAAAGACGGTCATGGCAAAGACGCCGCCGAAGATGCCCATCGCGACGCCGGCCTCGGGCACCGACCAGTCCGTTCCGTCCCACAGGCCGAGCCCTGAGAGCAGCACGTCACCGCGCTGGCCCTGGCGGCCGCCGGCGACGAGCCTTGGGCCGGAGCCAAGATCGACGCTGGCCAGCGCTCGCACCGAGAAGCGGCCCTCGTCCTCGCCCACCGCCGACCACGCGGTGCCGTCCCACTTGGCCAGATCGTTGACGTCGCTGCCGCCGGCCGATCGGAACGAACCACCCGCGTAGAGCGATGGGCCCGTGCCATCGTCGTGCGTCGCCAATGCGAAGACGCGCCCGCTCGCCGCCTCGCCGACGCCGCCGCCGACGGTGGACCACGAAGCGCCGTCCCACCGCGCGAGGTTGTTGATTGCCTGTCCGCCCATCTCCTCGAAGAGCCCGCCAACGTACAAGGCCGGGCCGCTCCCGTCATCGTGCGAGTGCAGCGCGCTGATCCAGCCTCCCAGGCGCGTGTCGCCCAGGCTGGTCCACGTGCCTCCATCCAGTCGTGAGACACGCTCGGCATAGGCCACATCGGTGCTGAAGTTGTCGGCAGCGTACAGGGCAGAGCCGTCGCCGTCATCGTGCACCGCCAGGGCGCGAACGCTCAGCGATCGTCCGAGCTCGGGCGGGGCGGACC
>JBITAB010000243.1:0-5660 GCA_044439825.1 Phycisphaerales bacterium JB064 | reverse complement strand
TGCACCGCCAGGGCGCGAACGCTCAGCGATCGTCCGAGCTCGGGCGGGGCGGACCAGCCGCCGGCATCCCAACGGGCCAGGCCGCGAACGTCGAGCTCGCCCGCGCGTTGGAAGTCACCCCCCACGTAGAGGGCCGGGCCGTTGCCGTCGTCGAACACCGCTAAAGAGAACACAAAGCGATCCACGCCGCGACCGAGCGGCTCCCACACTGAGCCATTCCACCGCGCAATGCTCGACGTCCGCAGGCCATCGATGAACGAGAACTGGCCCGCGACGTACAGCGCCGGGCCCGTTCCATCGTCGTACAAGGCCATGGCATTGATGCGTTCGACGAAGCCCGCGTAGGGCTCCCCTGGCATGCTCGTGACCGCGCTCCAGCGCTCGCCGTCCCATCGCGCCAGGCCGCGCACGCCTTCGGTACCCGCCACCCGAAAATCTCCGCCGACATACAGCGCCTCGCCCGAGCCGTCGTCGAACATGGCCATGGCGTGGATCGTGCCATCGACGCCCGGCAGGTTGAATTGCTCGGTAGCCCAGCCGGGCTGGCAGTCCTGGGCAAGGGCCCGGGGCATGGCCAGAGCGATGACCAGCAGGAACCCGATCAATAGCAACCTCAAGGACGTCATTCGTGCGTGCATATCGCCTCCTTTGGTGACCAATATACCGCAACCTTGTGACATCTCGATCGCAATTTCGCACAAAGTGGAGCACGTGCGGCTCGACTATCGCCCCGGCGTGTTGAAGACGTAGTCGTAGCCGTCGCGCCGTCCCGAGCCTGTCAGAACCGATTCTGGATAATCGGGGTGGCTCAAGCCGCCGTTGTCCACGCCATCGGCACCGACCGCGTACAACACATAGCCCATGCCGAAGCCGCTCGCACGCTCGTCGAGCACGTGGTAGCGGATGGGCGGTTGCTCACGCAGCCTCGCGGGCAGATCGGCCTCGAAACGGAAGGCGTGCTCGGGCAGATCGGTCAGCGAGGCGGGCAGTTCGCCATGCTCGGCGCGGTGGATCTCGATGGCCATGAGCAACGCAGCGCCGTGGCGGTGCTGGGTGAGGGCCACGTGCGATTGCATGTAGCGGCCGACGGCCGGAAGCAGGACGCCCAGCACGGGCAAGCGCGTGCCGCCCATATCGCGCTGGCCCTCTTTCGTATCGAGCCAGGCAAGCACATGCAGCGCGCGCCCATAGACCGCGTCGATCTCGGTAGTTTCGTATCGCCCATCGGCCATCACGGCGATGGACTCGAACGCCTCCTGCACGAGTGCCATCTGGTTGCCGCGTGAGGTCAGGACGCCCGCGGAGCGGCTCAGGTCCATCATCGAGTTGCGCAGGCCCTCATTCCGCGGCACCGTCGCCCGCACCTGGCGGTAGAAGTCGTCGACCGCGGCATAGCACTCGTTGGCCCCGCCTCGGATTGCGTACGAGGGTGGAAGCGGTACGAAGCGATCGAGGGCGGCGTCCAGGCGGCGCAGATCCTCGGCGGGTACGGCCTTACCCGAGGCGTTGTCGATGATACTGCGCAGCGACCGGCGGGCGATGTCCCATGACACGAGGGCGGAGATCATGCCGGGCACGCGGGCGTAGGCATTGGCGACCTCAAGCGACAGTGCAAGGTCGGCAGCCGCATCCTGGAAACGTTCCTCCTCAAGAGCGACGGCCGCCCGGCCGGCCAGGTATCGCCCCAGCGAGCGGGCTGGGCCGAGCTTCTCTACCGGTACGGTGAAGGCGATCGAGGGTGGAATCGGCACGAGATACACCGCCGCCGGATCGGCGCTCCTGAGGGCCTTGGAGGCTTTCGCGATGCGGACGTCGATGGACGCGAGCGAGGCGTCGATGGCTTCCATAAGCCGTTCGTGCTCCGGGTGGGCCTCCAGCGCGAGGCGATCCTCTTCGAGCATGTCGGGCAGCCGTTCGATGAGGCCGCGTACTGCCGAGGAGGCATCGCCCTGCAGCGCGAAACGCTCCTGGACGCGCTGCACCTCGGCCTCGAACGTGGCGTCGTACCGCGACACCAACGTGAATACCTCCGGCCAGCGATTGACCGCGTTGGGCCCGGGCTGCTGCGCCTCCCACACCAGCCGCTGCTGCTCGCCCGCCCACTCCCACGGCTCGCGGACGCGCTCGTCGAGGCCTTCGGGCGTAGCGGGCATGGGCACGCCGCGTTCGGTCAACCCGGCAGGCCACCAGGTGTTATCGAAGATCGGGTGGTCCACGTCGCCGTCCTCGGCGAGCGTGCCATCGGCCATCGCCTGCATCCACGGCTCATCGAGCGCGTCGAACCAGCGGTTGAATGCCACATCGTCGAAGCTGCCGCCGGCCATATCGCCAAGCACGCGGACCATCTCATCACGGAGCCACTCCCGGGCCTCGTCTGGAGTGCGGATTTGCGAGGGCGCGTCTTCGGCATCCGCTGGGGCATCCTGAGCTCTCGCGACCGCGCTCGCGAGCAGCCCGATCGCCACGCCCAACCTCAGACCGCTCATCATCGTGGTGTGCACCATGCCTCGACGGTAGCGAACCGGCCACGCCACGGGCTGCTCCTGCGGCTGGATCTGGACGAACGTCGACCTGCTCCCCGATAACACGGGAACAGGAGCGTAATGCCATGCCCGCCCACACCAGTTGGAGTTGCACGATGCGAACCGCCCCCTCACGAATGCGACTGATGCTGCTCGTCTGCGCCGCAGGCGCGCCCAATGCCGTGGCCGCCCAGCACGGGCCGGATCCGCTGATTGCTCCCTATCCCGAGGTGCTGCCGCTGCGCCTGCTGCCGATCGATTCGATCTACGGCCCGGCCGGCTCGCTGGGCTTCACCTTCGAGGGCTCGCACGAAGACCAACGCATCGGCGGGTCGATCGCCCCCGCAGGGGACGTCAACGGCGATGGGATCGATGACATCGTGGTGCACGCCTCGGGCAGCTCCAGTGGATCGGTGGTGATCGAGGCCGAGACCTTTGTGGTCTTTGGCGCACTCGGTGGGCCGGGGGCAGTGCTGCGCAGCGACGCCATCGATGGCTCAAACGGGTTCCGCATCGATGGATCGATCCGCAGCAGCGATGTTCATGCGACGGGCGTCGGCGACTTCAACGGCGACGGACACGATGACTTCCTTGTCGGGCGGCCCCACGTCGAGTTCCTCGGTCGCGAAGAAGCCGGTGAGGTCGGCGTGTTGTTTGGCCCGGTCGTGACCGATGGTCGGGCGACGCTCGACCTAAACAACATCCCCGAGGGCGCCGTGCAGTGGATCTACGGCGGGCTGCCCGGCGAGCGGCTGGGCCTGCGCGTGGCCGCCGCGGGCGACGTCAACGGCGACGGGCTGGCCGACGTGCTGATGAGCCGACGCGTTAGCCCGCTGCCCGGCGCATCGCAGATCTACACGATGTTCCTGGTCTATGGGCGTCGCGCCGACGCGACGGGAAGGTGGCCAGCAATCGACCTCGCCGCGCCTGGGATCGATCATGGTGTCCTGCTGTACCACCGCTTCGGAGGCCTCACAGAGCCTGTGGGCATTGGAGACGTGAACGGCGACGGCTATGACGATCTGGCGATGGGCGCTCGGGACGCGGCACCGCTCGGGCGACCGCAAGCGGGGCTCGCGTTCGTGGTGTTCGGCGGACCAGACTTACCGACGACAATTGATGCAACACGGCTGGACGCCCCGCTCGCGACGCGCATCGAGGGCGCCGCCGAGCGGGACAGTCTTGGTTGGCCCCTTGCCGGCATCGGGGACTTCGATGGCGATGGCATCGATGATCTGGCTGTAGCCGCCAACACCGCAAGGCCACGCTCGGGAGGCTACGCAAATGGTCAAACATACGTGCTCTTTGGCGCCTCCGGCACTCGGCACTGGCCAGCCGTGATCGACATGGCCGACCCCATGGCTTCGGGCATCGCCCAGCCGCTGGTGATCGCCGGCACGGGCCGCGGCGATCGAATTGGTTCGGCGCTCGCCAGCCCCGGCGACTTGAACGGCGATGGGCATCCCGACCTGGCCGTGGGCATGAGCGGCTTCCCATCGGAACTGGTCAGCAGCCATTCGTGGCAACGCTCGGGCGCGACGATGCTGATCTTCGGCCGCGGCGACGGAATGGGCGCGGCTGGCTTCGGCACGACCATCGTGCTGCCCGACATTGAGCCATCCATCGGCGTGCGCCTGCACGGCAGAGCGCTTGGCGACTCCGGCGGGGACCTCGCCGCCGCGGGCGACTTCAACGGCGACGGCAGGAGCGACTTGGTGATTGCCGACGCTCGGCACGCCGTGGATGGCCTGCGCGCCGCCGGCGAAGTGCAGGTCGTCTACGGCCGAAAGCCATGCCGCGCCAACCTGGACGGCGACGACCGCCTGAGCCTGCTGGATTTCCTGGCTTTTCAGAACCTGTTCGCCACGGGCGACACTCGCGCCGACTTCGACGGCGACGGCGAACTCACCGTCTTCGACTTCCTGGACTTCCAGACCGTCTTCGACGCCGGGTGCGAGTAGCGCCCTAGACGCGGGCTTGCTCGGGCGTCTGCGCTTCCGCGTGGGCGAGCAGGGCCTTGAGTTCCTTCTCGATGCCTGCGGCATCCAGCCCAACCTCGGCGAGTTGCTGCTTGCGGCCGTCCTGCTTGATCCAGCGGTCGGGCATGCCGTGGCGGCGGACGTTCGTGTTCTTCAGGCCCATCTCCTCGATGGCCTCGAGCACGGCGCTGCCGAAGCCGCCCTGGAGCGTGTGCTCCTCGACCGTCAGAGTGGGCACGCCCGCCTCGACGAGTTGGGCGATGAGCGAGCGGTCGACCGGCTTGGCGAAGCGCGCGTCGTACACCGCAACGTTCAGCTCGGGAGCCAGACGCTCGGCAACGCCGACGCACGCCAGCGCTGGCACACCGAAGGCGAGGATGGCCGCGTCGGGCTTCGTGTCCGTTGACTCGGTCAGCAGACGGGCCTTGCCCAGCTCGAAGGGCGGGCAATCGGTGCCTGCAAAGCGATCCGACACGTCGTCGCGCGGGTAGCGCACGCTGGAGAGGCCGCGGTCGTACTCGCGCATGAACTCGAGGCACGCCCGAAGGCTGGGCTCGTCGATCGCCGCCATGATCGCCGCATCGGGCAGCGTGCGCAGCAGCGAGACATCGGCAAAGCCGTGGTGCACGGCGCCATCGCCACCAACCAGGCCCGCACGATCGAGGCACAGACGCACGGGCAGGCCCTGGAGCGAGGCCTCCTGGAAGGCCTGGTCGTAGGCGCGTTGCAGGAAGGTGCTGTAGACCGCGAAGAAGGGCTTGTACCCGGTCTTGGCCAGGCCCGCCATCATGTCCAGCGCGTGGCTCTCGCAGATGCCCGTGTCCCACACCCGGCTGGGGTACTTGTCCATCGCGTCGGTCACGCCCGTGCCGTCGGGCATCGCGGCCGTGCAGGCGACGACCGACTCGTCGCGGTCCATGAGATCGAGCAACGCATCACCAAAGGCGCTGGTGAAGCTGCGCCCGCCGCTCTTGACCACCACGCGGCAGCCCTCGGCCTGCAGCTCCTGGCCCTCGGCGGCCGTGAAAGGCTGGGGCGAGTGGAACGTCCGCGCATCGCCCTCGCTGAAGGCGAAGCCCTTGCCCTTGACGGTCTTGACGTGCAGCAGGCACGGGCGATCGAGGTCCTTGACGGCCTCGAGGAACTCGATGAGCGTGGG
>JBITAB010000242.1:0-8357 GCA_044439825.1 Phycisphaerales bacterium JB064 | reverse complement strand
CTTACCGGGCCCCCACCACCTCCACCTTGCTGGCCCCGCCCTGGGCCAGGGCGGCATAGTCCTGCAAGGGGCACACCGACCAGTCGCCCGCACGCAGGGCGGCGATGGCGTCCACCGCGGCCCGCGCGGCCGTCGCCGTCGTGATCATGGGGATCGACAGGCGCACCGCCGTCGAGCGGATGCGGCCCTCGTCGGTCTCGCTGCCGCTGGCCGTGGGCGTGTTGATCACCAGGTGGATGTCGCCGCTGGTCATCATGTCGATGACGTTGGGACGCGCCCCGGTGCCAATCTTCTGTACGAGGTTCGTGCGCACGCTGTATCGCGCCAGGAAGGCGGCCGTGCCGCCCGTGCTGTAGATCACAAAGCCCATGGCGGCCAGCCCGCGAACGACGGGCAGGATGTCCTGCTTGTCGGCATCGCGCACCGACACGAACACCGCGCCGGCCGTGGGCAGCGTGTTGCCAGCAGCCATCGCCGCCTTGGCGAGCGCAAGGGGAGGCGACGCGTCGATGCCCATCACCTCGCCCGTGCTGCGCATCTCCGGGCCCAGCACGAAGTCGACGCGCGGGAACTTCTGGTGCGGGAACACCGGCGCCTTCACCGCGAACGCGCCGGTGTTGGTCACTTCCTTCACGCCCATGTCCTCGAGCGAGGCGCCCATCATGGCGCGGGCGGCCAGGTTGGGCCAGGGCACGTGCGTCGCTTTGCTCACATAGGGAGCCGTGCGGCTGGCGCGTGGGTTGACCTCCAGCACGTACACCACATCGTCCTTGATGGCCAGCTGCACGTTCATCAGCCCGCGCACGCGCAGGGCCTTGGCCAGCTTCTTCGAGGCGGCGCGCACCTTGTCGATCACGCGAGGCGAGAGCTCGTTGGGCGGCAGGAAGCACGTGCTATCGCCGCTGTGCACGCCCGCGTGCTCGATGTGCTCCATGATGCCGCAGATGACCGCCTGGCCCGAGTCGCTCTCGCCCGTAGGGTCGAAGTCGGCGATGACGTCGACGTCCACCTCGGTCGCGCCGTCGAGGAATTTATCGATCAGGATTGGCGCGTCCTGCAGGCCGCCATCGAGCCCGGCGCTGCGCACCGCGCCGTCGACGAAGCGCCGCAACGCGCCGGCGTCCTGGCAGATCTCCATGCCGCGACCGCCAAGCACATAGCTGGGACGCACGAGTACCGGATAGCCGATCTCCGCCGCCACGGCCTCGGCCTGCTGACGCGAACGCGCGATGCCGCTGGCGGGCCGGGCGAGGTCCAGGCTCTCAAGCAGCTTGTCGAATTGGTCACGATCCTCGGCCAGGTCGATCGAATCGAGGCTGGTGCCGATGATGGGCGTGCCCGCGAGCGCCAGGCCGTGGGCCAGGTTCAGCGGCGTCTGCCCGCCATACTGCACGATCGTGCCCTTGAGGCGACCATCGATGTTGAGCGCCTCGGTCACGTTGAGCACGTCCTCGAGCGTGAGCGGCTCGAAGAACAGCAGGTCGCTCGTGTCGTAATCGGTGCTCACCGTCTCGGGGTTCGAGTTGATCATCACGCTCTCGAGCCCGAGCTCTCGAGCGGCAAACGCAGCATGGCAGCAGCAGTAATCGAACTCGATGCCCTGGCCGATGCGGTTGGGCCCGCCGCCCAGGATGACCACCTTGGGCTTGTCGGTGATGCGCACCTCGCTATCGTACACCTCGGTGGCCTTGCCGGCCTCGTCGTACACCAGCACCGGGTTCTCGTAGGTCGAGTAGTAGTACGGCGTGGCCGCCTCGAACTCGGCCGCGCAGGTGTCCACCAGCTTGAAGGCCGGCGTGATGCCCGACTTCTTGCGATGCTCGCGTACCTTCAGGATGGTCTCGCTGCGGATGGCGTCGAGATAAACATTGGCCAGCTGCGCATCGCTGTACCCAAGCTGCTTCGCACGCCGCAGCACACGCTCGGGCACGTCCTCCAGCCGGTCATACTTCAGCAGCGTGTCCTCGAAGGCCACGAGCTCGGCGATCTGGCCGAGGAAGAACGGATCAATCTTGGTGATCTGGTGGACCTGGTCGATCGTCCAGCCCATCTTGAGCGCGTAGCGAACGTAGTAGATGCGGCCCTGGCTGGGCACCGCGAGCTTACGTGTGAGCTTGGTCTCGTCGATGGGCCACTCGATGGGCTGGCCGTCCGCCGTCCGCAGGCCGGTAGCGCTGGCGATATACCCGGTGTCGCCCGGGGCGGCAAAGTCGAGCACGAGCTGCTCGCGCTCGATGGCGCGCGTGGCCGTCAGCCACTTGTCGTTGCGATCAAGCCCGAGCCCGAAACGCTTCACTTCCATCGAGCGGATGGCCTTCTGCAGGCTCTCCTTGAACGTCCGACCAATAGCCATCGCCTCGCCCACGCTCTTCATCTGCGTGGTCAGCGTCTCGTCGGCCTCGGGGAACTTCTCGAACGTCCACCGCGGCATCTTGGTGACGACGTAGTCGATGCTGGGCTCGAAGCACGCGCTCGTCGTCGCGGTGATGTCGTTGCGCAGCTCGTCGAGCGTGTAGCCCAGAGCCAGTCGGGCGGCGATCTTGGCGATCGGGAAGCCGGTCGCCTTACTCGCCAGCGCGCTGGAGCGCGACACGCGGGGGTTCATCTCGACCACCACGAACTCGAAGGGCTCGCTGCCGTCGGCCGTCGGCGCCGGGTTGGGGTTCACCGCGAACTGCACGTTGCTGCCGCCCGTCTCGACCCCCACCGCCCGCACGACCGCGAAGGCCGCGTCGCGGAGCACCTGGTACTCCTTGTCGGTGAGCGTGAGGATCGGCGCAACCGTGATCGAGTCGCCCGTGTGCACGCCCATGGCGTCGATGTTCTCGATGCCGCAGACGATGACGCAGTTGTCCTTCTTGTCGCGGACGACCTCGAGCTCGAATTCCTTCCAGCCCAGCAGGCTCTTGTCGATCTGCACCTGGCCGATCATGCTGGCCGCGAGACCGCGCGCCACCTGCTGGCGGAACTCCTCGGTGTTGTACGCCACGCCGCCGCCCCAGCCGCCCAGCGTGAAGGCGGGCCGCACGATCGACGGCAGGCCCAGTTCCTCGAGCGCCTCCATCGCCTCGTCCAGGCTCGTCACCGTGCGTGACGGCGCCAGCGGCAGGCTCTGGGCCTCGCACACCTTGCGAAAGGCCTCGCGGTCCTCGGCCCGATGGATGACTTGGCGGTCGGCCCCGATCATCTCGATGCCAAACTCGTCGAGCGTGCCGTTGTCGAAGAGGGCGCATGCGCAGTTGAGGGCGGTCTGCCCGCCCAGGGTCGGCAGGATGGCGTCGATGCCCTGGCCGCCCGCGTCGCGATCGCACTCCTTCTGGATGATCTTGCGGACACTCTGGGGCGTGATGGGCTCGATGTAGGTGCGATCCGACAGGCTCGGATCGGTCATGATCGTGGCGGGGTTGGAGTTGACCAGCACCACCCGGCAGCCCTCGGCCCGCAGCGCCTTGCACGCCTGGGCGCCGGAATAGTCGAATTCGCAGCCCTGACCGATGACGATGGGCCCCGAGCCGAGCACGAGGATGGTGCGAATGTCTTCTCGTTTGGGCATCCCGAGGCCACCTCCAGCGGTCGTCCAGACCGATCCAAGCGTTCAAAAGCGGGTGAGGACGCCGGATTCGCGCCCCGGGAACCATCGTATGGCGGCAGTCTTTGCGCGTCCGCGAAAAATCCGCCGCGATCCTGCATCAGACTCAACAGCCCCGATCTGCTGGCCGATAAGCGGGAGTACCCGTCTCGACTGGTCGGTGTCGTCCGGCCGACACTCGCGCCACAGCGCGCCATACAGGAGACCCGACATGCGTCGACACGCGCCCGCCGCCCTCGTGGCCATCGCCGGCCTGGGATGCCTGACCCCCGCCGCCCATGGCGACGACCTCTTCCGCGTGGCCGTCAACCCGATGGACCCCGGCGTGCAGCCCCTCCTGGTGGGCGGCTCGTCGGTGCCCGATCTGGTGGAAGACCTGCTGGACACCCAGGGCGACTTCGCGCGCTTCGACGGCATCGACTTCGACGCCTCGCTCCGCTATGCCGGAGTGGACGACGCCATCACCTTCAGCCTCTCGGCCGACGGCAACACCGCCACGCTGCAGTTCCTGGGCCGCGATGACGCACCCCTCGTCTTCACCGCCGACGCCACGGGCGACGTCGAGGACCAGATCGTCGACTTCCTCGAGAAGGAAGGCTCGGCCACCGTCGCCGACTTCCTCAAGGAGATCAACAAGCGATCGCTCGTGGCCGTCACCGATGGCAACCCCCAGGCCACGACCGCGCAGATGGCCTCGTACAAGTACAACCGCTTCGGCAAGCACCAGGACCTGACCCGCCTCGAGCGTCAGATCATGCGCGGCGAGGTGGTCCAGCCCGCCAGCCCCTCGCCCAGCGCCTTCCGCGTTCGCGGGCAGGAGCAGGACGCCGGCATGCAGTCGGTCGGCGACACCACCGGCTTCAACCAGGACGGCGGCGAGCAGGGCGTGCAGGCCGGCAACCGCCTGCAAGGCGAGAACGCCCCCGTGGGCTCGGCCAGCGTGCAGTGGTTCGAGCCGGGCTCGGACAAGGGCCTGCGCATCCGCTTCGACGCCCAGGCCGGCATCGCCGACGCCGACGGGCTGGAGAGCACCTTCGTCAACCTCGCGGGCAGCTTCGAATACCGCGTGAACCGCTACTGGGGCGTGGCCGCCTCGTTCCCCGTCAGCTATTACGACGTGGAGGGCGCCGACGTCTTTACCGCCGGCGCACACCTGGACATCCCCATCCGCCTCATCCAGCGCGACGACGGCAAGGGCTTCACCTTCCAGATCGCCCCCGGCGCGATGATCGCCGGCTCGGGCAGCTACGAGATGGTCTCGGGCGGCCTGTTCTGGGGCGTGGGCGGCACAGCGCTGGCGAGCTATGAGATGAAGGACTGGCTGTTCAGCGCCGCGGCCAGCTACACCCACTTCGACTCGATCTCCCTCGAGCTCAGCGAGTTCGAGTTCGACCCCGCGCTGACGCAGGACTACGTACGCGTGGGCGGCAAGGCCTCGTACTTCGTTGGCGACAACGCCTACATCTTCGGCGGCGCCAGCTACTCGGACTTCCTCGACGACGCGTCGGTGGACAATTACTGGAGCCCCACCGCCGGCATCGGCGTACGCACCCGCGGTGGCTTCAACGTCCGGCTGGCCTACGAGGGCGACTTCGGCGACGACTACGAGGCCCACAAGGTGCAGCTCGGCGTGCAGCTTCCCTTCTGAGACAACCGAACGCAAGCAAAGAAAGACGCCGGGTGGGATCGCTCCCACCCGGCGTTATCTCTTCTCAAACCATCCCTGGGCTCGTGGTTCCAGGGCGAACGGCGCGTCTTACTGCGCGTTCTCGGGGCTCTCGCCCATCACGAAGTCCTTGACCTCGACCTGGGGCATCACGCCCATGTGGTCGTTGTCGTCCAGCAGGTGATCGGCCGAGCCATCGTCGTCGCTCTGCATCGGCGCCAGGGCCACCAGCGGCTTGACGCGGATGTCCTGGTAGCCTCGGAAGCCCGTGCCGGCGGGGATCAGGTGGCCCAGCAGCACGTTTTCCTTGAGGCCGATGAGGTTGTCCGACGCGCCCTTGAGGGCGGCCTCGGTGAGCACCTTGGTGGTCTCCTGGAACGAGGCGCCCGAAAGGAAGCTCTCGCTCTGGAGGCTGGCCTTGGTGATGCCCAGCAGCAGCGTGCGACCCACGGCGGGCTTGGGCTTCTTGGCCTTGGCGCCTTCCTTGCCCTCGGCCTCGGCGCGAGCGTTGGCCTCGCGGATCTCCTCACGCGTGTACATCTGCCCCACGCGCAGGTCGGTGTCGCCGGCCTCCACGATGCGGCCCATGTTGAGGATCTCGCGGTTCTTCTGGCTGAAGACGTAGCGGTCGACCACTTCCTGCGGCAGCAGGTCGGTGTCGCCCGGCTGCTGCACCTGCACCTTGCGCATCATCTGGCTGAGGATCAGCTCGATGTGCTTGTCGTTGATCTTCACACCCTGGGCCCGGTACACGTTCTGGACCTCTTCGAGCATGTAGAGCCACACGGCCTCTTCACCCTTAATCCGCAGGATGTCCTTGGGATCGAGCGGGCCCTCGGTGAGCTGGTCGCCCGCGTTCACGAAGTCGCCCGTGTGCACGCGAAGCTGCTTGTCGCGCGGCACGTGGTGGTCCTTCTCGATGCCCGAGTCGGACACCACGCGGATAGTGATCTTGCCCTTGCGCTTGTCGCTGTAGATCTCGATCTTGCCCGAGATCTCGGCCATCACGGCCGGGTCCTTGGGCTTGCGAGCCTCGAAGATCTCCGTCACGCGGGGCAGACCACCGACGATGTCCTGGCTGCGCTCGGCCTGACGCGGCTGACGCGCGATCATCTGGCCGGCCTTGATCTGCTGGCCGTCCTGCACCTCGATACGCGCCTTGGCGGGCAGGTAGTGGAAGTCCAGGATCTGGCCGCTCTCGTCGACCACGTTGATCTGCGGCGAACGCGTGCCCTTGTGCTCGATGACCACGAAGGCCTTCTTGCCCTGGCCCGCGTCGTCCTCACGCACGGTCTGGCCGACCTCGATGTCGACGAACTGGATCAGGCCGCCCTTCTCGGCGAGGATCGGCGTGCGGTGCGGGTCCCACTTCACGAGCTGCGCGCCCTTCTTGACGACGTCGCCAGGCTTCACGTAGATGAGGGCGCCGTAGGGAACCTTGCTCTTGTCGAGCTCGCGGCCCTTGTCGTCGAGGATGGCGACCTCGCCGTTGCGCTTCAGCGAGATGAGCGCGGATGCGCCGTCCTCGTCCTCGCCTTCCACCTCAGAGCAGTCACGCAGCTCGATGGTGCCCGCGAACGTCGCGCGGAACTCGCTCTCGGCGACGTCACGCGTACCGATACCACCGGTGTGGAACGTACGCATCGTCAGCTGCGTTCCAGGCTCACCGATCGACTGGGCGGCGATGATGCCCACGGCCATGCCCTCTTCGACGATCTTGCCGATGGACATGTCCATGCCGTAGTCGAGCACCGAGCAGCCCGTGCGGCTCTCGCTGGTCAGCGGGCTGCGGACGAAGACCTCGCCGATGCCCAGCTCGTCGATGCGAGCGGCGGCCTCTTCGGAGATCATCTCGTTGGCCTGGACGACCATCTGATCGGTCACCGGGTCGACGATCGAGTGCAGGCTGACGCGGCCGACGACCTGCTCGCTCAGCGGCACGTCGACCTGCTCGCCCTTGTACACGGCGCGCTTGGGGATGCCGCGGCGGCTGCCGCAGTCGATCTCGCCGATGATCACGGACTGGGCAACATCGCACAGCTTGCGCGTCAGGTAGCCCGAGTCGGCGGTCTTCAGAGCGGTGTCGGCCAGGCCCTTACGAGCACCGTGCGTCGAGGAGAAGTACTCCAGCACGCTCAACCCCTCGCGGAAGTTGGCTCGGATGGGCGTCTCGATGATCTCGCCGCTGGGCTTAGCCATCAGACCACGCATGCCCGCCAGCTGCATCATCTGGCTCACGTTACCACGCGCGCCCGAGTCGCTCATGAGGTACACGGGGTTGAGGTAAGGCTCGGCGCTCTTGTCGTCGATGGGCGCCTCCTGGCCATCGGGCAGGCGGCGGTCGTTCTTGAGCGTCTCGATCAGGCTCTTGGTCACCTTCTCGCGGCAGCCGGCCCAGATGTCCAGCAACTGGTTGTACCGCTCGCGCTCGGTGATGATGCCTCGGTCGTAGTTCTTCTCGACGCGGTCGACCTTCTTCTGGGCCTCGGCCAGCAATTCCTGCTTGTCGGCGGGCACACGCATGTCGGTGACGCCGAAGCTCAGGCCGGCCACGGTCGAGTGCTTGAAGCCGGTCGCCTTCAGGCGATCGAGCAGGTCGATGGTCGCCGGCTTGCCAGCGACGGCGAACACGTCGTCGATGACTCGGGCGCAGCCCTTCTTGCCCAGCGAGCAGTTGTAGAAGGCCATGCCCGGCTCGAGGATCTCGCTGAAGAGGCAACGGCCGGCCGTCGTCACGATGCGACGGTTCTCGGGCAGCGGCTCGATGGCCCCACCCTGGCTGTTGACGACCTCGCTGAACAGCTCGAGGCGCACCAGGATGCGGTCGTGCAGCTTTACCTTGCCCTGCTCGAACGCGAGGATCGCCTCGGAGCGGTCCTTGAACGTCGGCAGCTCGTTGACGGGCACGCCCCGGTCGGGCGCCATCAGCGTCAGGTGGTACACGCCCAGCACGATGTCCTGGCTGGGCGAGATGATCGGCTGGCCGTTGGCCGGGCTGAACACGTTGTGCGTGCTGAGCATCAGCACGTGCGCCTCGGCCTGGGCCTCGACGCTCAGCGGCAGGTGCACGGCCATCTGGTCGCCGTCGAAGTCGGCGTTGAA
>JBITAB010000241.1:0-8368 GCA_044439825.1 Phycisphaerales bacterium JB064 | reverse complement strand
TCGCCGATCATGATCGTTTCGTCGCGTTGCCTTGACAGCACCAGCATCCGTGCGCTCCGTGACCCCCGGTTGGGGCATGAGTTGGTGGCTTCGGTCCTTCATTGCCACATGCGTCGCCACTTCGCCTTCAGGCCATCAGGCCGTCGCGGCCTGCTTCTGATCGACGCCCACCTGCATGAGGGTGTGGCGCGTCGACCAGCGCTTGTCGGCAAGCACCAGTTGCTGTCCGGTGAGATTGAGCGTGTTGATCAGCAGCGGGCCCTGCAGGTTTGCCGTCAGGACCTCGCCCACCTTGTTGACGATCACGAACACCTGCGCGTCTTCCACCTTCTCGATGGTCAGGCTCTCGGCCTGCTCGGGACGGATGGGAACCTCGTATTCCTTGAAGAACAGCGCGGGGTCGGTCACCACGAACGCGAGGCCCGGCTCGTCGACCGATTGCAACCAGAAGAAGCACGCGTCCTCGCCCGGCTCGAGCAGGCAATACCGCCTGTGATCGGGGAAGCCCAGGAGGCCCTGGGTAAACGTGATGACCTTGTCGTCGGCGATCTCCACCACGCCGAATCTGGTCGTCTTGACTTGCATGCCGTACTCCTCCGGCCGGGCGCTTGCCCACGTATGTGCCGATGTCGAATCTGGTTGCGAACCCTTGCGAATCGTGTCTGGGCTCCTAGCCCAGGAAGTCGAGCAGTGATTGCTGGCGGCTTGACGCAGTGACCTGCAAGGCCGCCTGGAGCTGGATCTGGAGCTGGCTCAGTTCCACCGCCGCTTGCGCAAAGTCGGTGTCCTGGAGCCCGCTGCGTGTTGCCTCGTCCAGCAGCACGATGTCCTCCCGCAGTTCGGCGGCGTCCTGCACACGCCGTGCATCGCCGCCAACAATGGCCCGGATCTGAGCGATCTCGGAAAGCCGGGCCTCCACGCCTTCTCCCGCAAAGCCGATGCCAGTTTCGTCGTCTTGCTCGAGAGCCTGGCGCAGATCCAGCAGATCGCTGAAGATATTGCGCACCCGCACCTGGGCGACGTCCTCGCCCACGAGCGAGCTCGAGTCGGTGTCGAACGTCACATCATCCAGCCCGAGGTCCCGCAGCGCGGGCGAGGCGTTGAGCCCCTCGACCCGCAGCGCCCCGCCGACACCCGAGCCCTGACGCAGGCTCAGCCCGCCGGGCCCGAACCGTACGACGCCAGCCTCGAACTCGTCGGGCACGTCCACGCCGGCGGCGGCCGCGGCCTGGTTGATGCGCGAGCCGATGGCCGACATGGTGGTCAGGTCTTCGGGCCTCAGGTCGACATCGAAGCTGCGACCATCGCCCAGCGTCACGCGGAAGTCGGTGTTGCGGGCGGGGTCGATGTCGCCGGTCACCGGATCGGCCTGGCCGTCGATGATCCGCACGCCGCGCCCGTCGTTCAGTGCGGAAACCTCGGTTTCTGCGGCAAAACTCCGGATGCCGAGCCGCTGGGCGGTATCGAAGTTGCCCTGCACTTCCTCGACGCTCAGCCCTTTACCAACGGCCACAGCCAGGTCGCTGACCAGATCGATGGTGCCGGCCTCGGGGTCGAGCTCGACGCGGACGGCAAGGCCGGTCGCCTCGATGGCGTTGCGCACGTCTTGCAGCGTCTCGGCCTCGCTCAGGTCGACCAGGCGAGTCTGGCCGCCGTTGCGGATGCGGATCTGGCCCAGCGGCTGGTCGTCGAGGTTCTCGAGCGGGCTCAGCCAGGTCAGCCGGGGGTTGAGGTCGGCCCCGTCGCCGTTGGTGGCGGTGAAGATACCGACGTCGGTCAGGCCAAGATCAGCAGCCGCCGTGCCCTGGGCAGGATCGCTGAAGGTCACCTCGATGGGGCCCTCGCCGTCCGTCGGCATCAGGTCGACGCGCAAAGACCGCGCTTCGAAGCGCACACCCTGCGGGCCCAGCAGCTCACGTCCCGTCCGGCTCTCGATCCGGCGGAAGCCCGCCTCGATGGCGTCGGCCAGGTCGCCGGCGGTGTCCGAGCCGGCAAGGTCGACGATCTCGGTCTCGCCGTCGATGCTGATCTCGATCTCGCCCAGCTCGATCCCCTGGCCACGAGCGCCGCGGAGGTCGGAGATGGGGGTGTCATTGACCACCGGCGGACGGATCTCGCTGAACCCGCGCACCCTGGCAGATGTGCCGCCCAGCGGGCTGCCCGGGCCCAGGGTCAGCGGCACGTCCACGCCGGGGCCCAGGTCGATCTTGAGCCCCTCGCCCGCCGCGGTGAAGCGGTAGCCGCCGAACATCTCGGTGACGGGCTGGTTGCCGGGGTGGTCTCCGCCGAACATGTGGCCCACGTTGCTCTTGCGGTTGGCCACCTCGAAGACCTTGTCGATCAGGCTCTGCACCGTGATGGCGGCGCCCGCCCGGTCCTCGGCGTTGAAGGTCGAGTTGATGTACTCCAGGGCGATGCTCTTGGCCTCGAGCCCGGCGTCCTGCGCGTCGCCCAGGGCGCCGTCCAGCAGGTCGAGCGCGGTGCCGGCCGTGTCGAAGTTCCGCATCCACTGGTTCGAGCGTTCGATCGACTGGTTGATGGCGCTGATGGCCGCGGCCTTCACCGGATCGTCGCTCACGCGGTTGATGTCGCGACCTGTGGCCAGCCGATTCTGCACGCCGAACAGGCTCACGTTGCCGCGGTTGATGCGGTCGAGCTGCACCTGGGCCAGGAAGAGGTTCGGCGCTCGCGAAAGGCCTGCGGGTATGTTGGTCATGCCGTGCTCCTTCCCGTGCCTTACACGAAGATGCTCAGCAGCTCTTGCTGGAGCTGGTCGACCACCGAGATGTACCGGGCCGCGCCCTGGTAGGCCTGCTGATACGTCACCAGGTTGATGGCCTCCTCGTCGAGGCTCACGCCGCTGACGGCCGCACGCTGGGCCTCGATCGATTCGCGCACCACGGCCGCGGCCTCGGCATTCGTCAGCGCCGCATCCACCTGAGCGCCCACGTTGCCCGCCACGGTGGTCCAGAAGCCGTTGAGCCCCTGGTCGCCCAGGGCCTCAAAGCCGGCGTCCTGCAGCTTGGCCATGTCCAGCGCCGCGGCGTTCTCGCGAAACTCGCCGTCCGAGCCGATGCGGCCGACGTTCAGGCGCGTGGGATCGTCGGCGATGTCGCTCCGAACAGCGATGTCCTCGGCGCTCGTGCCCTCGAAGAAGGCGTTCATGCCGATGGCGCCCAGCAGCCCGCTGCTGTCCTCGCTGAAGGAGAACCTGGCTCCGTTCTCGCCTCGCACGCGCAGGCGGCCGTCGGGCGTGAAGTCGGCCCGCAGCCCTTCCACGTCGTCGAGCGCCTGGCGGATGGCCTCGAGCGACGTGTCGTCGAGCGTGGTCGCCGCGCTGTCATCGCCCAGGCCGTCCAGATCGACCGTGATCCGTGTCGCCTCGCTCACACCCGTCGAGGGGTTCTTGATGTGCACCAGGAACGAGCCGTTGCTGATCTCGAAGGGCAGGTCGGCCGTGCTCGGGTTGCCGGGTGAGTTGAGCGGCAGCGCACGATCGTTCGGCGGCATGCGCAGCTGGCTGGTCGCCTCGCGCAGGCCATCGGGCCCCGTCGCCGTCGCATGGATCTTGTTGGTCTGGTAGATCAGCTCGGCCGCGAGTTGGTCGAGCCGCTCGATCGTGGCGCCCACCGCGTTGTCGCGTGCCTTCAGCAACGCGCCAACCTGGCCCGAACGCACGGGCAACTCGGCCCCGTCGGCCCTGGCGCGCAGCGTGACCTCCACGCGTCCGTCCACGGATTGACGCCGAAGCTCGATGCCCCGGCTCTCGCCGGCCAGCACCATGGGCGTGCTGCCCACATACACGTCCACCGCGCCAGACTCGCGCTCGACCGTGTCCACGTCGATCAACGCCGCCAATTCGTCGAGCACGCGGTCACGCTGGTCTCGCAGGCTCGAGGTATCGCCACCGGCCACCTGCGCACGGGCGACATTCTTATTGATGTCGGCCACCTGCGTGAGCAGGTCGTCCACGCGCGGCACGAGCGTGTCGAGCAGCCCGTCGGTCTGCACCTTCTGCTGCACCAGATCATCGCGCATCCGTTTGATGGAGCTCACCAGCGTCTGGGCCTGTTGCACCACGACGCCGTCGCTCGCCACAAGGGTCGAGCGGTCGCTCCACGCGCCGAAGAACTCGGTGAGCTGGCTTGTCAGTCCCGTTTCGCTGAGCTCGCCAATGGCCGCCTCGAGGGCGCTGAGCGATTCGAGCGTCTGGTTGGTCTCGCGCTCGCGGGCGATCTGGCCGCGCAGCCGGGCGATGACCGCCTCGTCGATCACGCGTGTCAGCGATTCGGGCGTCACGCCCGCGCCGGCCTGGAAGCGCTGCAACGGATCGGCGCTCTCGAGCGGGCTCAGCAGAAGCGATCGACGCGCATACCCCGGCGTGGCCATGTTGGCCATGTTGTTGCCGGTCACCTGCACGCCAAGCTGGCTGGCGCTCAAGGCGGTCTGTCCGATGCGCAGGGCGCTGGTCAGGCCCATGGGCTGCTCCTTCGGCTCGGGGCGTTACGAGACAAGGTCCACTCCCCGCGGCGAGTTGCCGCAAGCGAGCGCGCCGGTCGCGGCGTACAACCCCGCACGATTCACACGGGCCAGCACCTGGCGTGCCAATCCATCGAGATGGGCCATCACGCCCGTGGCCGCCGCCTGCACGACGCGTTGCTCGCGCTGGCAGGCCAGGATCGACTTGCGCGCCTCGTCGGCCGCGGTACGCAGCGACTGTCCCAACTGCTTGTCGTGGGCGCCGATCGCACGGCACACGTCATTGATGCTCGCGCTGGCCGGCAGGCCGAGCACTCGGCAGAGCGCGGCAACCTCACGACGCCTCGACTCCTCGGCGTCGGCCAGGGCATGGCCGACCTCGCGCTGCTGGGCGACGATCGCGCCCACGCGGGCCGAGTCCATCTTCGAGATGGCCTTGCGCTGCTCCTGCGCCAGCACGCCAAGCGCGGTATTCGCCTGCGCGATGGCGTTGATTGAGGCGATCAGCCGTTGAGCGGTATCTATAGCCAGGCTCACGCCAGCACCCCTTCCTGTACGCCGTTCTGAGCACCTTGCAGCGCCTCGCTCCGCGTGGTCATGTCAGACTCCAGCCGCTGCACGAGCGGGAAGTGGGAGGCCCGAACGATCTGCCGGCTGAGCACCTGGTCCATGATCTCACCAAACTGCCGCTCGGCAGGCCCGGGCGCGAATGGCGGGGCCGCGTTGTTCGACTCGCGCAGCTGCGACAGCAGCGGCTCGACGAATGCCATCGCGACGAAGTCCTCGGCCGCCTGCCTGGCCGACCCCTTGGTTTCAGCCTGCGACTCATCGCGTGAGATGACCGCCGAGAAGTCCCGCTGGCGCTGGACGACGGTGCCGGGTGTTGCTGAGATCGTGGAGGTATTCATGGTGCTCACTCCTCGATGAACTCGGCGTGCAGCGAGCCGGTCTTGTGCATCATGGCCAGCAGGTCGATCTGGTCTCGCACCGGCACGTCGAGCGCACGCAGCGCGCTGAGCAGGTCGGTCAGCTTGGCCGTGTCGCTCGCCGAGATGGTCGAGGCCACCTCGGCCCAGCGTTCCTGCGTGGTGATGGGCGTCTGCGGCGTGGGCAGGATCGCCGGCTGCGTCACGGTGAACGACAGCTGCTCGTGCGTCACGCCCACGGGGCTGATGTCCACGTCTGCCGTCGCCACGATCGCGCCCGTCCGCCGGTTCACGATCACCCGCGCTGGTAGGTTCAGCAGCGCCGGGTCTCGCACGCGACGCGACAGGATGAACTTGACGAAAGACACCATTGAGTCGCGATCGGCCTCGGGCACCGATATACGCACGATGCGGTCATCGATGGCTTCGGCGATCGGCGGCAGGCCCGGCTCGTCGGTGTTGTAATACGACTCGTTGAGCGTCGAGGCGACGAGGTCCGTCGCGGCATGCCCGGCGTACTGACTCTTGATCTTCAGCTCGAAGACCAAGCCCAGATCGTACGTCACGATGTCCTCGACCATCTCCAGGCCCATCGACACGCGCCCGACCATCGGGTTGGCGATGGTGTCGGTGATGACCGAGCCCGACGCGAACGCCACGACGGGGTCGCCGGGAAGGTGGCCTCGCAGCGGGGTGATGAGCAACTCGCCACCCTCCAGGCTCGTCGCGCCGAGCGCGGCCGAGAGGGTCACGTCGAAGCGATCGCCCACCCGTGCACCCGTGTTCGGGATCGTCGCCGTCAGCGTCACCAGCGCGATGCTGCGTGATTGCTCCAGTTGTTCGTTGTTTCCGATGGGCACGCCCTGGTTGCGGAAGAACTGCACCAGCGGCTCGGTGGTCGCGCTTACGCCGGCCTCGTCGCCCGTGCCGTTCAGGCCGATGACCAGCCCCACGCCGATCAGCCGAGACGTCGTCGTGTTGGCGAAGTCAACCATCTCACGCACGTCGAGTTCGGCCCGGCGCTGCAAGACCTGCACGCCCGGCTGGGTGAAGTCCTGGCCCAGCGACGTCGTCGTCAGCACGAGCACGGAGATGGCGGCGGAAAGGAGGTATCGCATGTTCGCCTCGGTGTTGCGGGTCAGGCGTTAGAAGGGCATCAGCCACTCGAGCAGACGCGTGAGCGGACCCTTGCGGTTGGCCTCGCGCACGTTGCCCTCGTGCTCCACGACCAGTCGCAGGTCGGCGAGCTGGTTGCTCTGGATGGTGTTCTGCTCGGTGACGTCGTCGGTGCGGCAATTGCCGCTGATGACCAGCGTCTTGGTCTCCTCGTCCATCGCCGTGAAGCGACGGGCCTCGAGCACGAGCACGCCGTTGGGCTTCACATCGATCACCGTCGCGGTGATGCGATCGGTGAAGCGGTCGCTGCGTTCGTACTCGCCGTCACCCTCGAACTCGCGCTGTGCGGCATATCGCAGGAGTTCCAGATCGCTGATGCTGCTGTTGCGCAGCTTGAGGTCGAGCAGGTCCTCGAAGCTCAGCGTCGCGCCGAGCGTGCCCGACCCGTCGATCTCCTTGCTCGTCGAGAGCGATTGCTCACTCTCCTGGGTCGAGCTCTCGTTGATGATGATCGTGATCAGGTCGTGACGCTTGTACTCCCGCGGCTCGGGCGGGCGCACGGCGAACAGCGATACCTCGTAGAGCGGTGCGGCAGGGTCGTCGGCCGTCGGCGCCGGGTTGGGCCGGCGGTTGAGCTGGGCCTGGGCCGGCAGCGCGAGCGTCAGTGTGAATAGCAGTGCGAGCAGCGTCTTCATCGCGTCATGGCTCCGGCGACGGCCACGGCCGACCCCGCGCTCTCGACGCGGGCGTCGAAGCGCAGGCGGTCGCTGCGGCTGGGTGCGATCGACTCGAACTCGATGGTCTCGCCCGGGCGGCCATCCTTGAGGGCGCGGGCCCACAGCTTGGCCGTCACGCTGGGCGTGATGATGCGCACCTGCACGCGGTCGCCGCGCTTGATGGCGATGGCCGTGTGCACGTCCGACTCGCCGACGGGCGTCCCTGCCTTCAGGTTCATCGCGGCCTCACGACCCACCAATGTCGTCGGGTCGGCCAGGCGCGTGGTGGCGTCGATCCACTGGCGCTCGGTTCGGATGTCGCTCTCGGCGATGATCCGCCGCCGCGGCACGTCGCGCGTCAGCACGGCGACATCGCGGCGGATGCGAACCTCGGCCTTTGCCTCGCCCTCGATGACGATATTGGCCTGCTCGTCGTACAGCGTCACGCGAAGGGCCATGCGATCGGACCGGCCCGCATCGTCGATGTGCGGCAGCGCGCCGGCGGTGGGGTGGTCGAGCAGGCCGTCCGTCGCCGATACCCAGCGCACCTCGATATCGCTCGCCGGCACCTTGAACGCCCGCGCGATATGGTGCTCGGCGAGCTGACGCACGGTGCCGGGGGTGGTTGGGGTGTTGAGGGCCGGCTCGGGCTGAGCCTGCGTGGGCAGCGGGGCCACGGGATCATGGCCGACCACCCGGACATAGCACGGGCCGCCGCGGAACTGGATGGCGCCCCACAGAGGAGCCTTTTCTTCCAGAGCAACGCGCACGCTTTGCGCGTCGATCTTGCGCCATCCCGAGGGATCGGCCCTGAACGCGTCCAGGTCGATGCTGGCGGCCGACAGCCGCTCGGCCTCGTCCCCACGCAGCTCGGCGATGTCCCCGAGCGTCAGCGATTGTCCGGGCGCCGCCAGCACTGTGCTGCGCAACGCGATGCTCGCGGTCTCCTGGCCCAGGGCCACGGTGGCGAGCACGAGCGAGACGAGGATGGTCAACAGGCTGCGCATGATGGGTCTCCGCGGCAGAGACCTCAACTGGCGTGCCAATCGTTTCCAGGCTTAGCGACGGAGCTGGGCGATCGTCGAGAGCGCCTCGTCGGCCGTGCGGATCGACTGGCTGTTCATCTCGAAG
>JBITAB010000240.1:20019-31116 GCA_044439825.1 Phycisphaerales bacterium JB064 | reverse complement strand
TCCGCTCGACGGGCGGCCAGCAATGGGTTTCCCAGGACCGCGCCTGGCCCTATCAGAGCTTCAGCACGGTCTACAACCCGCCTCACGGCTTCCACGTCAACGACTGATGGCTGCTGTGACCCACAACGACGCAAAATCGCCATGCTCGCCCCCAGACCCGGTGCCTTCCTAGAATGCTTCCAATGTCCGAGGCCACCCACAGCCCGAACACCTCGCCCGAGGCCGACTACCGCGCCCTCTTCGCCAGCCACGGCCTGCGCTGCACCCGCCAGCGGCAGGTGGTCTACGCCGCCCTGGAGGGCAGCCGCGAGCACCCGACGGCCGAGGCGATCTACGACGCCGTCAAGAGCGCCGCCGACGCGACCGGCGGGGGCGACGGCACCATCTCGCTGGCCACCGTCTACAACACCCTCGAGACCCTCACCCAGCGCGGCCTGTGCCGCAAGCTGGCCACCCCCGGCGGCCCCACCCGCTTCGACGCCATCACCGAAGAGCACGCCCACATCGTCGCCCCCGACGGCTCGCTCGTGGACCTGCCCGACGACCTGAGCGACCGCGTCATGGCGGGCGTTCGCGATCCCGACTTGATCGCCGAGATCGAGAAACGGCTGGGCGTCAAGGTCGGTCGCATCAGCATCCATCTGGCGGCCGAGTAACGTCAGGCCCAGCCGCGTGCGTGAGCACACGGACCACTCCAAGACAACACAGCTCTCGAGTCGAGCGAGCGCCATCTCGTGGCCACTCGCCCAGGATAATGCCATGGCATCAAACCTCGAACGGCCCATTGGGTCCAAGTCGTACGGCAGCATCCCGCACCTGCCCGGCAGCCGCCAGGGCCGCGGTGACATCGGCATCGCCGAGGGCCAGGCACGCATCCTGACCGAGCGTGCCCGCGACGCCAACGACGTGATCATCGTGGAGCAGAAGGTCGACGGCTCGAACGTCGCCGTGGCGAATGTGGCCGGCGAGTTGGTCGCGATCACACGAGGCGGGTTCCGCGCCAGCCAGTCGCAGTACGAGCAGCATCAGCACTTCCATGTGTGGGTGGAGCGGAATCGATCGCTCTTTGACTTTCTCGGCGACGGCGAGCGCGTGTGCGGCGAGTGGATGGGCCAAGCCGTCGGCACGATGTACGAGCTGCCGCACATCCCCTTCGTGGCTTTCGACATCCGCCGCAACCGCCTCGACCGCGCGCCGCACCAGGAGCTCACCGAGCGCGTCGCCGGCCGGTTGCCGATGCCCCAGCTCATCAGCAAGGGCCCGCCGATCTCGGTGGAAGATGCGCTGGCCGCGCTCGACCCCGCGGCCCACGGGGCGCTCGAACTCGTCGAGGGCGCCGTGTGGCGCGTCGAGCGCAACGACGAATTCGACTTCATCGCCAAGTTCGTCCGCCACGAGAAGGAGGACGGCAAGTACCTGCCGCAGATCAGCCAGAAGCCGGCCGTCTGGCTGTGGCATCCCGAGCGGGACCGGTAGGCGTCCTACTCCCGCCACCCCAGAGCCCACTCCCCCTCGCTCCGCTCCTCCTCCCGCGTCCGCGGCAAGACCAGCCCGTCCCACGCCAGCCGGATGGCCCCGGGCAGGGCACGGTCCACCGGCTCGTGGCGCACCTCGTGGTTCATGTGGATGAACCAGGTCTCTTGCGCCCCGATCCTCTCCGCCGCCGCGACGGCCTCGTCGATCGAGAAGTGGGTGGGGTGCTTGCGGGGTCGCAATGCGCCGAGCACGAGCGTCTTGAGTCCTTCGAGCAACGGCCAACTCTCCGGCGGGATGCCCGAGACGTCGGTGCAGTACGCCAGCGGTAGCAAATCATCCATGCCAGCACGGCCTGCGACGGTGGGGTGCGACGCATCGACACGAAACCCCAGCACCGGCAGCCGGCCGTGCAGCAGCGGGATGGGCGTGATGGTCAGGCCGAAGAGTTCCTGCGGCACCAGCGGCAGCAGGCGGTGGGGGATGACGCTGGCGACGTAGCTGGGCTGCACGTTGTTCTTGGCGTCGAAGATGTGGCCGTAGACGCGGCGGAGGAAGTCCAGCGTGTGGTCGCTGGCGTAGATGTCCACCGGGCCTTCCATCAGCGTGTTGAAGCGGCGCAGCTCGTCGAGCCCCCACGTGTGGTCGACGTGGTTGTGCGTGAACAGCAGCGCGTCGACGCGTTCGAGCTTGGAACGCAGCGCCTGCTGACGCAGGTCGGGCCCGGCATCGAACAGGATTGTCCGCTCCTCGCCCCGGTCATCGCCGAAACGAAGCGCGGCCGAGCAGCGCAGGCGGTTGTCCTTGGGGTCGCCGCTGGTGCAGGTCAGGCACGAGCAGCCGATCGTCGGCACACCGCTGGACACGCCCGTGCCCAGGAACTCGAAGGAGACCTGCCTGTGCTTCTGCCGATCGCTCACGGGCCAGCGTATGCCGCGTTCGCTCCCCGCTTGGCCCATACGATCGCCGATGCCAGAGAGCTTCCACCTGTACAACACCCTCACGAAGCGCGTCGAGCCCTTCCGCGCGACCGATCCCAGCAGCGTCACCTTCTACACCTGCGGCCCCACGGTCTACGACGACGCCCACATCGGCAACTTCCGGGCCTTCCTCATCGCCGACCTGCTCCGCCGCTGGCTCGAGAGCCCGCTGTGCGCGATCCAGGACGCCGATGGCAAGCAACACGCCGGCCCGCGCACCGTCCGCCACGCCATGAACATCACCGACGTGGGCCACATGACCGACGACGACCAGGCCGACGGCGGGGGCCAGGACAAGATGGACGCCGCCCGCACTCGGCTGCTCGAGGCCAAGAAGGCCGGCAAGCTGCCCGCCGGCGCCGACATCGACCCCGCCGACCCCTACGCCATCGCGAAGTTCTACGGCGGCCGCTTCATCGAGGACGCGAAGAAGCTGGGCCTGAAGGTCGCCAGCGAAGACGCCATGATGCCCCGCGCCACGGCCTACGTGCCGGCGATGATCTCGCTCATCGAGCGATTGATCGCCCGCGACTGCGCGTACGTCACCGGCGAGCAAGGGAGCCGCGCCGTCTACTTCAGCGTCAACGCCTTCGACAGCTACGGCGCCCTCAGCGGCAACACGCTCGAAGCGTTGCGCTCCGGCGCGGGCGGCCGCGTCGACGACGCCAACCAGCAGACCAAACGCCACCCCGCCGACTTCCTGCTGTGGAAGGAAGACGCCAGCCACCTCATGAAGTGGGACAGCCCCTGGGGCGCCGGCTACCCGGGCTGGCACATCGAGTGCTCGGCCATGGCCTACGAAGTGCTCGCCAAGGCGGCCTTTCCCGATGGGAATGTGCCCGACGGCCAGCCGCTCATCGACCTGCACACCGGCGGCGAGGACAACATCTTCCCCCACCACGAGTGCGAGATCGCCCAGAGCTGCTGCGCCTTCAACGCCGACCCCAGCGGCGCACCCTTCGCCCGCCACTGGCTGCACACGCGCTTCCTGCTTGTCGATGGCGCGAAGATGAGCAAGAGCAAGGGCAACTTCTTCACCGCGCGAGACCTCTTCGCCAAGGGCGTCGAGCCTGCAGCGTTACGGCTCGCGCTCATCCGCACGCACTACCGCACCAACGCGGACTTCACCGAGCAGTTGCTCAAGGACAGCCAGCGGATGATCGAGCGGTGGCGGCGTGTGCATGAGGCGACAACTCAGGGTGAAGTGAGTCAGGCCGCCACACTCGCCCGCAACGAGTTCGCCACCGCCATGCATGACGATATGAACATCGCCGCGGCGATCGCGTCGATCAACTCGATGGTGGGGGCGATCGAGTCTCCAACCAAGGCCGATGCCGAAGTGCTGAAGCAGTTCGATGCCGTTCTTGGCGTGCTGAGCCTCGAACGCCCAGCCTCAGCCGACACCTCCATCGGCCTCTTCGCCCCAGGCCTCGCCCCAGACCCAGCCGTCATCGACAAGCTCGAGCAACGCAAGGCCGCCCGAGCCAACAAGGACTTCGCAACGTCCGACGCCATCCGCGACGAACTCGCCGCGATGGGCTACGCGATCAAGGATGTTGCCGGGGGCAAGGTCGAAGTCACGCGGTCCTGAGGTCAGCCGCCAGCAGTCGCCAGCCGCTCGCTTGCCTGGAACCACCGCTGCCAATCATCACGCGTGAGCGGCAAGTTAGCATCGGCCCACACCTCGTCGGGGAAGCTCTCGTACAGCCGCTGAGCCCGCTCGTTGGCGGCACGCGCAAGCGCAATCTCGCCCTGCTGCAAGCGGGCGCTCACGATCTGGATCAGCGGCACCAGCGCCGACGGGTCTCCCGAATACTTCGCGTGCGCGGCCGCGTAATGCTTCACGGCCAGCTCATAATCCTGAAGGTCGTACGCGCACGATCCCAGGAAGAAGTAGGCGTTCCGCAGCGCCTCACGCTCGATCGCAGAGAGGTCGCGGAACTTCTCCAGCCCCGCGCGTGCCAGTTCGTACTGCTCGATGGCGGTCCGCAGCCTCTCCTCGCGGATGCGCTGCAACTCACGCCGTTCGCTGCCAGGCATGGCCTGCTCGAGCGCGGTGGCGATCCGCGTCGCCTCCAGCCGATACGCGTCGGCCAGGCGGAAGCGGATCTGCTGCTCCTGCCGCTCGCCCTCATAGCGTGCGAGCGCCTCACGCAACCGTTCGATGGCAGACACATACTCGCCGCTGCGATAGTGCAGGTTGCCAAGCTCGACCAGGGCCGTGCGATACTCCTCGCTCGTCGGCCCCACCAGCCCGCCAGACAGCACACGCTCGAGCAGCACACGGGCCTCGACGTCGTTCTCCGTGTCGGCGTCGGCCAGCAGCGTCTGCGCAAGAGGCACATACGACATCAGGGCGAACGGCCCTACGCCCTTGCCCGTGTCCGAATCGTTCGCGTCGTCGATCAAGCCACGGAAGGCCTCTTCGGCCGCAGAGTGCCGGCTCTTGGCCTGATAGATGCGCCCCAGCCGATACCTTGCCTCGGCGCGCATCGGGCTCTCGCTGATCGCCGTGACGAACGTTGTGAGCTTCTGCTCGGCCAACTCCAGATCGCCCGCGCGGTCGAAGCACACGGCGCTCAGCCACGTGCTGCGCTCGAAGGCGGACTCATCGAGGGTCACAAGGTCGGCGTGCAACGCGTAATACCCGCCCGCGGCCCGCAGGTGCGTGCGCACCTCTTCGCGTGTGGTGGCGTCAAGATGCAGCGCGTCGGGCGCTCCGTCCTCGTCGCCCCCTGCGTCGCGGATCATCGCCTCGGCCACGGCGCGGTTGGCCTCGGCCAGTGCAAGCGTCAGCAAGGGTGATCGTTCGCCGTCGTGTGTGCGCTCGGCCATCCTCGCATAGCGCAAGGCGTCAGCGGGAAGGCCCGCCGCACTCTGATTCTCGTATTGCAGCAGCAAGGCGCTCTCGAGCACCTCGCCGGTCACGCCGGCCCCTGGCCCGTTCTCTCGAAACTCCGCGAGCGCTTCCTGGAAGACGTCCAGCGCGAGCTCGTGTTCACCCTCGGCGGCGTACACCTCGGCAAGGCCGAGCCGGGCGGCCTGGGCGGCGGGAGACCAACCGAGCTCTCGGAGCACCTTCGCGTAGCGATCCCGCGCTTCCTGCGGCTGGCCCGACAGCTCATCGATGCGGCCGAGCAGCACGATCGCCTGGCCCCGCTCGGCCGACTGCGACTCGGCCATCTGCTCGGCAAGCTCAAGGGCGACGCGAGCGGATTCGAGATCGCCGAGCTCCATATGGGCGGTGCCAAGCTCGACGCTCAGAGCCGCACGGGTCGCCTCGCCGGCCTTGGCCCACTGCGGATAGGTCCGTAGAAGTCGGTCCACGACGCCCGTGTAGTCGCCGGTAGCCGCAAGCACCTTGGCTCGCTGCAACTCGGCCCACGCACGCTCGTTCACGCCCAGCGTGGGATCGGTCACGAAGCGATTGACCAGATCGATCAACTGCTCCTGTCCGCCCGGCGTGTCGATGTCTGTCTGCAGGATCGCCAAGCGGTAGAGCTCGTGCCGCTTCGGTCGCTCAGTGGCAGGCATCGCATCGGCGCGAGAGAGCGCGGCGCCGATCTCCTCAAGGCCGATGTACGCCTGAGCGAGGAAGAACACATCCTGGGGGCTCAGAGCCGCGCCCTGGCGTTCTGCCTCGCGATACTCGGTGACGATGTTGCGGTCGTTGGCAGGCTGCCGGACGCCCAACTCGGTCTGCCCCATCGAGATCGCCCGCGCCCGGAGCGTGTAGAAGCGTCGCTTGAGCTCGGGTGTGAACGTTGGCCGCTCCAGCAGGGGAGACAGCTTGCCGTTGAGCACGTCGAGAGCCTCGACGTACCGCCGGGCCTCGATCCGCTTCTCGGCGCCATCCAGCAGGCTCGTGTAGTCGGGTGTCGGGCGGAAGAGCAGCGTGACCGCAAGGCCGATAACCAGGGCCGCCGCCGCGACGCCGAAGGTCGGGATCTGCCAGATCTCGCGCCACGGGGCTACCGCCGGGTCCTGGCCCGTCGCTGGTTTGGTGTCGGCAGTTCCTGCGCTCTGGTCGGTGGACACAACGCCTCCGGGGGAAGCGGCCGCAAACGGCGCGCCCATATCCGGCTATCGGTCGTCCTGCGCCCGATCTTGACCAGAATTCCCCCCGCCTTCCACCGGCATCGCCTCGCCCACCACGCCCAGGCCCGAGATGCTGTCGCCACGATGCCGCAGCCCTGGGCTCATAAGCCCGGCGAGCGCGACCAGTGGCAGCAGCCACTTCACCCCGTTGCGGGCAAAGCTCGCCCCCAGGCCGGGGCGCTTGGCAGGCACGACAGCGCCGTCCGCTAACCCGCTGCGGCTGACGACGACCCCGAAGATGAGCTTGCCTGGCGTGCGACCGGTCAGCGTCTCGAGCACGGCCCCGGCCACCAGCCCGACGACCAGTCCCAGCACCAGCGGCCCAAAATCCATCGCCTCGGCGCCCACCCGTATGGCCAGCCAGCCATCGGGCAGCAATCGGCTGAGTTCGCCGCCCAAAAGAAGGGCCAGGAACCCATCGGCCACGCCCGCGAGCAGCCGGGGCATCGGCGGCGCGAGCACGCATCCCCGTGGGGCCACGTACGGGGTTGCTTCTTTTGATGTACGTACGACAAAGAGCAGCAGCGAAGCGCTCACCAGCACCATGAGCACGAGCAGGATGCGGATGTCGCTCGGCGAGACCGGCCCATCGAAAACGGCGGCACCGGAGTAGAACTGCCGGCCCGTATCCAGCGAGAACTCCTCGATCTCCAGCCGCGTGGCCGCCCGCCCCTGGGCGCCCTGAGCGTCTTGGGCCAGCCGCACGACCATGCCGCGACGCGATGCGCCGAGCAACGCCACGCCGCCCGCCTCGGCCTGGTAGATCACCTGTGTCCGATTGCCATCAACCTCGACGACCCACAGCGTGCTCCCGGCCGATACCCCGAGCACAACACGCTGACCGATGCCAACGGGCCCGCCGACCACAGTCGCCTGCGAATCGAGACCGCCAAGCGGTACGCTGCGGACGCTCCAAGCCAATTCTGCCGGTGGTGTTTCCTCGGCCTCCTCACGACTCGCGAGGTCGAGCAGGGCGTCGGGATCGACCAGTTCGAACGACCCGCCAGCGGTCTCGGCCTTAGGAAGCGTCGCGGTCCACAGGTGCAACTGCCCACCCACGCTCGCGGCCAGCACGATGCCTCCGCCATTGAGCACACCAACGGCCTGTGGCGGCGGATCGCTCACGATGGTGGGGCCGGTCGCCCACAACCACCGGCCCCGATCCAGCCACGCGAGCATGAACGTGCCATCGCTCTCTTGCACCAAAGCAACGGGCCCGCGCGAGCCCGCGCTCATCGCGACCAGCCGCCCATGTGTGGCCAGGAACGCCGACGCGGCCAGCCGACCGCCCGCCCCGCTATACCACGTGCCGTCGATGGCCCCGCGTTGCACCGCCGCCGTCAGGAAGCCATAGCCAGCCCGGTTGCCCGTGCCCGCGAAGCCAAGCCACACACGCCCACCCGCCGCCGCCATCGCCGCCGGCTTGCGCTCGAGCGAATCGATGATCCGCACGGTTCCATCATCGGCCCCATCAGCGCCAGCGCGCGGCGGGATGTGCCACAAGCCCCAGTCGTTCGAGGTCGTCGAGGGCGTAACCACCCACGCGTGCTCGTCGGCTCGCTTGCCGTTGGCATACGCACCCGAGGCCATCTGGCCGCGCGCGACCACGGCACACAACAGCAACGCGAGAACAACCCACCACGGGCGCGGGCGACCCATCATTGCTCCTCGGGCCTCATCTGCTCGTGCACAACGTCCAGATCGCGCCGCAGCCGAACACCGTAACGGCTCAGCGTGTCGCCAAGGTCGAACGCCCGCTCGTCTGGCTTGCGCCGGCTGACCTGAGCGCCTAGGAACCGGATTCGCACACGGGCGTCGATGTCCGGCACGTCGATCAGGATGCGCTCGGGAATGCGTACCTGCGGCATGCCCTGATTCATGCGATCGTCGAACGCCACCGTGCCCTGCATATCCGCCGTCAGCACCGCGGGCAGCTTCGGAGCCCGGCGGATCTCAACACGAACCGGCTCGAACGTCGTGGGATCAAGCGTGTACTCCACAATGCCCCATTTCGCGGGCGCGGTCAGCACGAGGTAGCCGCCGTTGCGAGCCTGGCGCAGCGGAGCCATCGGCTCGTCGGGCACCTTTGAGAAGCCAAGCAACAACAGCAGATCCAGAGGGTGCACGGGCACGCCCAGATCGGTCAGCCGATCCGGATCGGCCTTGTCGTGCGTGCCGATGGAGGCGATGGGGTCGTCGGCCAGCAGATCGACATACCAGTAAAACCGATCGTTCGCGCCCAGGGCCGCGCCATCGACGCCCACCTTCTGCAGGCTCATGGCGATCTTGTTGGGTTGCACGATGTGCAGGTCGCCGTCGAGTTGGTCGACCTCGTCCTCGCCCTGCTTGCCGATGTACCACACCGTCGTGATCGTGGCCGCCCAGAATCGCTCGAGCCTCGCGGCCCGGGCGTTCATCACCGCCGCCACCTCGCCATAGCTGAACTTGGTCAGGTCGAGCTTCTGGCCCTCGAGTTGGGCAGGATCTGGCCTCGACATGCAGTTGCACCCCGCAACCGCCACGAACGCCAGCATCGCGAACGCAAACAACCGCCTCACTGGGCCTCTCCCGTCGGCTGGGCTTCGACCGGAGCGGCCGCCTCGGGCTCGCCAAGCAGCAGCGTCGCCACACGTTCCATCGCTTGCTCGAGTTGGTCCTCGTCCAGCCCCGGGTCATCGACCTCGATGGGCGCATCGTCGATCAAACCACCCGTGGCCGTCACCCGCCGCACGCGCAGCTTGCCCTTGCGCTGGCCCTCGAAGCGCAACCTTCGCCGCCTCACGAGCATCCACGCCAGCACATACCGCAGCTCGATGGCCTGGGCGTCCTGAGGCTCGGCGATCTGCTCGAACAGGGCCACCAGATCCTCGTCATCCACGGGCCGGGCGTCGGCCTTGTCCTTGGCCTCGGGCATCACCCCGCGCCAGATCGCCAGCACGTCGCTCTCGGTCGTCGGCCGCCAGCCCTCGTCCCACGAGGCCTCGGCCGCATCGAGGCGATGCGTTCCCTCCCCAGGATCGATCAACAGGATGGAAACGATGCGATCACCGGGCGATAGGGTTTCCCCAGTTGCCGCGCACGTGTCGCCGGGTCGTCCGATGGTGATGCCGGGGAGGTTTGCCACGGCCCACTTTACGCGAAGCCCGCTCGGCCGTCGGCCCGTGTCGGGCGATCACCGGCAACTGGCGTCGAACAACCGCTGGCTCGTGCCGCCAGAGCCCACGGCGAACCGGCAGGCCATGCCGCACTTGGGGCATCGGGCGACATAGCAGGGCGCGTTCGGGGCGCGGTACACCCGCACGTAGGCCCCCGCGCACGTGAATCGCACGCCGATCCAAGGCCTGGGCTGACGCCCATTGTGCTGGGCGGACGCGTCGGCTCCCGATGATGGGTTGCTGCCACTCACGCAGCACACATCGGCCCGAGGCCGCTCGGGCATTGAGTCGACCCGACTTTGTTCGGGTTAGAGTCGGAGTTTGCGTCCCGCAAGCCAAGATCGCGCAATAATCACGATCGACACGCTGGAGATCGTGCCCTTGCCCCGACCGCTCGTCATCCTGCCAGATCCGCCGGCCCCGCCGACCGCCATCGGCCTCATCGCCGGCGCCGGGCGCCTGCCCATCATCGTCGCCGAGGGCCTGCGCGAGATCGGCCACCGCATCCACGGCATCGGTCTGGCCAACATGTACGAGCCCGAGCTTCCCAACCTGTGCGACAGCTTCCACGAGGTTGGCCTGTTCCGCGTCGGCGGCTGGGGCCGGGCGCTCGCACGCCGAAACGTGCGCCACGCCATCATGGTCGGCAAGGTCGACAAGGCCAAGCTCATGCACGACCCGCTGCGCATGGTGCGCAACGTGCCCGACATGCGCACGCTCATCGCCTGGCACAACAAGCTCAGGCACGATCGCCGCTCGTACGCCGTGCTCGGCGCGATCGCCGACGAGCTCGAGCGCAGCGGCGTGCAATTGCTCGACTCGACCACATCCATCCCCAAAGAACTCGCCGACGCCGGCGTCATGACACGCAAGCAGCCCACGGCGGGCCAGCAGGCCGACGTCGACTTCGTGTGGCCCCAGCTCGTCGACCTCCTGCGTCTTGACATCGGCCAGGCCGTCGCCGTGCGCGAGCGAGACATCATCGCGGTGGAGGCCGTCGAGGGCACCGACCGCATGATCGAGCGCGCGGGCCAGCTCTGCAAGGCCAAGGGCTGGACGCTGTGCAAGGGCGCACGCTGCGGCCATGATCGCCGCAGCGACGTGCCGACCATCGGCGTCACCACCATCGAGCGGATGCACGACATGGGCGCCGGCTGCCTCGCGCTGGCCGCGGGCGACGTCATCATGATCGACAAGGACGAGGTCATCGCCGAGGCCGACCGCCGCGGCATCGCGATCGTCGGCGTGCCCGTTGGCGCGGCCTGACCTCGGGCGACCTCGATGATCCCCCCGCCAGCAGACGCCACCGACCCCACGCCCCTCGGCGTGGCACGCGTTGTTTCCCGCGGCTTCTACAAGCTCCAGCACGCGCTGCACGAGTTCCAGATCGA
>JBITAB010000240.1:0-19919 GCA_044439825.1 Phycisphaerales bacterium JB064 | reverse complement strand
TCAGCCTGATCAAGCCGCACTACGAGAGCGGCGAACACCTGACGACCGAAGAGGACGCCGAGCGCATCACCAGCGACACGATTACCGCGGTGGGGGAGTTGGGCTTCGCATGCCATGCGCTGACGAGGTCGCCGATTGCCGGCTCTCGCCGCAAGGGCAAGAGTGCCGCGACCGGCACGGGCAACGCCGAGTGGCTCGCCCTGTTCACGCCGCCTCAGGCCTGACTGGTCGCCCATCCCGGCTGGGTGAAGCCGGCCGGGTGCACGAGCTTCCACGCCGCCTCGAGCAACTCACGGACGCCCTGTCGCGCAGCGCCGCTGATCACGAACACGCGAGCGTCCTCGTCGATGCCCAGGGCCTGGCGCACACCGGCGACGGTGTCGGCCAGTTCCTTCTCGTCCACGAACAGATCGGCCTTGTTGAGCGCGATCAGCTCGGGCTTCTCGAGCAACGCCGGTGCGTACTGGCCCAGCTCCGCACGAATCTTCGTGTAGTTGCCCGCGATATCCCCCGAATCGGGCACCATGTCGAGCACGTGCACCAGCACCTTGGTCCGTTCGACGTGCCTCAGGAACTCATGCCCAAGGCCTGCGCCGGCAGCCGCACCCTCGATGAGCCCCGGAATGTCCGCGATGATCAGCCGCCGCGACGCGTCGAGTTCGGCGATGCCAAGCTGGGGGCTGAGCGTCGTGAAGGGGTAGTTGGCCACCTTCGGGGCGGCGGCCGTCGTCGCCGCCAGCAGCGTGCTCTTGCCGGCGTTGGGCAGGCCCACGAGCCCCACCTCGGCGATGAGCTTGAGCTCCAGCCTCAGCCGCTTCTTCTCGCCCTGCTCGCCCTTGGTCGCCTCGCGAGGGGTCTGGTAGGTCGCGCTCTTGAAGTGCTCGTTGCCGTAGCCGCCCTTGCCGCCCTGGGCCGCGACGACCCGATCGCCCGGCCCCAGGTCATAGAGCAACTCGCCCGACTCGTCGTCATAGACCAGTGTGCCGGGGGGCAGCAGCAGTTCCAGGTCGTCGGCGGTCGCGCCATACCGCTGGGCGCCCTCGCCCGGCCGACCGCCCCTGGCCCGCCAGTCGTGCTTGCCGCGATAGTCCATGAGCGTGCCGACGTTCTCGTCGGCGACCAGGATGACGCTGCCGCCATCACCGCCATTGCCACCATCGGGCCCTCCCTTGGGCAGGCCCTTGGCCCGGCGGAAGGAGACGCAGCCGTCCCCGCCCTTGCCGGCATAAATCGTGATCGTGGCGCGGTCGGCAAACATCGTGCCCAATGGTACGCGACGCCCAACGAGCGCAAAGAAAACCCGGGAGTTTCTCCCGGGCCTCGCTCCCCGTCCCTGGTTCGTAGTTGGTTATGCCGCCCGGGCCATCGTCTGCGCCAGGGCCTGCTTCAGCCGCTGCTTGTCCCCCGCGCGGCAGAACATGTTGAAGACCGCCGCCATGCGGGCCGGCCCAAACTCCTCGTCCTGGATCCACACCACCGTGGCGAACACGAAGATCGCACGACCGGGGCCCATGTCTCGCCCGGGGCCCACATGGGGCGAACGCCCGAAGGCCATTGGCCCGGGAAGCTCGATCCGCACGGCCAACCGCGTGCCCGGCTCGAAGGGCCGGTCGAGCTCGAACTGCAGGCCGCCCTCGCTGACGTCGTAGGCGTGGCCTTCATGCAGGAACTCGTCGCTGTCCAGCGTCCGCACCGCAATGGGGCTGTACATGGGCGGCACCGAGAAACGCGGGTGCCGGCGACGCTCGCGGAGGGGGATCGGGTTCGTGTTCTGGCTCAGCATGGCGGGGTCTCCCAGTGGCCCGGGTGATCGGACCTCACCCATGGTCATCGGGCACCGGCCAAGCCGACTTCAACGGTGTTGACTCCTGTGCCGCCACAAATGTCCCCGTATTGAGCCGTTATGGGACGCCGCAGCCTGCGGGTCACCAGCCGGTACCATCGCCCGATGACCGAGCACGGCAAGCAGGCCTGGGCCGATTCCTACACGCTCCTGTGCGAGCGGTGCGGCTATGTCATCGAGGGGCTGGCCGAAGACTCGGTATGCCCAGAGTGCGCCAAGCCCGTCGCCGAGAGCATGCCCGGCCGCCGCCCCGGCACCCCTTGGCAGCAGCGAAGAGGCCTGCGCCCGATGCTCCACACCTGGTGGCTCGTGGTTCGCCATCCCCTGCGCACGCTCGACACCATGACCGTCGCCAGGCCGCGCATGCGATTGCTGCTGCTGCTCGCCGCGCTGCCCTTCGGCCAGCTCATGGGCATCGCGATGATCTTGCTCCTGGAGGTCGAACACCCGATCCCCAACGGCTCGATGTCATGGACCCCTGGCAGCGCGATGGGCTCGCTATCACTCGGCGCGATCATCGGCCTCGCCCTCACGCCGCTTGCGGCTCTAGCGCTGTGGCTGCTGACATGGATCGAGGCCCGAGGCCTGGTCCTCTTCGGCGCCCAGGCCGGCACACGGATGCACCCCGACCTCGCGCACACCATCGTCCGCCACGGCGCCGTCGGCTGGTTGCTCGCGGGCCTCGGGGCCACTCTCATCCTGCCCCTGGCCTGGAGCTATGAGTCCGAGATGGGCCTCATCTACGGCCATCCCAAGTACGGCGGGCCCGCGGATTGGACGATCGCCCTTGCGACCGCGGGCGTCTTTCTCGCGATCCTGGGCTTCCTCGCCTTCGAGTGCTTCGCCTGGCTGGGCCTGCGGCGGTGCAAGTTCGCCAACCGTTCGCGCACGTGAACTCCCCCTCACTGCGGTCAAACCCGCCGCAGCACGCACTATCCTCCGTGCTGGAGGAATGCCCTGATGGCCGAGGCCAAGAAGCGTCGACGATTCCGCTGGCTCCGTCGCATAGCCGCCGGGCTTGCGATCTTTCTCGTCGTCGCCGTGATCGTGATCGCCTTCGCTGGCCCGAGCATCGTGGCCGCCCTGGTGCCCGCCATCACCAGCCGCCTCGGGCTGCCCGGGCGTGTCGAGGTGCAGGACGTTTCACTCTCATGGCGCGGTGATCTCGAGGTCGGCCATGCCGCCATCTTCGATCCCGAGGGCGCCCACGTCGCGACGGTCTCGGTTCGCACCGGCGGTGGCCTGCTCGGCCTGCTCGACGTCTTCATCGAGCAGGACATCCACGTCGACGGCTGGGCCACCGTGCAGATGGCCGCCGACGGCACCACCAACATCGAGCGTGCCCTGGGCCTGCAACGCGGCGCCGAGGCGGAAGCAGCAGCCGACACGGAGGCAAAGGCCGAACTGGGCCAGCTCCCATTCTCCCGCGTCATCCTCGAAGGCCTTGACCTTTCCATCACGCGTGAAGGCTCGCCAACGCTCGCCATCGCGGGCCTCAAGGGAGAAGTGCAGGCCGAGGGCGACGCCATCACCGCCAACGCGACGGCAAACCTCGGCATGCCGCCCGCGCACCCCACGCAGAGGCAGGAGATCGCCCAGGCCCCGCAGCACGGCAGCCTTGATATCTCCGCCGACCTCGCGCTGGCCACCCTCACCGGCAGCGCCAAGGCCAACATCACCGGCCTCACCGAACAAGCCGCCCGCGCCCTGGGCGGCCTCTCGGGCAATAACACGATCGAGAGCACAGCAGCCGTCGCCGCTCGCGGCGGGCTGACACTGAACCTCGACGCCCAACTCGCCAAGGGCATGCCCACCAACGCCACCGTCAAGGCCAATTCCAAGACTTTGACGGCGGACCTGGCGATCGGCAACGCGAGCAACGCCATCACGCTCGAACGCGCGGGCGCCATCGAGATCGACACCGCGGCCTTCCTCGCCGACGACGCCATACGCAGCATGGTGCTGCCCGGCGAGGGCGTCAGCGTGACCCAGGCCGGCCGCCTCACGCTCTCGCTCGATCGCCTCCGCCTGCCCATGCCCGATGGCAAGCCCGCACTCGATCAAGCCGAAGCCGCCGCGACCGTGCGTGCCGGCCGCACGCTGATGAACGTGCCCGGCCCCGAAGGCCAGCCCGTCGAAGTGCGCATCAGCGAGCTCACGGTCAATGCCGCGCTCGACCATGACAAGCCATTGATGCTGACCGCGCTGGCCAAGGCAGGCGTCAAGGGCCAGCCCGATGGCAGCATCGACCTCAACGCCTCGGCGGACCTCGGCCGTGTGATGAGCCTGACCGCCGAGGGCGCACAGATCTCGCCGGCGATGCTCACCAGCATCACGCCGAGCGCGACGCTCAAGCTCGACGCCGTGCCGGTCATGGCCGCCAAGCCCTGGCTGGGCGCTCTTGAAGCGATGGGCCTCGACGTGCCGCGCATCGTCGGCCCCAACATCACCGCCACCATCGCATGGTCGGCCGCGGAGAACGACGCCGCCAATCTCGATCTCGACATCTCCGCCGCACACGTGCAGGCGCTCGCCCGCGCGCAGTGGACGAGCGACGCCATCGCGCTGCTCTCGCCGGCAACGTTCAAGGTTGCTCGCCCTAATGCGATCGCGTTGCCCTGGCTGCCCGAGGGCTGGGCGCTCGAGAACGGGCAAGGCGTTTCTGCCGAGGTCGCCCAATTGAGGCTCCCGATGCAGGGCCTCAAGCCCGAACTGGCACAAGCCCAGGCCGCCGCCACCGTTCGAGCGGGCGGCGCAAAGCTGCACGCGCCAGATCTTCCCGCTCTCGGCGTTGACACGCTGACGCTCAACCTCACCACGGGTGAGAACGCCACCACGATCCAACTCGCCTCCACGCCGACCGTCGCGAACAAGCCCGCGCAGCTCTCCGCGAACCTCCGTGCCGGCGGCATCGGTTCTCTCTTGGCATCCCAAGGCATCCCAGCCGTCACCGGCACCGTCGATTTCTCCGCCCCGGCAGACGTCGCCTCGGCCTTCGACATGCAACTGGCGGGCATGCCCCTCCAGCAATGGGTGAGCAGTGCGCTGGGCCCGCAGGTCACCGCCAAGCTCGAACTGCGTGAGCCGCAAGACCAGAGCCTCATCGCTGGCGTGCTGAACGTGAACGCCCAGCACGCGAACCTCGAAGCGACCGGCATCTCGCTCGCCACGGACCGCGTCGCGCTCGGCGGCGCCACGCTGAAGGCCACGCCGCGCAGACCCCTCTGGGATGCGCTCGCGCCGAAGCTCGGCCTCGAGGGCGCCACGCTGGCATCTACCGCCCCCATCGTGGTGCAGGTCGGTTCGGCCAGCATCCCCCTTGGGCAAGGCGCTTCGCTCGCCAAGGGCCTCGACGGCACCACGGTCACGCTCGCAACCGAGGGCGCCATCCGCCTCGACAACGTCCCCGTCGGCCAGCCAAACGAGTCGGGAGAACGGCCCCGCACCAGCGTCGCTCTCACAACGCTGAAGGCCGACATCAATTCGGTGGGCAAGGCCATCGCCGCAGGCCCGGGCCTCGACGCCAACCTCAGCGTCGTCGCCGAGTCTCCGGGCCGAGGCCGCATCGCCGAGGTGCAAGCCAAGGCAACGTCGGGCCAGAACGGCGTGCTCAACGCCAACGTTGTCGTCGACAAGCTCAATACCCCGCTCGCAACTTCCCTGGCAGGGCTCGCCGAATCCGCGACGACAGCGATCAAGGGCGCACTCGGCGATACCGCACGCATCGAGCTTTCCGCATCGGCTCGGAAGGCGCCACAAAGCCAGCAACCCTGGTCGCTGAACACCGCGTCGGTCGCACTGACCAGCCCCAAGCTCACCACGGCATCACCAATCACCGCCGAGTTCTCACCCGACGCCATCACGCTCACCAAGCCCACGCAACTCACCTGGAAGCCCGACGCCCAGTGGCTCCAGTCCGCCATCGGCGCACAGATCGATTCTGTCGAGCCCTTCCAGATCAACCTCGAACGCATCGAGCTAGGCAACCCCCTCGTTGCAGGATCACAACTGCTCAACCCCGAAACGGTGTTCATCGACGCCACCGTGAAGGGCAAGGGCGCCACCATCGCGATCCAGGATCGGCCCAACATCGAGTTCGACACGCTCGATGCCCGCGTGCGTCGTGTTGGGCTGAGCACCTACAGCCTTACCGCCAACGCCGCGACGACCGGCGGCGGCAAGCTCGAACTCAACAGCCTCATCGAGAAGCCCACCGATAGCCAGGGCAGGCTCGATCTGCAGACCGCCGTCCTCCGCGGCACGCTCAAGGGCGACGATGTGCCCGTCGCGATCGCCGACGCAATGTCAAACACCGACGGCCTGCTCGCCGACAGCCTCGGCCCGCAGGTCGACCTCGACGCGGAGATCTCCAACGCGCGCCTCATCCCAGGCCAGCCCCCAGCCGCCGACCTGCGATTCAGCGTGCGAGGACCACGCGCCGACGCCTCGGGCTACGGCCGCCTCGAGAACCACATCATCTCGATGCCCGAGCCGCAAACCATCCTCACCGTGCGCGAGGTCAGGCCCGAGATCGCCGAGCGATTCAGCGAACTCATCCCCGAACTGCTCCAGGTCGAAAAGCGTCCCGAAGACGGCCCCGCGGTCATCCGCACCGAGGGCCTGCAGATCCCCACCAATGGTGACTGGGCCAAGGGCCAGGGCAAGGCGACGATCGCGCTGGGCACCGCACGCTTCCGCACCAGCAGCCTGCTCGCGGGTGTCCTGAAGGCCACGGGCCAGCGACGCGAAGGACAGGTCGGCCGCCGCATCGATCCCATCGAGGTCTCGATGACCAACGGCCTGGTCACCTACACACCCTTCAAGCTGCCGCTTGGCGACTTGACCATCGAGAGCGAGGGCACCGTGAACCTCGCCGCCAACGAGATGAACGTGCTCGTCTGGCTGCCCATGGCGGCGCTTTCCGACGAAGCCGCCGGAAGCTTCAACACCGGGCTCGGCAGCCTCGTTGGCCGCAGCATCCCAGGGTTTGGCACCGCGACCACCGTCCCGTGGCGCGTCAGCGGCCCGCTCGACGGCCCGAGCATCCGCCCCGCTCCGCAGGTGCTCATCCAGCGTCGAGGCGATGAACTGCTCGGCCCGCTGCTCCGCCCGGGCCAAACCGTTCAAGACCTGCTGAGCATCCCCCGCAAACGCCAGGAACAGCCCCAGGGCGGCGGCTGAGGCCTACATCCAGCCAAGCCAACGCGCAATCTCGAGCGTTGGCTCGATCACTCCGCCCTCCGCGTCGCGCAAAAACGAAGCCACTTCGTCAACGAACACCCACCGAGCCTCCGAGCACTCCCACGCGTGCTCCCCGCCGATCCGCAACACAGGGGCAGGTCCCGCGATGTGCGCCCGCACGATGATGTCCAGGCTCCGTGCATCAGCATCGGCTACCAGCGCAACAGCTCGCGCTTGTTCAAGGTGTGCCGTCACACCAACCTCTTCGGCCAGCTCCGTGCGCAACGTCTCAAGAACATGACCGAGCCCAAGTGCGCCCCGCCGCTCGGGAACATGCAGCCCACCCGCGGGCGCAAACTCCCACATGCCGGGATAGCTCCGCGTCGACCTCCCCCGCCGGGCAAGCAACACGCATGGCCGGTTGCCAATGCTCGACTCGATCACCCCGGTCACGCTCAAGATGGTCGTCGCCATCGAGCGGCCTGGCCGATTACACACCACATGCGAGAACCGATCCGCAGCGGCATGAATCACACCCCCGCCCGCATCGATCCCCCGCACCGACAGGATCGGTCCATCAAACAGCTTGGGATTCGCAGAGCACGCCGCTTGCCACGCCGCCTCGATCGCAGGATCCTGCGATGGCATCGCCCCACGCACCTCAAGACGCAGGCCCCGACGCTCCGGCAACTCAAGCAGCGTGACGCTCACAGCCCCATGGCCGAGCCAAACGGCCCGCCAAGCTGGCTGCTCAGCTCTTCGGGCAGGCCCAGAGCCTTGGCCTCCTCGCCGATGATCTCGCGCGCCACGGCCTGCGCCTTGGCCATCGCGTCGTTGGTCGCCTGGGCGATCAGGTCCTCGGCCATCGCCCGGCTGCGCTCATCGGCCGAGAATGCGGCCGCCATCGCCGGCTCGATACGCACCGATACCACCTTCATCGCCCCGCTCACGGTCACGCTGATCGCTCCGCCACCCGCGTTACCCTCGACGCGGCTGGCTTCCAGCCGGTCCTTCACGCGTGCCGCCGCGTCGGCCAGCTTCTGGCGGTCCTTCATCAGGTTCGCGAGCGCGCCAAACGTGCGCATCTGGTCAAACATGGTCGCCCTCCCTGGCGAGGCCGCTCAAGACGCCGGCGTCACGATGGTGTACGAGATCACCCGGCCACCGCGGATCACCACATCGACGACCAGCGTGTTGCTCGACTTCACCCGCGACATATCGAAGCGATATCGACCCTCCCCCAGATCTTCTGGGGAGTCGTGCCCAAGCTTGGCCTTGACGCCTTCCAGGTCGAGTTGCTCCTGCACCATCTCGCCATTCTCGATCCAGACCTGGGCGCCAGCCTCGTCCATCGCGCCCGCCTTCTGCGTCAGGAAGTACCACACGCCGACGCCACAGGCCGCCACGATGAGCAAGAGAACGAGATTCTTCACAAGGCCGGACTTTTTCTGGGACATCGCAGCAACTCCAATGGGCTCACAAACACTTCGCGGGCCGAAAACGCCCTTCTACAGGTTAGTCCCGCCCGTCTTATCCGTTACTCTCGGGGGCAAACAACTCTCGTGCCCGCCGCACGAGGGTGTGGTCGTGCGGGGCCGGCCCAACAGACCGTGTTTGCGGCGCTTCGACAGGTGGTGCGGGCTTCGCTTCTACCTGATACGAACGCTGTGCGGGGGGCGCAGGCGGGGGGGCTGCTCGTTCTGGCGGTTGGGCCGGGGGAGCGACGCTCTCGGGCGTCGCCGCCGGCCTCAGGCTTTTCCCCGCGCCATCTCCGGCGATCTGGTCGCACCACCGCCAGCCGCCATGGCCGTCAGGTCGGCAAACCGTTCGGCCATCGCCAGCCGCACGAGAGCAGCATCGAACATCGCTCGTGGCGCCGGGCTCTCGCGGCACACCCGCTGGGCCGTCTCGCACAATGCGATCATGTGGCTCAGGGCCGGCGCGTCAAACCGTCCCGCCCGCTCGCTCTCGCTCTGCCGTGCCGCATCCGACAACTCCACGAGCGTCGTGTCCACGCCACACACACGCAGCACCATCAGGTCGCGCAGTCGGTTCGCCAGCGTCTCGAGGCCAAGCTCGGGGCTGATGCCAAGCCGGAGCAGTTCATCGCCCGCCTCGAGGGCCCCCTTCGTGTCGCCCTGCGAGATCCCATCGATCAGCCGGCCCACGAGCTCGCGATCGGGCAGCCCCAGCAACTCTTCCAGACGCGCGAGCGTCAGATGCTTGTCACCTGCAGCCATGAGCCGATCCAGCAGACTCAGCGCATCGCGCATCGAACCCGCGCCAAGCCGTGCCACGGCGGCCAATAGGTCATCGTCGGCCTCCACGCCCTCGTTCTCGCTCACCTCGCGCAGGTGCTCGGCGATCCGGCCAGCCGGGATCATCCTGAAGTCGAACCGCTGGCACCGGCTCTGGATGGTGGGGGGGACCTTGTTGGCCTCGGTCGTGCACAGGATGAACTTGACGTGCTCGGGCGGCTCTTCCATCGTCTTCAGGAGGGCGTTGAAGGCCTCCTTGGTCAGCATGTGGACCTCGTCGATGATGTAGACCTTCAGCTTGCCCCGCAGCGGCATGTACCCCGCGTTGGCGATCAGTTCCCGAGCGTTGTCCACGCCGCGGTTGCTGGCCGCGTCGATCTCGATCACGTCGCTGTCGCGGCCCTCCATGATCGCCTTGTCGACCTCGGCGCCGCCCCCGGCCAGGGCCTTGGCGAAGATCCGGGCCATCGAGGTCTTGCCCACGCCCCGCGTGCCGCAGAACAGGTAGGCATGGGCCACCCGCCCCTGCTCGATGGCCTTGGCCAGGGTGCGTGCGACCGCCTCCTGACCCACGACGGTCTCAAAATCGGTGCTGCGATAGCGTCGGGCGAGGGCGGTGTAGGCCATGGCACCAGCGTAGGTGCCAGCCCCCGGTGTGTTCGCTCGGGCCCACCCGAAAGCCGCCTTGCGTCGCCCCGAAACGGTGGTACACTCTCGTAGTGGCCCAAGGGCCACCCCCGCCGACCGCCGAGCGGGCCGCACCAGGCCCCGGCGACGACCACATCCCGCTTCCTGGAGGCTTGCCATGGGCAACGTCAACGATCGTGCGCGAGTGCTCAGCATGCTGGCCGTCATGGGCCTGGCCATACCCGCTGCCGCCCAGAGCGACCCGCTGGCCGAACCATTCGGGCCCAGCTTCGACTGGCGAGACCTCCTGCCCTCACGAGGCGGGGATGGTTCGCTGGGGTACGTGTTGCAGAACTGTGGGCACGCTTGGTCAATGAGCGAGTTCCAGCCGCCCTTGCGAGCCGGCGATATCAATGGCGACGGCCTGGAAGATCTGCTGCACGATGTAGCTATTTATGACCCACGCACGAAGTTCGGTTTTGGTGTACTCATGAGCATGGCCGATTCACCGGCGATCATCGACATCTCTGATCCGATACGCAATCCAGGATTCCAGTTCAGGTTTACACCGATCGGTGCCGGGCCTTCAACAAATGTTGGTGACATCAACGGCGATGGGATCGATGACGTGGCCGGTTCTGAGACGCAAATCGTGAGTGGTAGGGGCGATTACTACTTCGCCGTCTCGCATATCGTCTTTGGGCGGGACGAGGCGGCTAGCGGCGCATTTGACCCGATCGATCCCGACACGCCGACGATGACCTTAAGTGGGTCTTATCTATTCGATACGAGAATTTTCAACCAAGTTGGGGATGTGAACGGCGATGGCTTGGACGACTTGGCGTTGTCTCACGGGGGACGGTCGCCATATGGGTGGTCTTATTCTGCTGCCGTCGTGTTCGGTCGGACTCCCGGAGATCTGTTCCCTCGGTTTGCCTCCCCCGCTACGCTGCGTGACTCAAGCGGAGGTGTGTTCTTCGGGTGCTCCGATCGTGACATTTCATTGGCGAGCCGTATCGAGTCGGCAGGTGATCTCAATCGTGATGGCGTTCGCGATCTTCTGATTCCTACCAGCTGGACCAGCCAACGTTCGGGTGCATACGTTGTTTTCGGCCGAGCGCCAGATGACCCGTTCCCTTTAGGGGTGGATGTGGCAACTCTCGATGAAGACAGCGCTGTCTTCCTTGACGCGAGTGATCACGGCGTGCACATTCGCACCGTCGGGTCCCTCGGGGATATCAACGGAGATGGAATCGAGGATGTAGGAGTATCGGCGTACATCGACAGCCAGACCTATTCTCTGTATGTCGTGTTCGGTCGATACGCTTCTCATCGTAGTCCATTCCCACCTGTTGTGAACCTCTCAGACCTTGACGGCGAAGATGGTTTTCGTATCGTGGCGAGTGCGAGCAGTTTGCAGCGACATCCGATTCGTAGGCTGGGAGACGTAAATGGGGATCAAGTAGACGACATCCTGTTGAAGGATCGGGTCATTTATGGTTGTGCGGACTGGAGATATGAACCGCTGGTGCAAGTTGGAGATATCGGGCCAGCCCAGTCGGTTTCATTCAACGGTGTGTTGCACGGCGTCGGCGACGTGAACGCCGACGGTGTGCCCGATATATCGGTAGGATATTTGGGCGGCGCAGAATGCGAAGTCGCCGCCATCGTCTATGGCCGCCGCCCGCCGCCGCCCTGCCCGGCCGACATGGACCGCGATGGACGACTGACCCTCTTCGATTGGCTCACGTTCACGACAGCGTGGCAGGACCAACAGCCCATTGCTGACGTGGACGGCGATGGGGGGTTCTCGTTGATGGACTACCTGGTGTACCAGGCGTGGTTCCACTACGGCTGCCCCTAGGAGCCTCTACCGCCCCTCGAGCCGTCGCGGCGACGCACTGGCCACCAGCCGCAGCGTGGGCGTGTCCCAGTTCGCGTTCAGGCTCGCCCCACCCAAGTCGCTGGATTCGACGGTGAGGTCCATCGTCGCCCGCGTCAGGCGCGGGCCCACGTCATACTCCAGCGTGAACGTCGCATCCAGCACACCGCGCAGCAGCGGCCGGGTCTCGCTGGTGGTCAGCACGCCATCGGTGAACTCGTCGAGCGTCAGCATGAGCCGCTGCGAACCATCGGTGGCGTCGGGATCGAGCTCGGCGAAGATGCGCGTCACCTGGCGATAATTGGTCGCCTCGTCCTCATCCGACACAAACTCGATGCTGTTGCTGAACATCGGGTTCTGCGTCTGGTCCAGCACGTCCAGCGGATAGGGCGCAAACTCGCGACCCGTGCGGATCATCGTCAGCACCCGGTGCGTCACGATGCGCGTCACCACGTGCGTCGACGCCGTCTCGCTGGTCTGCTGATAGCTCTTAAAGCTCGTGTCCAGAGCCGCCAGCGAAGCCGTCAGCAGGGCCGCGCTGATCCCCAGCGCCACCATCATCTCGATCAGGCTGAAGCCGCGCCCGCTCCGGGCCAGCAATCCTCGCACAGTCCGGCGCTTCACGGGCGACCCTCCTGGTATGAACCACGCATCAGTTCCACCTGCACGGGCAGCATGATGCCATCCGGCAGCGTCATGTTGGGGTTAAACCGCAGATGCACGCGGCCATACCCATAGAACGGGATCGCCACGGCCCCATCGGGCACGTCCGGCGAATCATGCGGCACGTCAGCCAGCCCGTCGCCATTGGTGTCATAGCCGACGATCTTCTGCATCCGCGTCTCGCCGGTCAGCGGGTCGACAGCCATCGCCTCGGGCAGGGTCGAGGGGTCCAGCGATTCGGCGTCACCGTCGTCCGGGCCGAAGTAGCCAAGCGTGGTGTTGAACATCGCCGGGTTGCCCACCGGGATGCCGAACTGGTCGACCAGCGGCGCCGATCCTGGTACGGGCTTGAAGGTCATCAGCAGTGCGCCGTCGATGGCCGCGTTACCACGGATGTCCATTACGCCGGCCACGATCACGCCGCCGAGCTGCACGTCCTGAGTGGGGGGGCTGTTAAACGTGCCCAGGTCGACCGAATACCCCGGCAGCATCATGCTCGACAGGTCGATCAGCTCCTCGTCGTCGCTGTCAGGACGATACCGCTCGTCGGTCTTCTTCTCGGGATCAGGATGCTCGCGCATGAAGCGCGTCGCCCCCGTGTACTGCATCTTGTTGCGAGTGGGCGTGTACTGCGTGGGCGTATCGCTCACGATCGACCCGATGAACAGGCAATCGTGGAAGCGGATGTTGTTCGACACCAGCTTCGTGTCGGTGATATGCCGGCCATCCAGAACGATCGGGTCCAGCAGGTCGTCGAAGTTCACGGGCCGCGAGTTCTTTAGGAAGTCCGCCTTGTCCAGAGCCTGCGCGAACGGGTTCGCGGGGATGTAGAACCCCTGGTCGGGCGGCAGCGCCGTCGCCGGCAGCACATCGGTGGGATATTCGGTCGGATCGGTCACCGCCACCCGCGGCGCAGTCGGCTGGGGACGGCCCGAACCCGAGTCAAACTCCATCTTGCCATACAGCTCCCAGTTCAGGTGCTCGTTGGTCGTCTCGGTCTGCACATAGGTGATGCCCACGAACGTGCAATTGATGAACAGCGCGTTCAGGCCTCGCTCCAGCACGGCGTCCTTGAACACCATGTTCACGAACACCGGGCGGTAGTACCAGTCCGTGAAGTTCGGGCTGTTGAAGGGCGTCTTCTCGAAGTACGCCGTGTCCCAGTTGTCCGGACGGCCATCGCCGTTCGCGTCGGCGTCCAGCCGGTAGTACTGGGGCGCTTCCGGATCGGTGCCGGGCTCGACATAGCCGACCAGGTCGCCGGGCCCGCCCATACCGAGGTTCTTGGCCACCTGGCTCCAGAACAACTCGCCGTTGGCGGCGCCCGCGGCGATCTGGTCCTTCGCCTTGGTGAACCGATCCGTCGTCATCTCCGGCAGGTCGTCACCGGACGCCCCGAAGGTCATCGCGGCGTCGTCATCCGGATCGATCGGCCCTTGCAGCCGATCTTCGACCGGCCCCTGGAAACTCTCCCAATCACCACGCGTGGCGCGGAATGCCAGCGTGCCATCCACCTTCCGATACAGGTCGCGGGCGTCAATGTAGCCATCGCGATAGCCCAGCACCTGATCGGCGAACAGCCCCGAATATGGATCGACATCCTGCAGCGGCTCATCGCCGGGCTGCCAGGTTCCATCGCCGTTCACGTCCACGAAGCCGCTCACACCGTTGCGGTTGCGGTCGGGCTTGGCGCTATCGATCAGCAGGCCCAAGGCATCATCCACCGCACGGCCGTCGTCATCGACAAACTCCGCCGCCGCAAACTCACCCGGCGTACCCGCGCGCAGCGCATCACTCAGCGCAACACGGCCATCGCCATTCTTGTCATAGAACGCCAGGAACAGGTCAAACTCGTCGATGTACCCGTCCTTGTTGACGTCCAGAGCGCTCTCGTCGGCCTCGCCGTCCCCGTCCAGGTCGAGCCCCTGGCCCTGACCCTCCTCGGGGTGGCTCACGCGCAGGCGGTTGTCGTTGTCGACGTCCCACCGCGAGATGTTGTTCGCCAGAGCGTCCAGCCGCTGGTCAAGATCGGCGTGCAAGTGGCGGAAGTCCGATCGCAGCAGCATCGGATCGCCATTCTCATAAGTAAGGTCGGTGAACGTGGAACCCAGGTCGCCGTCGATCATGACGTTCTTGCCGATCATGATCCTGTTGGGCGAGATCACGGCATGGTCCACACGCTTGGCCATGCGGTAGTCCTTGCTGATCGTTCGCGTCAGCGGCACCCCGCCACGCTGATGATCGAAGTCATACCCGGTGACCACGATGCGGATGTCGCTGCCGTTAGCCAGCGGCGCATAGGTGATCTGATAGGCCTGTCCGCGCGGATCACCGTCGGCGTCCTGGTCAACCAGGCCAATGGCCGGAGTGTACAGCCAGTTGTCGTCCGCGAACATAGTCAGGTCTACGCCAACCGGCGCGGCGCCCATGATCGGGGCCACGATGCCGTCGATGGCGATGGTGTTCTGGTCGTCATCGTGCAGCACGGCAAGGGCCGGCGCCACGCCCGCGGGCACGTCGCCGCTCGACATGGGACGCACGATCACATCCACGTCCGCGGGCAGTGCGCCCAGCCAGAGCTGGGTGCCCAGCGTGCCGTCGATATCGCCACGATCGATCACGAACCGAGAAACGGCCTCCTCCAGCCGCTGCTCGGCGACCGCCAATCCGGTCTCAGCCGAGCTCATCGCACGGCTCACGTGCAGGTGCGCCGCCGCGGTTCGCAGGTTGCCCTGGCTGACCACAGCCATGGCGGCGGCCAGCGATCCGAACAGGATCAGGAACATCATCGACAGCACCGACACCACCCCGCGGCGGCGCGGTCCGAGGCGTCGGCGGCCATTGCGAGCGACTGGTCGTACTGGCGTCATCATCAAGTCCTTCCGGCGTTCCCTCTGCCATCCCTATCAAGGCACGATCCAGGTCACCCGTGTCACCTCAACCTCGGTGGTCGCGAACGGACCCTCGTAGGTCACGATTACCTCCACCTTCAGCGGAAACTCATCGATCGCGATCCCCGACGAAGCGCCCACCGGCGCCTCGACGTAATCCGGCGCGAGCTCTCGTGTGGGATCGGTCGGATGCACCTTCACGACGCGCACCCGCTGGCGCCACCCGATCATGGCCATCGGGTTGCCGTCCTCGTCCAGCATCACCGTGCCGTCGGCGAAGATCTCGGGGATCACCAGCCCAAAGGCATCGAGCGGACCGGGCAGGTCGTCGTCGTCTGCAAACCCAGGGGTGCCATCGAACGCGAACGTCAATCCGTCAAAATCATCCAGGTCATCGAAGTCCTCGACGAGCACCTCGCCGGGCTCGGGGCCCCAGCCCTCAAGCTCACCACCGGCAACACGCAGCCCGGTCACCGGGTCGTGGCGGGGCAGGTTCACCGTCATCTCGCGGATCTCTCCGCCAAGGAAGGTCGCCGTCGCGGCGTGCGTCGACCACTGGTTGCTCTTCATGAAGGCCTGGTGCGCCTCCACGATGGCAACGACACCAACGCCGATGATCACCGTCGCGAGCGCCGTCTCGATCAGCGTGAAGCCGCGCCCGGCCGTCCGCCGCAACATCCGAGACTTCCCAAGGCCGATCGACACAACCCACCTCCAGTACGCAGGCGGGGCCGAAACCAGCCCCGCCAATCCAAACCGTCCATTACATCCGCCCGATCAGTTCACGATCTGGCTCATCCGGAAGATGGGCAGGATGATGGCCATGGCGATGAAACCGACGATGCCGCCCATAACGATGATCATCACCGGCTCGATCAGGCTCGTGCACGCCTTGATCTGGTCCTTCAACTGCTTGGCGTAGTACACCGAGACCTCGTCGAGCACCTCGCCCAGCTTACCGGACTCCTCACCGGCCGAGATCATCTGCACCACGGCCCGCGGCAGCAGCGTCGTCTTGCTCAGCGGCAGGCTGATCTTCTTACCCTGCTTCACCGAGAGGTACACGTTCTTCCACATCGCCTTGTACAGGCGGTTGCCCGAGATATCGCCGGTGATCGCCAGCGTGTCGAGCATCGGCACGCCCGCGTTGATCAGCTGGCCCTTGGTGTGCAAGCTGCGGCTGATGTACAGGCTGCGGAACATCGTCTTGAACACGGGGATCGACAGCTTCATGCGGTCGGCGAACAGCCCGCCGGGCTCGGTCTTAAGCGCCAGGAAGCCGGCCACGCCGAAGCCGAACACGCCGGCCACGATGTAGGGCCACTGCAACTGCAGGAACTCGCTGAGCCCCATCAGGAACTTCGTCGAGCCAGGCAGCGCGTCCTCCTTGCCCTCGAACACCGCCTTGAACTTCGGCAGCACGAAGGTCAGCAGGAACACCGTCACCGCCACGGCCATCGTGCCGATGATGCCGGGGTAGATCGACGCGCCCACGACCATCTTGCGGGTCTCGATCTGCTGGGCGATATAGCCCGCGATGCGGTCCAGCATCTGGCTGAATGAACCGCTCATTTCCGAGGCCCGCACCATGTTCACGTACAAAGACCCGAACAGCTTCGGGTGGCGAGCCAAGGCCTCCGAGAAACTCTTACCGCTCTCCACGTCCGTGCGAAGCTGATTGATGACCTTGCGAAAGCCGCGGTGCTGCGTCTGGTCGGCGATGCCCTCCAGGCTCGCCCGCAGGTTAATACCCGCTCGGATCATGACCGCCAGCTGCGTGGTGAACTCCAGCACATGCTTCTGCGTGGGCTTGCCCGAGTTCAGGTCGGCCAGCTTCTGCATGAACGCCTGACGCTGCGCCCCGCCGCCCACAGGGTTGACGGCCAGGATGTGCAGACCCTGGTTGCGCAGCACCGTCGCCGCGGTCTGCACGCTGTCCGCAGACAGCACGCCCACCTGGATCTGCCCCCCGGGGCCCTTGACCTGATAGCGATAGTTCGGCATTGCGGCTCACACCCCTCGGGGCTCGGCGGCCCCGCTTCGAATCCATGCACCAACCAATCAGGCCACCAGCTGACGCTCGAGCTTGTCGGGGAACGCGGCCTGAGCCACCGCGTCCTCCTTCGAGATCATCCCGTTGAAGTACAGCTCCGCGATCGACGCGTCCAGGCTGCTCATGCCGATCGACCGGTTGGTCTCGATCACGTTGGGGATCTCGAACGTACGGTTCTCGCGGATCAGGTTGCGAACGGCAGGCGTGCACAACAGCGTCTCGACCGCGGGCACCATGCCCGGCTCGTCGATGCGGCTGAACAGCGTCTGGCTCACCACCGCCTGCAGCGTGTTGGCGAGCATCGAGCGGATCTGGTTCTGCTGGCCCGCGGGATACATATCGATGATGCGCTCCACCGTCTGGCTCGCGTTCACCGTGTGCAAGGTGCTGAGCACCAGGTGGCCCGTCTCGGCCGCGCTGATCGCCAGCGCCGTGGTCTCCAGGTCGCGCATCTCACCCACCAGGATGATGTCCGGGTCCTGACGCAAGGCGTGCTTCAGACCGCTGGAGAACGTGGGCATGTCCTGCCCCAGCTCGCGCTGCTCGATGAGGCAGTGGTCGCTCTCGAACGTGTACTCCACCGGGTCCTCGAGCGTGATGATGTGCTTGCGATACCGCTCGTTCATCGCCTGGATCATCGCCGCCAGCGTCGTCGACTTGCCCGATCCCGTATCGCCCGTCACGAGCACGAGGCCGCGGGGCAGATAGGTCAGGCGGGCGATAACCTCCGGAAGCGTCAACGCGCTCAGCGGCGGCACCTTCGTCTTGATGGCACGCAAGCACAACCCAACCGCGCCACGCTGCAAGTGGGCGTTCACGCGGTAGCGGCTCAGCCCCTCGACCTCATACGAAAAGTCAGCGTCCTTCTGGCGATCGAACGTCTGCACGGCCTCGGCGGGCGCCATCGTCTCCAGGATCTCCCGGCCACCGCCAGGCGAGATCACAGGGAAGTCCATGGGCGTCATCACCTGGTTCACGCGCATCACCGGCGGCTGGCCGGCGACAAGGTGGATGTCGGAGGCGTTGGCCTTGTGGGCCACCTTCAGGATCTCGTGCAGGTTCACGCGCAGGTCCCCCTCAACGGGTGTCGCTCGCCGGCATCGCACACCGGCTTCCGACGCAGACCATCGTCCCATTCACCATCCGCCTGTGCCCGCAAACCAGCCAGACAAGGCAAAACGCGCCGGTTATGCCGGCGCGCCCTCACAGCCACGTCCCAATACCAATCCAGCCGTGCTTATGGGAGCCTGGCCGCCGCGTCACGCGCCGCCACCGCCAGCCGGTCGGCCCGCTCGTTCTCCGGGTGGTCGTTATGCCCCCGCACCCAGTGGAAGCTCAGCGTGTGCTCGCCCATCAGCTCGTCCAGCCGCATCCACAAGTCCTGGTTCTTCACCGGCTGCTTGCTGGCCGTCTTCCATCCACGCTTCTTCCACGAGGCCATCCACTCCTTCAGCCCGTTGAGCACATACTGCGAGTCCGAATACAGCTCCACCCGCGACGCCCGGCTGAGCGCTTCCAGCCCCCGGATCACCGCCTCCAACTCCATCCGGTTATTGGTCGTGGCCTTCTCCCCGCCGCTGCCTTCCTTCTCCTGCCCCGAAGCCGGATGCCTCAAGATGAACGCCCACCCCCCAGGCCCAGGATTCCCCGAGCACGCGCCATCCGTATACATCTCGACCATCGGCACAGAGTCATCAGCCATCGGCCATGCTAAGCCCGATAGCCCCAGCCCACTACAACTGCCTACTCGCACCCCGCATCGAACGCCGTCTGGAAGGCCAGGAAGTCGAAGATAGTGAGGGCGCCGTCGCCGTCGAAGTCGGCTTGCGCGTCGCCGTCCTGGAAGAGGTTCAGGAAGGCGAGGAAGTCGAAGACGGTGAGCGCACCGTCGGCGTCGAGGTCGACGGCGCACGCGCCGCAGGCCAGATCGAACAAGTAGGCCGCGCCGTCCTGGTCTGCAGAAGCGCCGATCACGGCGTAGCGGCCGTCGGTCGCCATGGTATTGCCATACTTCTGCATCCACTCGGGCGGCGTGGGGACGAGCTCGCGTTCCTGCCGCCACAGGCCATCGGCCCCGCGCGTGAAGTGGAAGACCGACTCGCGGGAGCCGGGACGAGCCCGGCCGGCCGCCTGAGCCACCAGGTGGTCGCCCGACACCATCAGGTTCAGGCCGAAAGCGTCCTCTTCCTCCGGCTCGCCGTGGAGGATCTTCTGGCGCAGCGTCCACGTGTCGCCGTCGAGCTCGTACGTGTACACCGCGCCTTGCAACTCGATGGGCGACGTGGCCCACCAGGCACCGGCCGCCAGGGTTCGACCGTCGAAGTCCAGGCCGATGCCGAAGCGGTCGGAGCTTCCCGGCTCTGGCGTGTCGATCTTCTGGAAGAACTCCAGGCGATCGTCGGGGCCGCGACGGTAGACATACACCGAGCCGCCGAACCTGTCGACCGAGCCATCCTGGTGGGCCCCAACGAACGCCCACTGCTCGCCGATGGCCCAGCTGAAGCCGAACTGGATGTCCACC